>JAGFJD010000474.1 GCA_024102975.1 Phaeodactylibacter sp. | reverse complement strand
GCCCGGCGTTTATTTCCCACAACTGCCCGGCTTCTTTGTCGAAGCGGGTAAGCACGAGTCCTTTTTCGCCTCCTGCCTGTGCCTCGCCTGCCGCATACACATCCCCGTCGGCGGCAAGCCGGATGGCACGGGCGGCGGCTTTGGCGGCCGGCTGGTTATTTACCCTTCTGTACTCCAGCGATAAGTCGCCGGCAGAAGAAAAAGAAGCCACGTACATATCCTGCCCGCCCTGGCGGTTGGCGCTGTAGCCGCCCAGGTAAACAGCCGCTTGCTCAGGGGCATAGGCCATGCTGAAAACGGCGTCGTCTCCAAAACCGCCGTCTATTTCTTTTGCCCATTCCAGCTGAAAGCCGGAGTCGAGCTTTACCAATTGGATATCCAGCCCGCCTTCTGAAATTTTGGCGCCGCTGAAGTAGTAGTTATCCTGGTTGTCCTTTTCGTAATACATCCCTTTTTCATAGTCCAGTTTGAGGAAAGGGTACCGGTAATCGCTTCCCGGCTCCCCGTCGTCGGTGGGCAGGCGCCAGGAGAGGATGTCCCAATCCCCGCCCGCGTCCTGGCTGGCGCCCAGTATTTCTACGGTGGATCCGTCAAAAATTTCGATGCCGACGGGGGCGTCGTCTTTCTGGGCATAGTCGTAGTACGCCTGCCAAACGACGTCGCCCTCGTCGCTGGCCATGACAGCCAGGATGTCTCGCCCGCTTTCGGAAGAGGAAGACAGGCCCGCAACCACCAGGTTTTCGGCATCGACGCCCAGGAGCGCCACGCCATAATCGTCGAGCTCTTCCGGCCCGTCGACGAGGATATGCCAGGACTCGTCGCCGGATGTGTCAAACTTGGCTACCAAAAGGTCATAGCCGTTCGTGCCAGGGCCGGCCGCCGCCCCGGCACAGTAGATATTCCCTTGCCCGTCCAATATGATAGCCGTGCCAAAGCTGACGGACAGGCTGCGTTTCCAGACTGGAAGCCCACAGCAGGTTTCCCTCGCTGTCGTGGCTGGACAGCAGGAACTGTATGCGGCCACCTACCTGGTCGTGGCCTACAGTATAAATGTTCCCGTTTTCTCCAACCTCGCTGTTGCTCCAGCCGATCTCCGACGGGCTGCCAAAAGCAGAAGACCAGCTTTCGTTTACGAGTACCTGAGTATGCATGGGAAGCAATGGAAAAATTACAGATACCAATATAACAATAATTTTACATATAGGGGGGGGGGTAAGCGCGATAGTTCATTTTGGAAATTTTTGGTTAACCAAATAAACCTACTCAAAAGAATCAGATTAAAGAAACTTTTCAAACTTTCTTTTTAAGTGCATAAAGTTAAATAATCGCCATTTTTGACTAGGCTATTTTTTCGATAAGGGTAGCCCACTTTTTCATTTCCCTTCTTAACAAACCGCAGGTGTCACCTCCATGACACTTCCCTTGTTAAAGAAAATTTAACAAGGCCTGCTTTTTGCCATAGTTCCCGGGAGAAATGATAACTTTCATGCCAATTTTGTGTTGGAGTTCAAGTTCGTTCCCGGCCGTAATCCGGCAAGAAGCAAACTGCGAAAACCGAAAACCGAAAAGCGAACCCCCAAACACCGCCACATCAGATCCTCTATACAGCAACAACACCCGATTATTCCACCAAACCACCCTAATATGATGAGGATCATTATTTTCTTATTCGCCCTGGCCGTCGCCGGCCATACTGCGCAAGCCCAGTTCGTCACCACGCCCCCTGCCAGCAAAAAAGCTATGGTGGCGGAATGGATCGGACTGACCAAAGTAAAGATTGAATACCACCGCCCCGGCGTGAAGGGCCGGGAAGGCGAGGTCTACGGAGAAAATGCCGTGGTGCCGTACGGCGCTTCCATGCCCTGGCGGGCGGGCGCCGACGAGAACACCACCATGTATTTCGAACACGACGTGACGATCAACGGCCAGCCGTTGGCCGCCGGCAAGTACGGATTCCACATCCTGCCTACTGCCGGAGAATGGACGCTGATATTCTCCAAAAACAACTGGTCGTGGGGCAGCTATAACTACGACCAGTCGGAAGACGCCCTGCGGGTCAAAGCCAAGCCTGCCGATTTGCCGGAATCCGTAGAATGGCTGGAGTACCGCTTCGTCAACCAGGCCGACAATTCTGCCGATATCGAGCTGCGCTGGGAAAAGAAGAAAGTGCAGTTTACCGTCGCCACCGACGTGTACGCCGTCACCAGGGCCAGCATGGAAGCAGAACTGGATGGGATGCTGGGCTTCACCTGGCAGGGCTGGAACTCCGCCGCCAACTATCTGCTCACTGCGGATAAAGATATGGAAACCGCCCTGGCCTGGGCTGACAATGCCGTCAACAACACGAAAAACTTCTCTACTCTTTCCACCAAAGCGCAAATCCTGGAAAAGCTGGGCCGCACCGCCGACGCCAAAACGGCTATGGAAGAGGCTGTCCCGCTGGCAACCATGACGGAGCTGCACTTCTACGGCCGCTCGCTCATCCAGCAGGAAAAACCGGAAGAGGCCATGAAAATCTTCAGGATGAACCGGGAGAAAAATCCCAATGACAATTTCACCACTCTGGTGGGCCTGGCCAGGGGCAACATGGCCCTGGGCAATTATAAAGACGCCGCAGGCTTCTTCCGCAAGGCCGCGCCCAATGCCCCGCAGGGCCAGCAGGAGATTTACGAAGGATTGGCGAAGCAGTGTGAGGAGAAGATGACGAAGGGATAGGGCACCAAGAACAAAGCTTCCCGGCGGTTATTTCTTCGTTGGTAACACAAGCAAGTTATTGGTTATTGCTGTTGCTTTGCAATAACCAATAACTTCAATTGGACTGCGGAGGCTCTAATAACTGCCCCGGAACTCGCCCCTGGCATATTAATCCTTCTTCGGCCCGCGGTTGCCGCCCCTTTTTCCGCCCCTCCTTTTGCCCCGGCCGCCCCGGCTATCTCCCTGGGCTTTGCCGCCGCCTTTACTGCTGCCCCGGCGGCCCCGGCCGCCGCCACCCCGGCCGGAAGCGCTGGGTTTGGCTTCTTCCAGCCCATTAGGCAGCGGTAGGCGCTGTACTTTCCGCTCAATCAGGTCTTCGATCCGTTTGAAGCGGCCGCGGTCCTTGCGGTTGATGAAGGTAAAGGCCATGCCGGCAGCGTCAGCGCGGGCAGTCCGGCCAATGCGGTGGACGTAGTCTTCGGCATCGCCGGGCACGTCGAAGTTGATAACAGCGTCGATGCCTTTGATATCGATGCCCCGGGAGAGGACGTCGGTGGCCACGATAATGGGTTTGGCGCCGCTTTTGAAAGCCTGCAGCTGAGCTTCCCGCTCATCCTGGGAGAGGTCGGAGTGGATGGCGCCCACGTCCATGCCCCGTTTGTTGAGGCTGATGGCCAGTTCCCGTACCTTCTTTTTGGTGCCGGCAAAGATCAGGACGCGGTCCAGGCGTTTGTTGGTTTCCAGGATTTTTTCCGTCAGCGGGATTTTGCCGTAGTCCTCCACCTCGTAAGCCAGTTGGAGGATTTTCTCCGCCGGCTTGGATATGGCGATGTTGATCTCCACCGGGCTGCGCAGCATCTGCTTGGCGAATTTGCGAATTTGTTCCGGCATGGTGGCGGAGAAGAGCAGGGTCTGCCTTTCCCGTGGCAGTTTGTTCACGATATCCATGATGTCGGGAGCAAAGCCCATATCCAGCATGCGGTCGGCCTCGTCGAGGATGAGGTGGCGGACGGTGTCCAGCTTGGCGTACCCCAGGTCGAGGTGGGACTTGAAGCGCCCGGGCGTGCAGACGATAATGGACGCTCCTCGTTTTAGCGCCCGTTTTTCCTGCTCCATGGCCTGGCCGTCACGCCCGCCGTAAATGGCGATCGAGCTTACCGGCGTGAAGTAGGAGAGGGCTTCCAGTTGCTGGTCCACCTGCATCGCCAACTCCCGGGTTGGCTCGATGATGATCGTATCAATGCCTTCTTCGTTGGGGTCTTTTGTAAGCCTGTTCAGCACAGGGAGGAGGAAAGCTGCCGTCTTGCCGGTTCCGGTTTGCGCGCAGGCCAGCACGTCGCGTTCTTCCATGATGGGCGGGATAGCCTGTTCCTGCACGGGCGTAGCGGTTTCAAAACCCATCGCTTCCAGCCCCTCGATTAATTCCGGTTCAAAACCAAAGTCAGAGAATTTCAAAGTATTAACGTTTCTTTTTTTTATCACTATTCAAATCCGCCGCAAATATCCGGAAAAAAACTTGGCAATCAATGGGTTGATGGATTTTGGATGGATAAAAAACCAAAATAAGGGCGCGGCCGCGCCCTTATTTTGGTTTTGCTAATGTTTTAGCAACTTAAAAGCATGCGCCCACTGGTTGCTGCGGAAGCCGGGAATGCACCAAAGGATGCACAGCGGCTCAATGGCGCGGGCCGCTTCTGCGGCGCCCATGTCCTCCGCTTCCCAGCCAAACTGATCGAGCACGCCGGCCACCTCCTGCTTGGCGCCTTCGTCGTTGCCGCAGATGAACATGGAGGGTTTGACGCCGCCAAAGCCGGGGTTGACCATCAGGTGGCTGCCTACGCTGCTGAACACTTTGACGAAATGAGCGCCGGGATGGGCCTTCTGCAGGCGCTCCATCAGGGAACCGTCCAGGCTGGTGAAAAACTGCAGGACGCCGTTGACAGGCGGCTCTTCGGCGATGGGGTTGGTGGCGTCCATCACGGTTTTGCCCTCCAGGTTGGCGGCGCCGGCCTGATCCAGCACTTTCTCCGCCGCTGTGCCTTTGACCGCCAATACGATCGCATCTCCAAAGGCAGCGGCCTCAGCAACGGACCCGACCTGGGCTTTCGCCCCGACTTCCGCCTGCCAGCCCGCCAGCCTGGAGGCATCGCGCGTCCCCAACTTGACCTCGTAGCCATGTTGAACAAATCCCTTTCCCAAAGCTTTGGCGACGGCGCCTGATCCGAGTATTCCGATTTTTTTGCTCATGTTTAAAAATTTGTATGTACAAGTATAAAGATAAAAAAATTATTCTTCCAAAGCCAGGGCAGCATCGTAAATGTGGCTTGTCAACGACCGGGCCTCCTCATCGCCAAGAATGGCAGCGTACTTCCTGTAAAGGCCGCTCCAGGCTGCTTTGATCTTTTCATTGAGGGCGACCGAGGCCGGCGTGGGAAACACCAGGGTACTCCGGCCCTCGTTTACCCGCCTGGCCAGGCCCTTCTTCTCCAGCTTCTCCACCAGCCGGGTGATGGTGGAAGGGGTTAGCATTTGCAGTTCGGCAAGCTCGCCGGCCGGTATGCCGGGATATTTGTTGATGCTCATCACCAGGAAAGCGTAACTGGGAGGCAAGCCGGTATCGGCAAATGCCTCCTCCGCCATCTTCGTGACGGCCCTCGACAGGGCGTTGGCGGAGTAGTACAGGCAGCGGCAGTAATCTTTCCGGTTTTCCATAGGACAGCAAGGTAAAAACTTTTATTTGTACATGCAAATTTTGATAGCTCTTTCCTCCGGAAGTTCCGTTTTCAAAGTAGTTGGTTGAATCCGTTGAAACTTTGATGCAAATGGAGAGCAGGCCTCCAGAGCCTGCCCCGGCTCTTGCCGGAGTCCGCTGGATAGATCAACGGATTTAATGACGATATAGCCATATAAACATGCCCTACCCATGCCGTTCAATCACCCGCTCGCACGCCTCGTCCAGCATCTGGAACACCCGGTCGAAGCCGTCGTCGTTCCAGTAGGGGTCGGGTACGTTGCGGTTGCTGCCGGGGTCGACGTAGTTGAGGATCATTTCCACTTTGGTTTCCTGCCGGCTGCCGTTGGCCAGGCGGAGGATGTCCTTGTAGTTGGAGCTGTCCATGGCGAGGATGAGGTCGTAGTCGTCCAGGTCGGCGGGTTGGATTTGGCGGGCCCGCTGGCGGGAGATGTCCAGGCCGTGCTGGCGGGCGGTGCTCACCGAGCGGGGGTCGGGCGGTTCGCCGACGTGCCAGAAGCCGGTACCGGCGGAGTCCACCGTCCAGTCCAGCCCGTGTTCCCGGAGTTTGTGTTTCATAATGCCTTCCGCCAGGGGGGAGCGGCAGATGTTGCCCAGGCAAACCATCAGTATTTTCATGGAATTTGCGATTTATGTCGGATATTTGCGCTGAAAACGGGCGGGCGTTTATGTTGCGTCGCCACTGGGTTTGTGCATTGGGGGAGGACTTCCCCTTTAGGGGACCGAGGGGCGGCGCCGGCAATGCACAAAGCCGGTGGCAGTTGTCAAAGCCCGCCATCTTTTTTAAGGATTACAGGCTAAATTTGTTTCAAACCCTGAAGCTTTTTATTTTCAGGGAAAACCAAAAGCAATGAAAATCATAATTGCGGGGGCAGGAGATGTGGGTTTTCACCTGGCTGAGCTGCTGGCCTATGAAAACCAGGATATTGTGCTGATCGATTCCAACCAGGAGGTGCTGGATTATGCCGCTACGCACCTCGACGTGATGACCCTGCGCGGAGATTCCTCCTCCATTGACATCCTGGAGCAGGCGGAGGTCGGCCGGGCCAAGCTGGTCCTGGCCGTGACCACTTCCGAGAAGAACAACCTGGTGACAGCCATCCTGGCCAAGAAGATGGGCGCCCGGCAGGCCATCGCCCGGGTGAACAACCAGGAATACCTTTCCGAGTCGGAGCGCCAGCTGTTCCGCGAACTGGGCATCGACTCCCTCATCTCCCCGACGCTGCTGGCCGCTGAAGAAATTTACCGGCTGGTCAAGGAATGTTCGTTTACCGACCTCTTCGAATTTGAAGAGGGCAAGATCAACCTCGTCGGCATTACCCTCGACGAGTACTCTCCCCTGGCCAACAAGCTGGTGGCCGATATCCACGGCATCAATACGGACGTGACGCTGCGGCCCATTGCCATCCTGCGCGGGCACCGCACCATCATCCCCCGGGGCAATACCATCCTGCGGCGCAACGACCACATCTATTTCATCACCCGCAAGGACAACATCGACCGGCTGATCAACATCGTGGGCAAAAAGAAAATCAAGGCGAAAAACGTGATGATCCTGGGGGGCACGTCCCTGGGGCTGGCCACCGCCCGCCGGCTGGAGAACGAGTACAGCGTCACCCTCATCGAAAAAGACAAAGAGCGGTGCAAGGAACTGGCCGAACAGCTCCACAATACCCTGGTCATCAACGGCGACACCAGCAACATCGACCTGATGGAAGAGGAAGGGCTCAGCCAGATGGACGCCTTCATCGCCCTGACCAACAACTCAGAGACGAACATCATCGCCAGCCTGACCGCCAAAAACCACGGGGTGTACAAGACGATTGCCCAGGTGGAAAACAAGGAGTACATCCACATCTCCCAGAATATCGGGGTGGATACCATGATCAACAAGAAACTCATCGCGGCCAACAACATCTTCCGCTTCGTCCGAAAGGGGCAGGTGGAGGCCATCACCAGCCTGCACGGGGTGGATGCGGAGATCATCGAATACGTGGTGCACAAAAAGAACCAGATCACCCGGAAACCGCTGAAGGACCTGCACTTCCCGACGACGGCCCTGATTGGTGGGGTCATCCGGGGCGAGAACACCCTGATCCCGGACGGGGAGTTCCAGCTGCAGATCGACGACAAGGTGATCGTCTTCGCCCTGCCGGAAGCCATTACCAAACTCGAACAACTGTTTCGTTAGCCCATGATCAACGTACGCCCCATCATCCGCGTCATAGCGGTCCTGTTGATGATCATCGGGGGACTCATGTTTACCGGGCTGCCTTTTTCTTATTATTTCGACAGCGGCGACGCCTGGCCGTTGTTCAGTTCAGGTATGGTATGTATCATCATCGGCGGCATCTTGTGGTTGTGGCTGGCCCGCCTGCCGGGCGGCAATGACATCAAAAAGCGGGAGGGGTACCTCATCGTGTCCATGGGCTGGCTGTCGATGGTGTCGTTCGGCATGCTGCCATATCTGTTCAGCGGGGTCATCCCCGACGTGGTGGGTGCCTTTTTCGAGACGGTTTCCGGCATGACGACCACCGGGGCTTCAGTGCTCAACGACATCGAGGCCGTGCCCGCCGGCATCCTCTACTGGCGCAGCCTGACCCAGTGGATCGGGGGCATGGGCATCATCGTCCTCACCGTGGCTATCTTTCCCCTGCTGGGCATCGGCGGCATTGAGTTGTTCGTGGCAGAGGCGCCCGGGCCGACCTCCGACAAGCTGCATCCCCGCATCCAGGAAACGGCCAAACGGCTTTGGCTGATCTACGTCGCCCTGACCGGGGCCCTTACGCTCATCCTGTACTTCGCAGGCATGAGCTTCTACGAGGCCATCAACCACGCCTTCACGACTATGGCCACCGGTGGGTTTTCCACCAAAAACGCCAGCATGGCCTATTATGATACGCCTGCGATCCAGTATCCCATCGCCCTGTTCATGTTTTTTGCCGGGACTAACTACACGGTCATTTATTTCAGCCTGAAGGGCAGGTTCAGCAAGGTGTGGGCCAGCGACGAGTTCAAGGCCTACATCCTCATCGTCGCCCTGCTCAGCACCGTGGTTACTCTGGCTGTGAAAAGCAACACCGGCCTGCCCTGGGAGAAGGCCTTCCGCGACAGCGTTTTCCAGATTGTTTCCATCATCACCACTACCGGGTTCGTTTCTGCCGACTACACCAGTTGGGGCAACAGCCTGACCATGCTCTTCTTCGTGCTGATGTTCCTGGGGGCCAGCGCCGGCTCCACCAGCGGGGGCATCAAGCTGATCCGCCACCTGGTGTTCTTCAAGAATTCCTTCCTGGAGTTCAAGCGCATCCTGCACCCCCGGGCCATCGTGCCGCTGAAGCTCAACGGGCAGGTGGTCACCGGCCGGATTCTCACCCACATCATCATCTTCCTGCTGCTGTACCTGATGCTTTTCGTCACCGGCGCCATCATCGTCTCCGCTATGGGGCTGGATTTCCTGACCGCCATCGGGGCGGTGGCCACCTCGCTGGGCAACGTCGGCCCGGGCATCGGGGAGGTGGGCCCGGTCGATAACTTCGCCTGGCTGTCGCCCCAGGTGAAGTTCTTCCTGTCGATACTGATGCTGCTGGGGCGGCTGGAATTGTTTACGATCCTGGTTTTGTTTACGCCCTATTTCTGGAAGTCTAACTAATATGGGATTTTTTCAATGTTCCTTCCCTTCTGCTGCCGGAATATCCCGCCTGGACATTACCTTTGTCAAAAAGGGCTGGATATATGCAGATCAACGGTAAGCACTACCGAACCATTTGGTTGAAAGAGGGGGCGGAACCTACCATCCAGGTCATCGACCAGCGCCGCCTGCCCCATGCGCTCGTCATCGAAGACCTGAACACGCCGGAAGACTTTGTCCGTGCGATTCGCGAGATGCACGTGCGGGGCGCACCGCTCATTGGCGCTACCGCCGCCTATGCGGTGTATAATGCTCTTTTCCACGCGCCGCTGGACAAACGCCGGCTGGGCAAGTACGTCCGCGACACCGTAGACGCGCTTTTGAATACCCGCCCTACTGCCGTCAACCTTTCTTATGCTCTCGAACGGATGATGAAGGCCATCGAGCCGGCCGAAGAGATCAGCGAAATGGTGCAGGTGGCCCTGCAAACGGCCGAAGCGATTACAGAAGAAAGTATCGAACACTGCAAGGCCATCGGCAAACATGGCCTGGAGATCATCCAGAAGACCAGCAAGAAAAAGAAGGGCGAACCGGTCAATATCCTCACCCACTGCAACGCGGGCTGGCTGGCCTGTATTGACCACGGCACCGCCACTGCCCCTATCTACGCCGCCCACGACGCCGGCATTCCCGTCCACGTCTGGGTCGACGAGACCCGCCCCCGCAACCAGGGCGCCAACCTCACCGCCTACGAACTGCTCCAGCACGGCGTGCCCCACACCGTCATTACCGACAGTGCCGGCGGCCACCTGATGCAGCATGGCATGGTCGACCTGGTGATCGTCGGCAGCGACCGGACGACGCTGCGCGGCGACGTGGCCAACAAGATCGGCACCTACCTCAAGGCACTGGCCGCCCGCGACAACCGGGTGCCTTTCTACGCCGCCCTGCCCTCCTCCTCTTTTGACTGGTCGCTGAACGACGGCCTGAAAGAGATTCCTATCGAAGAACGCGACCCCGACGAGGTACGGTACGTACACGGCTGGTTCAACGGCAAGATTTACAAGGTGCTGATTACTCCGCAGAATACAAAAGCCGCCAACTACGCCTTCGACGTCACACCCGCTGCCCTGGTAACCGGGCTGATCACCGAACGGGGCGTGTGCCGGGCGTCAAAGCGGGGGATACAGAAGTTGTTCCCGGAGGCGGGGAAGTGAGGGGGGGGGGCATGGGTCATGGGGTCATGGGGTCATTGTCATTGGGGCGTGGTTGAATTAGGGATTGTTCAATTTTCTCAAACGGACATTTGTTAATCAGGACTCTGGGCGGCTCTGTGTCTGTGTTTTCCCGGCGTACTCTGAGTCCAAAAAATGTCCCGCAGCATGGTACCCATTTACCCCTTACCCATTTACGCAATCCGGCAAATGTCCAGCAAAATGCCTCACCTCCTCATGCCTCCCCTTCCCGGCTCATACACCCACAACACCTCTTTCGGCGGCAAGGCCAACTCCGGCGACTTTTCCTCGTAGTCGATGTGGAAGAGCAGGTAGCGCATGGCGGCAATGCGTGCCGCTTCCCGGATGTTGCCCTTGATGACCACCCAGGGGCTGAAGGGCATGGACGTGCGCTCGTACATGATGTTCTTATACCGGGTGAACTCATCCCACTTTTCCTGGGCCAGCAGGTCGACCGGGCTGACTTTCCACTGCTTGAGGGGGTCGGAGAGGCGGTCTTCGATGCGGTGGCGCTGCACTTCCATGTCGATCGAGAACCAGAACTTAAACAGGATGATCCCGTCTTCGGTGATCATCTGCTCGAAAAGGGGCGCCTGCTTCATGAACAGCTCGTACTGGCCGGCCGAGCAGAAGCCCATGACCGGCTCCACGACGGCCCGGTTGTACCAGCTGCGGTCGAAAAAGACGATCTCGCCGGCATTGGGCAACTCCTGGACGTAGCGCTGGAAGTACCACTGCCCTTTTTCCACTTCCGATGGCTTGCCGAGGGCGACGATGCGATTGTGCCGGGGGTTGAGGAACTGGGAAAAGCGGAAAATGGCGCCGCCTTTGCCCGCCGTATCCCGCCCTTCGAAAATGATGGCCAGGCGCAGGCCGTTCTCGTAGATGTGTTTCTGTAGTTTGAGCAGTTCTACCTGGAGGAAATACAGGTCGTGCACATATGCAGGGTTGATGCTGTAGTGCTGCAGGACCTGCTTGTCGAAAACCTCGTCCTGGCCGGGTTTCATCTGTTCCATTCTGGTTATTCTGTTTATTTCTTAAAGATAAAATAAACGGCCAGAACCAGACAGGCAAAGCCCGCAAAATGGTTCCACCGAAAGCTTTCCGCCTTAAAGAAAAGAAGGGAAAAAACGAGGAAAACGGACAGCGTGATCACTTCCTGCAATACCTTCAGCTCCACCAGGGCGAAGGGGCCGCCGTAGGATTTGTAGCCAATCCGGTTGGCGGGCACCTGCAGGCAGTATTCGAAAAAAGCGATCAGCCAGCTGATCACGATGACGCCGAACAGGCCCAGGCTGTCCAGCCATTTGATCTCTTTGAACCTGAGGTGGCCGTACCAGGCGAAGGTCATGAATATGTTGGACAATACCAGCAGGGCGATGGTGGCGAAAGTCGCCTTCATAGGGCTTCTTTTGTTTTGGGAAGATGGACTGATTTAGCCGGAAACCGTCACCCCGGAACCGGAAGAAATTGACTGGAAAAAGCTGTTTGGTTATTTTTTCAACACCACTTTGTACAAGTCCCCGCGCCGGTCTTTCAGCGTATTGACGCTCCCGTGTTCGTGCAATTCCTTCAGCAGTTCCAGGCTGACGTCGGCGATGACCGTCATCTCCGTATTCGGAGTAGCCTCGGCCCGCACGGCGTTGGTCGGGAAAGCGAAATCCGAAGGCGTAAAGATGGCCGACTGGGCGTAGTTGATGTCCATATTGTTCACCCGGGGCAGGTTGCCCACGGCGCCGGCGATGACGACGTAGCACTCGTTCTCGATGGCGCGGGCCTGGGCGCAGAGGCGCACGCGGTTGTAGCCGTTCTGGGTGTCGGTCAGGAAGGGCACGAAGAGGATCTGCATGCCCTGGTCGGCGTAGATGCGGGCCAGCTCCGGGAACTCCACGTCGTAGCAGATCAGGATGCCCACCTTGCCGCTGTCGGTATCGAACACTTTGACCTTATCGCCGCCGACCATGCCCCAGGCGTCGCGCTCGGAGGGGGTGATCTGTATCTTCTGGAATTTTTCCCAGGTGCCGTCGCGGCGGCAGAGGTAAGAAACATTGTAGAGGTGGCCGTCGTCTTCCACTTTGGGCATGCTGCCGGTGATGATGTTGACGTTGTAGGAGACGGCAAACTCGATGAATTTATCCCGCAGGCGGGTGGTATAGGCAGCCAGTTCGCGGATAGCGCGGGCTTCGCCCAGGTGGTTGTAATCGGCCATCAGGGGCGCCTCAAAGAACTCCGGGAAGAGGATGAAGTCGGACTGGTAGTCGCTGACGGCGTCGATGAAGTACTCTACCTGTTCGATCAGGGCGTCGAAGTTGCGGAACAGGCGCATCTGCCACTGTACGATGCCGATGCGGACGACATCCCGGGGCAGGTTGATCAGCTTTTCCTCCTCCTGGTAGTAGATGTTGTTCCATTCGAGCAGGGTAGCGTATTCTTTCGGCGCCCTTTCCTCCGGCAGATAATTGCGGATGATCTTCCGCACGTGGAAGTCGTTCGAAAGCTGAAAGGTAAGGGTAGGGTCGTAGATTTCCTTGAGTTTCACGCTGTTGATATACTGCCGCGGGGTCAGCTCGTCGCTGTAGTCTTTGTAGTTGGCAATGCGCCCGCCGACGATGATGGAACGCAGGTTGAGGTTTTCGCAGATTTCCTTGCGGGCGTCGTACAGCCGCCGCCCCAGGCGCATGCCCCGGAATTTGGGATGGACGAAAAGTTCGATCCCGTACAGTACGTCGCCCTCCGGGTCATGGGTGCTGAAGGTGTCGTTGCCGGTAATCTGCGGGTAGGTATGGTTGTCGCCGAATTTGGAATAGTCGACAATAATAGAAAGGGCGCAGGCCGCCACTTTCCCGTCGACCACTACACACAGCTGCCCTTCGGGAAAAATATCAAGGAGTTTATCGATCGACTTCTTTTTCCAGTGGGCAGCAATCCTCCCGGAATAGGCTTCCTTGATGGCCTCCTTGAGGCTCAGATAGTCTTCCAGTTCCAGGTTGCGGAGTTCAATCCTTTTGGTGGCTACTTCTTCCATGTATTATCAGCTTTTGTAACTTGTTTTTCCAGTGGCCGGCAGTCTTTAAGCAAGAACGCTTTTCCGGCCGATGTGTTTGGAGCGCGGCCGCATCTTCCCGCTACCCCGCCTCAAACTTATACCCCACCCCGTAAACCGTCTTCACGTAATCGCTGAACCCATGATCGGCCAGTTTTTTGCGCAGGTTTTTGACGTGGGCGTAGATAAAATCGAAGGAAACGGCGTCTTCCATATAATCCCCCCAAAGGTGTTCGGCGATGCTTTCCTTGGTGATGACCCGGTTTTTGTTGCGGGCCAGAAAAACGAGAATCTCGAACTCCTTGCGGGTGAGGTTCACCAGCAGGCCGTCGGCCAGCACGATGCGCTCTTCCAGCTTAATGAGCAGGCTGCCGAAGGACAGCGCCTTGCTGTAGTCGCCTGCCTTTCGGCGCATGACTGCCTTGATCCGGGCGTGGAGTTCTCCCAGGTCAAACGGAATAGACAGGAAGTCGTCGGCACCTTCTTCCAGCCCCTGGATGCGCTCCTCCACCGGGCTGCCCGCCGCAAAAAGGATGATGCCGGTTTGGGTATCTTCCTCCCGCATCATCTGCACCAGCCGCAGGCCGTCGCGCCCGGGAAGGCCGACGTTGATCAGTATGCAGTCATAGTCGTAATTGTTGAGCTTTTTGTATCCGTCCTGATAAGTGTTGGCCAGCTCGCACACATAACCCTCGCGCTTGAAAAAGCGGAGCATTCTGGACAGCAATTCTTGGTCATCCTCAACAATCAGGAGCTTCATTAAAATCAGGGGTTACGCGGCTCCGCTGCAACCGGTTTTCCGGCGGAGCAACCGCAAAATACGGAACAGGGAATAATAATTCTTTCGCGCCTCCAATTTATTCAGAATTCTTTCAGAATCCTACCCCTCTTTTGCAGGAAAAATCAAAGGCCGCCTGGCGGGAAAATGGAATCACTGGTCCAATCGAACGAACAGCTTTTCGAGACCCTCATCACGGGTATTCTAACGGAAGGATACGCAACAGCGGACGGGTTCCTGAGCCCGCCGGAGGTGCAGCACATCCTGGATGCCTCCGCCACTTCCTATGAGCAGGGGGGCTTCAGTATTGCCGGCATCGGAAAAAAACAACACTACCAACTCAATCAGGAAATCCGCGGCGACCACATTCAGTGGCTCGACCACCACAATCCCCCGCCGGCCTGCCTGCCTTTTTTTGACCGGCTCGGGGAAATGATCCGATACTTCAACCGCAGCCTCTACATGGGCATCCGGGATATGGAGCTGCACTTTGCCGTTTATCCGGTCGGAGCTTTCTACAAACGCCATCTGGACGTGTTTCAGCACACCAGAGCCAGAAAAATATCAATAATTTGTTATCTTAACTTTGATTGGGTTCCGGAAGACGGCGGACAACTGCGCCTTTTTTTCCCGCAGGAAGACGGCACTGAACAACATACCGACATTCTGCCGCTCGCGGGCCGCCTGGTTTGCTTCAACAGCCAGACCCTCGAACACGAAGTACTGCCTGCCCGACGACGGCGATACAGCATCACCGGTTGGCTGAGAGACGAACCGTCTTTTTTTGACCCCCCCTTGCCAGGCAGCTGTTAGCCCTCGCAAGGGGGGCTTCATTTACAGGAAGTTATTTTTTCTCACCCTAAAATAAAAACAATGATCCATCCACACACACGCCTTCAGTTTATTAATGAAGATATGGGCTACGGTGTCTTCGCCACTCATTTCCTGCCGAAGGGTACGATCACTTATGTGAAAGATGCCCTGGAGCTGGAAATCGCTCCGGAAGCTTTCGAACATTATTCCTCCGAAATGCAGGAGGTGATCGAAAAGTACTCCTATATCGACGAGAAGGGCGTCCGCATCGTAAGCTGGGATTTCGCCAAATACGTCAATCACTGTTGCAACTGCAACACCATGAGCACCGGCTACGGATTCGAGATCGCTATCCGGGATATTCAGCCCGGCGAACAGATCACCGACGAATACGGCATCTTCAACATCAGCCGGGAGATGGAGCTGCAGTGCCACCACAACAACTGCCGCCGCCGCCTCAGCCCCGGGGACTTCGAAAAGTACTACCGGCAATGGGACGAACAGCTCCGGAGCGCCCTGTCCCGCCTCCTCGCCGTAGACCAGCCGCTCCTGCCGATCATCGGCCCGCAGGCACAGGAGGATTGTATGGCCTACCTCCAGGGCAAGGCCCCCTACCGGTCGGTCTATAACCTCAAATACTTCCCCCAGCACGCCTCCAACGGGGCAGAGATACGGCGGTAAACCGGCCGGGTGAAATTCTCCGGGCTTTTGTTTACTTTTGTGTAAGTAAACGGACTGAGATTTGGAAATACATGGAAACGCACAGAAATGCCCTCCAGGCCTTTAGCAGGCCATCCCCTTTCTGTCGCATTTCCACACACCTCCACTTTGGCAGCCATATACTTACCTCAAGACTCCCAAACCAAAAGGCGATATCAAAGCGATGAAGAACCCTGTTTCGATCCTGCAACACGACGCCCCGGTAATTGAGGAGCTTCTCCTGGAAGAAGTTCCGCCCGGAGAAATCCAGCGATTTTTGCTCCACCTGGTAACGGACGGCATGGGGCTGCCGGTTTTCATTCCCATCATCATCGCCCGGGGCATGGAAGACGGGCCGGTAGTGGGCCTGACCGCCGCCGTGCATGGCAATGAGCTGAACGGCATCCCCGTCATACAGCGGCTCTTCCGGGAAGTGCGGCCCCGGGAACTGCGGGGCATGCTGGTGGGCGTACCGGTCGTCAACATCCCCTCTCTGCTGCGCAAGCGGCGCCGCTTCATCGACGGCACCGACCTGAACCACATCATGCCCGGCAAGCCCGACGGCAACGTCAGCCAGGTATACGCCTACCGTATCGTCAACTGGATCGTCAACAAATTTGACTACCTCATCGACCTGCACACCGCCAGCTTCGGCCGGGTCAACTCCTATTATATCCGCGCCGACATGTCGGCCCCCGAGACCCGCAAGATGGCCCTGCTGCAAAACGCTCAGATCATTGTTCACAACCCGCCTTCCGACGGCACCCTGCGCGGCGCAGCCGACGCCCTCGGCATCCACGCCATCACCCTGGAAGTCGGCAACCCGAATACTTTCCAGAAGGGCCTCATCCGCTCCGGACTCACTGGCATCCACAACCTGCTGAACGACCTGAAAATGACCGACGCCGAGATCGAAGCGCCGGAAAGCCCGGCCGTCATCTGCCGCCATTCCTACTGGCTGTACACCGATACCGGCGGTATCCTCACCGTTCACCCCTCTGTGGCACAGCAGGTAAAAGCCGGCGAAGTGGTCGCCACCCTGAGAAATATCTTCGGCGACCTCATCCGGGAATATGCCGCGCCGGAAGACGGCATCGTCATCGGCAAGAGCGTCAGCCCCATCAACCAGACGGGAGGGCGGATTTTGCACCTGGGGGTTCTGGGAGGTGGGCTTGGTTGATTGGTTGATTGGTTGACTCAATCAACCAACCAAGCCCGCCTGATGCCAATTAACCCATCAACCATTACTTCATATACACCTCCAGATTCTCCGCCCGTTGCCGGCCGGTGAGGCGCCCGCCGGCGCTTGGGGCTTCCCGGATCGCGGGCAGGTAGCTGCGCTCCAGGAAAGCCGTGCCGGGGCCCTGGCCGACCTGCGACAACTTGTCCTTGTCCAGGATGATACTGCTGGCGCCGACGTCATTGGTGCTGAAGATGCGGGCGTCGCCTTCATTCTCGCCGTTAATGGTCAGCACTACGATCTCGTTGGCCTTGAGTTCCCCTTCTTCCCAGAAGAGCTCGTAGGCCTGGCTCCGGTCGATGGTGTCAATGCCGGGAGCGAACCGGATGGGATGAATTTCCACTGTATTGCGATAAAGGTTGCCCTCTGTATCTGTCCATTCAAATTCGCCCTGGGGCCGGAAGCCGGCGTATTCCCGCTCGTAGTAGGCCAGCACGGAATTGAACGTCAGGGGGTCGCCGTCAAAAACAACCTTGCTGTCGCCCGCCAGTTCCAGGCGGGTGCCTGCCTCATTGCTGAAGTGGAAAGTAGCGCGGGCGTAGGTCTTGTCTTCATTGGCATTATAGAACAGCTCATAAACCGTGTAGATACGGTCCTGATTGACGTTGTCGGACAATTCGCTGTTGCAGCTGAAGAAGGACAGGCTGTCGAGCAGGGCGCAGAAAAGAAAGAATTGCGTTTTCATAGTTAAGATGGATTTGTGATCGTTAATGCGTTCCAACAACCCAGAAAACGACTTGCTCCCTCCTGCCCCCACTGAAAGCTCCGTTAAAGTGGCTTAAAATATTGTTAAAGGTTGTAAGCAGTAATAAAATAAAAAAGCCTCTCGGCACTTTTGGCCAAGAGGCTGCAATTCTCCCAACACTTAAATGGTTTTTTCGTGTGTTCTGTGCTACTTTGTTTGAGTTAAGAGACGAAAACTAATAATTTGCCAGGGCACACGGTTGATATTTCTTTCCTTAACTAAAGCTCTTTTTAATTATCTCACAAAGAAAAACAGAATCCCACAATCCTTCAATTGCATAAAAATGTGAAAATCATGTATTTTTCTTTCCAGACGGCCACATCATTACATAAAAATGTGATAAATTTAAGGGCCTCGAATTCGAGTTTTTCCCTGGCCGCAATAGCCTATTAGTTGTTATGATTTTGCAGGGAACCTGAATTCAGCCATTATGAAACAAATTGCACTGATAGAAGATGACCCAAAGCTTCTGAAGCGGATGGCGATCTTTCTTAACAGGCAGAAGGGATTGGAATGCACTATCACATCCAGTTCTTTAGGGGAATTTTTCGAATGCCTTGGCAATAACCAGGAGCCTGGCCTTTTGTTGCTCGACATCGAACTTGCCGATAAAACCAACAACCTTGCTCACCTCCGGAAGATCAAAAATCTACTGCCGGATACCAAAATCCTCGTCATCACCGGGCACAACCACCCGGAGTACCTGCTCTGGTCCTTACAACAGGGAGCGGACGGCTTTTTCCTCAAAGGGTCCGGCCTGAACCGGCTGCTTCAGGCTATAGAGGCAACCTTCGCCGGAGGGGCCTTCCTGGATCCGGAAGCAGCCGTGCATATGGTATCCTACCTGCGGAAGGAAAGGCCGATACCGCATAACAGATTTTCAGGCCACAACGAGGCGCCCGACCTGGATTTCCTCAGGACTGGCCTCATTCTTAGCGCCCGGGAACAACAAGTGGCCCAGGGCCTGACAGCAGGGCAAAGTTACAAAGAGATCGCCCGCGCTATCAACCTCTCGGTCAATACCATCCGCCATTATGTGAAAGTGCTTTATAAAAAATTTGACGTCAGCAATAAAGTGCAGCTCAGCAACAAATTGAAGGAGTACCTGAAATAAGCCTCTATCCGGGAAATTATCCGTTGAAAACCTTCCCGGCGAAGGGGCATCCTTCACCGTCTGCTTTCCCTTTTCCAAACCCTCGTAAAACAGGAAGAGTGAAGCCCGTAGCTCCACTCTTTCCCGGATACTAGTTGTGAAATTGGGAATGTTTGTTTGACCTCCTGGCGCCGCAGGGACCGAAGGGCCGAGCATTTGCCTGAACCGTTCCCGCATGTATGGCCGAACTTACTTCAGGGGATTGGAGGGTAGCGCCGGCCATGCCAAAACCTGCTGCATTGAAATGCAACTGCCGCTACTGCAAATATAAGTAAAATTTTTAATATTAAAAGTATTTTAAATACGTCCCGCTTAAAATCGAACCTGGCGAGAAGATGTCCGGAGGCATACTACCAGACATTTTCTGGACACAGAGTATGCCGACCTGCCTGCCGCGAGGCGCGGCCTTGCAGGCAGGGAAGACACAGAGCCACACAGAGGCCTGATTATCAATGGGAAAAACTCCGTGTACTCTGTATTGGCCTCATTGCTCTCTGTGTCCAAAACCATTTTGTCCAGTGGTGTGGCCCGGAGGCCCACCCTTTGGGCAAAAAAAGGCGGCCACCTTGCTGATGGCCGCCGCACTGGGATTGTTTGACTAGTTTGTAGGGTTGAGCTAATTGCTACACTAACTGGGATTGGGATATTCTTTAGCCCTCTCCCAACCGGCTGAAGAGAGCGCCGAAAAAATAAGCGCCTCTTCAATGCCAGTAGGGTTGGAAATGGCTTTGCCGTATTGTTATCAATCTGTAATAACCATCGTCCTGGTATCGGTATATTCGTCCGTCTTCACGGTATACTGCAGTACGCCGGCAGGCAGGCCGTCGCGCCGCAGGGTCACGGAGTTATACCCCCTGACGCCGTCCAGGCGGATCAACCTGACTACTTTTCCACTTACGTCGCTGATCGTCAGCACTGCCTTCGCAGGTTGCGGCAGATAGAACCCGATCACGGCCTCTTCCCGGAACGGGTTCGGCCGGTTCTGGTACAGCTCGAACTTGTCCGCCGAAGCCTTGGCGGAGGCGGAACTCCTGAAGCCAATCGCTACATCCATGTACCTTCCTTCGCGGGTGTAGGCTTCTGCCCGGGTGATACCGGAGCTGACGCTTAGCAGGTTGCTAAGCTGAGCTTCGGCACGGGCCCGGAATACCAGGCTGAACATATCAGTATTTGTCATCGCGTGTTCGCTGTTCGCAGTTGGCGCCTCCGCCAGGGCTTCGGACGCCCGATGCCAACTGGTGGTGACCAGGCCTTCGCCAACATAACGCAACCCGAAGTTCTCTTCCCGGGCGGCGCCCGGCACAATGTCGACCAACTCCAGCGAGCTGTTGTCAAAGACGAGCGTTGCCTGGTATCCGGCGACGTCCGCCAGGCCGGCGGCGGTGAAGGCTACCGTGTATTCCTGGCCAGCCTTCAGGGCAATATCCCCGGTTTGGAGGGTGAACGCGCCCGTTGAAGTCCGGTTCTGAACGCGGAGCAGGCTGTTGGGGACGGCATCCATAGTCACATCGCCGACCTTGACCGCCACGAAATCCTGGTTGGCCAGGCCGCCGGCCGGCAGGTTGTTGATGCTGATGGCCTCGGGGAATTCCTCCAGCCACGGGTTGGCCGGGTTGGGGAATACATAGGCCCGTTCCACAAACCGCCAGCTGGTATTGTTCGAAAACTCCGTATCGATCGACAGGATGAGCTTGCGCAGCAGGATCATGTCCAGCGTCGTAATAGTGCGGGAGCGGTTAATGTCCGCCGCAATGATCTTGTACGGGCTGTCCAACGGCTGAACCCCCAGGATATGCTTGCTGATCAGCACCAGGTCGAAGGTGGATACCCCGTTGAGGTAATCGCCGTCGCGCATGGGCGTGATGGTGTAATCGTAACCCTCCAGCACATCTCCGAAACCATATAAACCATCTGCCCCGGTTATCGCCACGTCGTTGCCCTGCCCGCTGAGGCTGACTTCGACATCCTCCACCGTATTGTCCTCTTCGGTAGCGATTATTCCGGAGACGGATAGCAGAGAATCTATGCCATTGCAGGCGTCGAAGTTATCCTGAACCAGGAGGTAGGTTTCGCAGACGTCGGCGTTGCCCTCGGCATCATAAGCCCACACCTGGACAAACAGGTTGCCGGTGTCGGCGCAGGATACGATGAGGTTTGTGGAATCCACATGCGGCGCTTCTCCAAAGCGGTTGATGGAGTAGGTAACCGGGCCGGAACAGTCGTCCATCGGGGAAGTGATGAAATCACTCGCCCAAATCGCCATCTGCCCTTCATCCGGGATGTTGTCTCCATCCAGGTCCACCGGCATCAGGTCGATCGCCAGGCCATTGAGGCAGGTGATCGCCGGCGCCTTGCAGTCAACTACCTCGAATGGTATCCGCCTGCTGACGCGATTGCCGCAGCCGTCTTCCACGCGGATTTCAAACGTGTGGTTGCCGATCGGGAAGCGGCCGTTCAGTTGATAATCCGGGTAGGCGCCCGTCAGGGTGAAGTCGTCGAACAGGCCGTCCGCCAGGCTCAGCAGGTCGGCGTCGATGTTGCCGTCGGCGCCGGCATCCAGGAACACCTGCATCGACAGGTCGTCCGGCGTGCAGTTCTCGTCGACCTGGAAGGGCAGCCCTACCAACCCGGTACATTCTACATTATCGATAGAGCAGAACGGTTCGGGCTGGCTGTACAACACCTGTGGATCGATATCGTCGTACACCTTTATGACCTGCGTATACTGGTAGAAGCCGCCGTCGTAGTCCACCTTGCGCCAGAAGTCGTCGATGCCGTTGCAGACGTTCTGGAAGGCGAGCGGTACGTTGTTCGGTTCGGTTTCGTCATTGTCGCGATCGATGTAAGTCTTGCCGCCCGGGCGGTGCAGTACCCAGACTGCTTCATCGCCGGGCTGGTTGTCGCAATCTTCATCGCGGCCGACGATGAACGGATCACTCACGCCGTCGTACTGGCACCAGTTGAGAACCTTCCAGGTGCGGAATACCTTGTAGCACTCATCGCCGGAGGCGGAGAAAGTCTCGTCGGTATGGCTCACCGCCAGCAGGTCGCAGCCGATCTCTTCGTAGATGACGCTGTCCGGTTCGGCTACTCCGCAAACCGCTTCAGCATCAGCCGGGAAGCGGATTTCGTAGTTGTGGGCGCCACCGACCGTTATCGTCTGCTGGCAGAAATTCACGCTCTGGTTGCCGGCAGCGTCAATGGCCTTGAAGCGGCGGATGATCGTTCCGGCACCACAATCCAGGTTGACCACCGGCGGCAATTCCTGAACCATCAGGCCTCCGCAGTTGTCCTCGGCCACAGCTACCCCAAAGAGTTGTTGCAACTGAAGAGTATCTGTCGCGTCGAAGCTATAGGGCAATTCGCCACAACCCACTTCGACATTGGCCGGGGCATAGCAGTAAGGCTTTACTTTTTCCTCCGGAACGACCTCCAGCCAGCAGGTATTGACATTGCCCGAAAAGTCGGTAACGCGCAGTTCGATAGTGATGGTTTCTCCGGCGTCGCAGCAATAGAAGTCGATGTACGAACTCCAGGGGCTGACCTCGTCGCCGCATTCAAACGGAACCACCTGCCCGAACTGGTCGAGCACCACGCCGGAACGGCGCGCCTCGATGCGGTCGATGCCGCAGTTGTCGTTGGAACCTTCATCGATGTCTGCAGCATAGAGGCGGGCAAGCCCGTTGCCGCCAATGGATATCGTCAGGTCTTCGTTGCAGACGGCAGTGGGTTCTATTTCATCCCTCACTTCGAAGGGACAATAGGACGTAACGGTGTTCCCACAAGCATCTTCCACGACATAACGGAAGTAGTAACTGCCGGCTTCGATGCCGCTGACAATCCGGGTGGTGGCGTTCCAGGCGATGGTGCGCACCACCACGGTGTCGAGCGCCGTGCCGGTTACCTGCCCGTATTGGTTGAATACCTCTACTTCTACTTCAGCCAGGATTTCGGTATATACCTCCCAGTCGGAACAGTTGTCCGTCACTTCCGGCAGCGGAGCCGCGAAACTGGCGGTACAGTTGAACGGGCTGGTGGAGAATACCAGGCCATCCGGCTGGCCGTCCCAGTCGTAGTCCTCGCTCGGACAGGTAACAGCTGGCGGCGTAAAGTCGCCGACCTTGATCACCTGCTCGTCTTCGGCAATATTGTCACCGTTGCACCAGTCGATCACCGTCCAGTCCCGGACGAACTTGAACGAACCGGAACATACGTTGACCGGGGTGCGGTCGACAAAGCTGGCGCCGAGGTTGCAGTACTCCTGAGTCAGGTTTACGATTCCGTTCACCGTCACGATGAATGGGTACCCTGTGACGCTGGGCGCCGGGTTGCCGTTTGGCAGGGTGGCATATTGCTCGTCACATTCGATCGGCGCCGTCCGCGGCGGGAATTCTACGTCAAATTCATCCGGGCGGTTCAGGGTGATCAGCTGGGTACAGGTTCGGGTGTTGCCCTTGTCGTCAACGGCCGTAAACGTCCGCGTGATGATGATCGGCGCACAGTCGCCGGCATTGGCGTAGGTATCGACAAAGGTTACCTCGACATCCTGGTCGCAGTTGTCGCTTACCGTCGGCGCGCCTGTGATGGCCAGGCTGGCCGGATTGTTGAAGATCAGGTCGAAATCGCCGCAGTAAAGGTCCAGCGTAAGGCTGACATCCCTTGCCGGCCACAACTGGTCGTTGTTGACAATGACCGGCTCCCAGGTCTGCGGGTCAAGGACGGTAGTCGACCCGAACAAGCCTACCTGCCCGTTTTCATCCGGGCAGATGTCGACCGTGTAATCGCCGGTAGCGCCATCCTCGTCGGAGGTCACCCACAGGTAGTAAGTTTCGCCGGCGATGAGCGGCAGGCTGATCCGGAGATAGGGCTCGTCATTGGCCAGCGGCGGATTGAAATCGTCGATCGGCTCATCCACGAAAGCAATGATGTTCTCACAAGGATTCGACGGGTTGAATCCGCCCTGGAAGATTGCAATGGCAGTCTCATCAAAGGCAGAACTGAAATCGTCGGTAACCAGTATCGTGTAATAGTCCGTACGGTCCACCTGGAAGGGGATCAGGTCATAATAGTGAATTCCCGGGTCGATACTGGAGCCTCCTGTGCTTCCGTCAATGAAGCAGGAGAAGTTGAGCGGCACCATCTGCAGGTCGCCGGCTTCCAGTGTGCCATCCTGGGTGAAACATTCAAAGATTACGGATCCCTGATCGGTATCATCCGGGCAGTCCATCGAAGGCGCTGCCTTGTCTTCACCGGTGATATAGCCCCAGCAGGGCTCGAATCCACTAACCGGCCCAACACCTGGTGCCAGGGTCACCTCGTAGATGAACGCACCGCACCCATCCAGGATATTGCCGTTCGTCGGGTCGTCGTCGTTGACGATGGTGACCACAAAGTCATCCTCTGTGAGGCAACCGAAGCTGCCTTCCAGCACCATGTCAGAGGTGATGAACCGCTGGCAGTTTGCATCCAGCGTCGCATTTACATTGTAGTTGCACAGCAGGTTCGTCGGCTGCGGAGCAAGCGATTCGGTAACGATGATCCGGAAGTCTTCTTCCCGGATGTTGCCGCTGCCATCTTCAGCCGTAATCAGCACCGTGAAGGTGCCGGCCGCCGTGGCAGTATAGCAGTAGCGGTTGCCGTTCACCGGCGTAAGCACCTGTCCGTCCACTGTCACAACCGGTACGAGGTCACCGTCGCAGGCATCCGTAGCGGTCACCTCGAAACATACTTCTTCCGATCCTCCGTCACATACATCGAGTTCCACATAAATGTCCTGCGAAGGATAAACGATGATGGGTTCAGAGCTCGGGCCCTGCGTAACGTTGATGGTAAAGGAGCAGTTGCTGACATTACCCACGTCGTCCGTTGCGGCATAGGTCACTGTGTATACGCCCAGCGTAAGGGCAGTGCCCGGTGTCGGGCCGGCGATCTGAACCGGAGTGACGTCCGCGCTGCAGTTATCCGTTGCCGCAACTGTCCAGGTCGGCGGTATGCCGGGCACGCAGTTGAACAGTGCGGTAGTGATGTCATCCGGGCAGTCCAGCACCGGCGCTTCATCATCCACCAGCGTCAACACCGTGGAACAGGTAGTGCTGTTGCCGGAACCGTCCGTTACAGTAAAGGTGACGGTTTGCTGATCGCCATGGGCACTGCCGAAGGGCGTGCCGGCGGCCGGGCTCTGCGTGATCGTCAGGCTTGCGGCATCCGTGCAGTTGTCCGTGGCGCTTATCTGTGCCGTGAGATCGGGGATCTCCGCCGCACAGTCACCCGTACCGTCAGAACTCGTAAGGACATCCTGATCGGGCGCACAGGAGGCGATCACCGGAGCGTCGTCGTCTACCAGCGTCAACGTGGCCTCGCAGCTTACGCTGTTGCCGGCGCCGTCTATCACGGTGAAGGTGATGACCTGTTGTGTGCCGGCAAAGCCGCTGATCACCGTGCCGGCAGCCGGGTTCTGAACAATGATCAGTTCATTCACCGGCGTACAATTGTCAATGGCCGTCACCTGTCCGGTAAGGTCGGGGATTACGCCCTCACAATCGTCGTTGCCCGTGTAAATATCCTGATCCGCCACGCAGGCCAGAATGGTGGGTTCCTCATCGCCGTAGAGCGTGATGGTGGCCTGGCAGCTTACGCTGTTGCCGGCCTCATCGGTTACCGTGAAGGTGACCACCTGCTGATCGCCGTCGACGTTGCCGAAAGGCGTACCCGCAACCGGGCTCTGAGTAACCGTCAGGTTCGCAGCGTCCGTACAGTTATCGTCGCCGACAATCTGACCGGTCAGGTCAGGAACCAGCCCTTCGCAGTCGCCGTTGCCATTAGCTGTTGCCGATACGATCTGGTCCGGCACACACTCCAGAATAACCGGATTTTCATCGTCGGAAAGGGTCAGGGTGGCCTCACAGGTAGCGCTGTTGCCTACCTCGTCGGTGACGGTGATCACTATTACCTGCTGGTCGCCATGAGCGTTGCCGAAGGGCGTACCTGCGGCCGGGCTCTGGGTGATCGTCAGGTTGGCGGAAGCCGAACAGTTGTCGTCAGCCGTCACCTCATCGGTCAGGTCGGGCACCAGCCCTTCGCAATCGCCGGGGTTGCCTGTGCTGGAGAGCACATCCTGATCGGCAGCGCAGGCCAGGATGGTGGGATTTTCATCGTCCACCAGGGTCAGGGTGACGCTGCAGGTAGTGCTGTTGCCAGCCTCATCGGTGACGGTGATCACCACTGTCTGTTGATCGCCGTGAGCGCTGCCGAAGGCGGTGCCGGCGGCCGGGCTCTGGGTGATCGTCAGGTTGGTGGAAGGCGAACAATTGTCGTCAGCCGTCACCTCATCGGTCAGGTCGGGCACCAGCCCTTCGCAATCGCCGGGGTTGCCCGTGCTGGAAAGCACATCCTGATCGGCAGCGCAGGCCAGGATGGTGGGGTCTTCATCGTCCACCAGGGTCAGCGTCACGTCGCAGGCCGTGCTGTTGCCTACTTCGTCGGTGACCGTAATCGTCACTACCTGCTGGTCGCCGTGGGCACCGTTGAATGCCGTGCCGGCAAGCGGGCTCTGCGTGATCGTCAGGTTGGCGAATTCAGAACAGTTGTCATTGGCGGCTACCTCGTCCGTCAGGTCGGGGATCAGCGCTTCGCAATCGCCAGTGCCGTTGGAGCTTACCAGTACATTCTGGTCGTCCGCACAGTTGGTTATGATCGGATTTTCATCGTCCACCAGGGTAACGGTAGCCGTACAGGTAACTGAGTTGCCATCCTGGTCGGTAACAGTAATGGTAACCACCTGCTGGTCGCCGTGAGCGCTGCCGAAGCTGGCGCCGGCGGCCGGGTTCTGCGTAATCGAGGCGATGGTGCAGTTGTCGGCAGCATTTACCTGGCCGGTAAGGTCGGGGATGGCGCCGCTGCAGTCGCCCGTTCCATCCGAGCTGGTGGGCACGTCCTGGTCCGGAGCGCAGGAGACGATCACCGGATCTTCATTGTCGATGACGTTCACGTCGAAGGAGCAGGTATTGGAGTTGCCCGCATTGTCCGTGATCGTGAACTCAACGGTCGTCGTACCCAGCGGGAAGGCGGCGCCGCTGTTCAGGCCCTGTGTCAGGCTAATGGAATAGCCGGGGCAGTTGTCTGAACCAAGGGGCGAAGCGTAAGTCACTACCGCTGAGCAGAGGCCAGGCTGTGTGGATACGGTAATATCTTCCTGCGGACAGGTGATTGTGGGTACGATCGGGTCTTCTACGGTGATGGTGAAGGAACAGATAGCCGTATTGCCGGATGCATCCGTTACCGTGTAGGTTTCGGTATAGGTCCCACCGTGCTGATAGTAGTTCGGGTTGGCGCCCAGCCCGCCGCTGAGGGTGGTTACCGGGTTCGGGCAGTTGTCCGTACCAACCGGAGCAGTATACCGGAGCGTCACGCCACAGGGGCCGGTGGAAATGATCGTCGCGTTGCCGCTGGCAATGCTTCCATCCGCACCCACCACGATGTCAACCGGGCAGCCGATCACGGGATCTTCGGCATCTTCTACCGTCACCGTAAAGCTGCATACGGCGGTGCCGTTGGCATCCGTGTATTCGTACCGCACTATCGTAGTGCCAGCCGGGAAGGCCGAGCCACTGGGCAAGCCTTGTACCAGGATGCCACTGACGGGTACGCCGTTACAGCCGGTGCTGAAGGCAGGCGCATCATAAGAGACAATGGCGCTGCATTCGCCCGGGTCGTTGCTCACGGAGATGTCGGCCGGACAGTTGACCGTCATGGGTACGATGTCGTCTACTACAGTGACTTCCAGGCTGCAGCTCACCGAGTTGCCGGCGGCGTCTACTGCCGTCCAGGTGACAACGGTAACTCCCAGCGGGAAGTCGGCGCCGGCCAGAGTCGTGTTGTCGGGAGCACCGGCAAAGTCATGCGTCAGGCTCACCACCCCGCAGTTGTCGCTCGCCAGAGCGTCGAGCATATCATCGGGGATGCTGTTGTCACAGTTGCCATTGCTGGCGCCCAGGGTGATGAAGCTCACCGGGCAGTCGATATCCGGAGCCTGGCTGTCTTCCACCGTAACGGTGAAGGAGCAGATAGCCGTATTGCCGAAGGCGTCGGTAGCCGTATATTCTATCGTAGTCGTACCTGCCGGGAACAGGCTGCCACTGGGCGGGCCAGCCGTCTGTACCGGAGTGATCGCGCCGCAGTTGCCGAGAACGACCGGCGGAGCCCAGTTGGCAGTGGCGCCGCACAGGTCCGTGGCGGTGTTCACGGTAATATCCGTCGGGCAGCTCAGGAATACCGGATCCTGGTCAGCCGCTACGTCAACGGTGATGACACAGGTAGCGGTGTTGCCGGCGGCATCGGTAGCCGTCCAGGTAACCACAGTCTGCCCTGCCGGGAACTCGGCGCCCTCCAGGGTAAAGAGGTGCGGTGCCGCCAGGTAGTCGTGCGTCAGGCTGACGCCCGGGCAGTTGTCGCTGGCCAGCGGGTCGAGGCTGTCATCGGTGACCACCTTGCTGCACTGCCCGGCGTCAACACTCAGGTTGCCGTCGATGCCGGTACAGTCCACTACCGGATCCTGATCATCCGTGATCTCTATATCAATGGTACAGGATGTCGTATTGCCAGCCGCATCGGTTACCGTCCAGGTGACCGTGGTAATGCCTGCCGGGAAGGTTTCGCCGGCGAGGCTGCTGGAGTAGTTATAATCATTAGACAGGGTAGCGCCCGGGCAGTTGTCCGAGAAGCCGGCCGGGTCGAAGCCCGTGCTGCCCATCGTGAAGCTGCATTCGTCAGCATTGGCGGAGCGTACCGGGTCGATGTTGGAGCAGTCCAGTACCGGTGCTTCGTCATCGGTTACAGTGACTTCAAAGCCGCAGGCGGCGCTGTTTCCGCTCTCATCGGTGATGGTGTACATCACTGTGGTTGTCCCAACGTTGAAGGCTGTCCCGGAAGCGTCATCGACGCCGCTGCCTGTTGTGGCGCCCATCAGTACGTAAGTGATGGTTGCCGGGCAATTGTCGTCAATAAACTTCGGCTCAATATCGTTGACCACCGCACTGCACTCCCCTGTTTCTGCCGTGATGGACACATCCACCGGACAGCTGATCTGGGGAACATCGGTATCCAATACCGTCACGGTTGCCGAGCATGTCGAGGCATTGCCGGCAGCATCGGTGACGGTTAACGTTACATTTACGGTATTGCCGGCATCGGCGCAGGTGAAGAGTACGCTGCTGCCGCCATTGATTTCAGTTCCGGCGATGCCGCAGTTGTCCGAAGAGCCATTGTTCACCAACGTCACCGGAAGCGTGTATTCGCCGTTGCCGTTCAGCGTCACCGTCAGATTGGGCTGGCAATTCGCCTGTGGGGCGTCGTCATCAGCTACGGTATAGGTTACCGTACACTGGTCGGCATTGCCATTCTCATCGGTGACCGTCCAAACGACGGTTGTTGTGCCGGCGGGCAGGACAGCCCCATTCAGGGTGTGGGCAGACGGCGCAGGAGCATAGTCGTGCGACAAGTCGGCGCTGCAATTGTCCGTCCAGCTCGGATCCAGGCTCGTCCCGGAGACAAGCGTTGCACACATATTGGCGTCTGTGCCCAAGGCGGTCGTTACGGCGGAGCAATCCAATACCGGTGCTTCATCATCTATTAACGTCACGGTTGCCAAGCATGCCGAGGCATTGCCGGCAGCATCCGTTACAGTTATCGTCACTATCTGCTCATCGCCCTGAGCGCCGCCAAAGGTGGTGCCAGGTGCAGGAGACTGGGTAACCGACAGGCCTGCCGCCGCTGTACAATTGTCGCTGGCCAGAATTTGGCCGGTGAGGTCCGGCACTTCCGCCAGGCAATCGCCGGAACCATCGAAACTCGTCAGGATATCCTGATCTGAAGCACAGGCGATGATTTCGGGCGCTTCACCGTCTACTACCGTTACATTGAAGGAGCAGGTAGTGCTGTTGCCCATATTGTCGGTCACCTGGAAGCTCACTGTGGTGGTACCCAGCGGGAAGGCGGCGCCGGAGGCCGGCCCGGAAATTTGGGTCACGGTATAACCCGGGCAGTTGTCGTCAGCAAACGGCAGGCTGTATGCCACCTCTGCTTCGCACAGGCCAGGGCTGGTAGTGACGGTAATGTCATCCGGGCAGGTAATGGCCGGCGCAGTAGCATCTTCCACTGTGATGGTGAAGGAGCACTGAGCGGTATTGCCTGAAGCATCTTCTACCTGGTATACTTCGGTATAAGTACCTCCATAGCTGTAGAATTGCGGGTTGGCGCCGTTTCCGGAGAGCAGCTCCACGTCCCAATCCGGACAGTTATCGGTGGCTACAGGAGCTGTATACGTGAGGGTCACGCCACATGCCCCGGCACCGGAGAAGAAGGCAGCGCCACTTGTTACCACCGGCACGCCGTTCTGAATTTGCACCACGATATCACCCGGGCAGCTCACGAAACTCGGGTCGATGTTGTTCACCACCTCGATGTCGAAGCTGCACTGGGCCGTGTTGCCGGCTGCGTCCGTGTACTCGTATACCACCGTAGTAGTACCAACGGGAAACTGAGCGCCGCCGGGCAGGCCTTCTGTCAGCGTACCGGGGAGCAGGTTGCCGCTGCCACAGTTGTCGGTAAACATCGGGATCTGGTAATTCACCACTTTTCCACAGCTTGTGGATTCCGTATCGTAAACCAGCGGGCTGGGCGGGCACTGTGCCGCTACCGGCGCCTCGCCGTCCTCTACAATCACCATGAAGCTGCAGGTTGCGGTATTGCCACTTTCGTCTTCTATGGTATAGGTTACAATGGTATTGCCTGCGTTGAAGGCGGTGCCGGAGGCATCATCCGTGCCGCTGCCGGTAGTGGCGCCCGTCAACGCGTAAGTTACGGTATAATCACAATTGTCGTGTTCGAATGCCGGAGCGATGCCGTTGACTACTGCAACGCATGCCCCCGGATCCGTGGAAACGTACAGGTTGCCCGGGCAGGAGACCTGAGGCAGTTCGTTATCCAGCACCGTGACATTCACGAAGCAGGTACTCACATTGCCTGCCTGATCGGCCACCTGTAGCGTTACCGCTACCGGGGTGCCGGTATCGTTACAGTCTACGGTTACTTCACCGCCGAAATTCACGCCATCCAGGCTGATGAGGGCGCTGGCCAGCGGACCGCAATTGTCCCAACTGCCGAGGTTGATGGCGCCGGCGGCAATCTGATGCTGGCCCGATCCGTCCAGCGCTACCGTCAGCGACGGCACGCACAGAGCAGAGGGATCTTGATCGTCCGTTACCGTCACGGTTGCCGAGCAGGCCGAGGCATTGCCGTTGGCGTCGGTGACTGTCCAGGTGATGTCGGTCGTGCCCAGCGGCAGGATGGCGCCATTGAGCGTATGGCTGGACGGAGCAGCAGCGTAGTCATGCGACAGAACGGCATCGCAGTTGTCCGACCAGCTTGGGTCGAGGCTGAACCCGTTTACGTAGTAGCTGCACTCATCGTCATCAGTACTATGATTCAGGGCAATGCTGCTGCAATCGATGGTTGGGTCCTCATCATCCGTTACCGTCACGGTTGCCGAACAGGCCGAGGCATTGCCGTTGGCGTCGGTCACCGTCAGGGTTACCACCTGCTCATCGCCATGGTTGCCGCCGAAGAGCGTGCCTGCTGCCGGGCTCTGGCTAATCAGCAGGCTGCCGGCAGCCGTACAGTTGTCGCTGGCCTGGAGCTGTCCGGTAAGATCCGGAACTTCCGCCAGGCAGTCGCCGCTGCCATCAGAGCTGGTGGCTACCGTTTGATCGGCCGGGCATACATTGATGGCGGGGGCACCGCTGTCCTCAACAGTAACGTCGAAAGTACAGCTCACGGCATTGCCCATTCCATCGGTAATGGTGAATTCAACTGTTGTCGTACCCAGCGGGAAGGCCGAACCGGTGGGCAGGCCATGAGTCAGGCTGATGCTGTATCCGGGACAGTTGTCTCCTCCCAGTGGGTTGGCATACGTTACGACAGCATCGCATGCACCCGGATCGGTGGCTACCGTAATGGCCTGCGGGCAGGTGATCTGCGGCGGTACCGGGTCTTCCACCGTAACGGTAAAGCTACAGGTGGCCATTTGCCCCGCCGCATCAGTTACGGTATAGGTCTCCGTATAGAAACCACCGTACTGGTAATAATTCGGGCCGATGCCCAGGCCACTGGTCAGCGAAGTGGCCGCGCCGGAGCAGTTGTCGGTACCTACAGGAGCTACGTAGCTCAGGGTTACGCCACAGGGCCCAAAGGAAGCTATCGTAGCGGTGCCGCTGAGCAGGCTGCCATTGGCGCCCACTACGATATTGTCCGGACATGAAATATCAGGAATTTGCGTATCTGTTATGGTTACATCGAAGCTGCAGCTGGCTGTATTGCCGGCAACATCGGTGTATTCGTAAGTGACTGTAGTCGTTCCAACCGGGAAGAGGGTACCGCTGGGCAGGCCTTCCACCAAAGTTCCGGAATGGTTCGTCCCGCCACAGTTGTCGTTGAAGACAGGGGCATCGTAGTTAACGATAGCGCCACACTCGCCGGCGTCGTTGCCGGTATTGATATCTGCCGGGCAATCGGCTACCAACGGCGTATCGTCATCTTCCACCATGATGTCCATGGTACAGCTGATGCTGTTGCCAGCTGCATCAACGGCGGTCCAGACAACAGTAGTCATTCCTTCGGGGAAGGAAGCCCCATCCAGGGTCGTGGAGCTGGGCGCAGCTGCGTAATTGTGCGTCAGGCCGGTCACAGAGCAGTTGTCGGAAGCATCCGGGTCAAGCATGCCGCTCTGAACGGTGTACGAGCAGTTGCCGTTGTTGGTATCGAAGGTGATGAAGCTTACCGGGCAGCTGAGGTCAGGCAGTTGCATGTCTTCCACGGCGACCACAAAGCTGCAGGTAACGGAATTGCCATCAGCATCTGTTGCTTCGTACGTGACCGTTTGCGGGCTGCCTACGGCGATAAAGGAGCCGGGCGCCGGGCCGCTGGCCTGGCCGGCTGTCAGGCCGGTGCAGTTGTCTATGGCCGTCGGAGCCGCCCACCATACGTTGGCACCGCACTTGTCGGGGTCGTTGTTGACCGTAATGTCTGCCGGGCAATTGGTAAATGCCGGGGGTACTTCATCATCGACCGTAACCGGTACGACACAGCTGGTAGCGTTGCCGCTGGCGTCCGCCACTGTTACCGTGATGTTCACCGACTGGCCGTTCATGCTTCCGAAGTTCAGCCCGGCAGGGACACTCTGAGTAACTGTCAATCCATTGGGACAGTTATCCGTAGCATTCACCAAAGCAGTGAGGTCGGGAATGACCGCATTGCATCCCGGTACCGTTACCGGATCGGGGCAGGTAAAGCTCGGACTGATGTCGTCGATCACGGTTACCGTCGCCACGCAATTATCTCTGTTGCCGGCTGCATCAACCACCCGCAGTACGACATTGTTGTCGCCAAGGGCATTGCAGCCGAAGCTCATCTGTCCAACGATAATCGGGCCCAGTTCGAATGCAAGGCTGGCTACCTGACAGTTGTCATAGCTGCCGCCGTCCACATCGGCAGGCAATATGGCAACAGAACCGGTGGCATCCAGGGAGACTGTGATGTCCTGGCATACTGCCGTGGGCAGTTCCGTTTCTTCCACCGTCACATCAAATGTGCAGGTGGCGCTGTTGCCCGCCGCGTCCGTGGCCGTGAACTCTATGGTGGTTGTACCGACCGGGAACATCGAGCCGCTCGGCAGCCCGCCCGTCTGCGTTACCGTCACGCCACAGGCATCTTCGGCTATCGGCGTGGGGAAGTTCACATTGGCCTCGCACTGCCCTACATCCGTGCTCACGATGATGTCCGCCGGGCAGTTTACAAAGCTCGGCGCGCTGCCGTCCGTTACGATAATGGTTGCCGGGCATACCGAGGCATTGCCCGCACCGTCCGTTACCGTCCACGTGATGGTGGTAGCGCCGGCAGGAAGCGTGGCGCCGCTCAGCGTCCACGGGTTGGGCGCCGGGGCGTAGTCGTGCGTAATGCTGGCATCGCAGTTGTCACCAAATACCGGGTCATAGCCGCTGCCCAGGATGGAGTAGCTGCACCGGCCCGCATCAGCCATTACTGTAGTGGGGATGCCGGAGCAGTCCACTGCCGGCGCCTGCGCGTCTTCTATTACTATGTCAATGGTACAGCTGCTTTCGTTGCCGGACGCGTCTACTGCCGTCCAGGTGACCTGCGTAACGCCTGCCGGGAAGGTTTCCCCGGCAAGGCTGCTGCTGTAGTTGTAATCGTTGTAAAGCGTGCCGCCCGGGCAGTTGTCTGTCCAGGACGGGTCAAAACCCGTACCGCCCATCGTGAAGCTGCATTCATCCGCTGCCGCCGGGCGTACCGGGTTGATGCCGGAGCAGTCCAGCGCCGGCGCTTCGTCGTCTTCTACGATGACCTCGAAGCTGCACGTAGCGCTGTTGCCGCTGCCGTCCGTGTAGGTGTAGGTTACCGTCGTGGTGCCTGCGTTGAACGTCGTGCCGGAGGCGTCGCCTGTGCCGCTGCCCGTAGTGGCGCCGCTAAGGCTGTAAGTGGCATCGGCCGGGCAGTTGTCATTGGCAAACTGCGGGGCAATGCCCGTTACCACT
>JAGFJD010000461.1 GCA_024102975.1 Phaeodactylibacter sp. | reverse complement strand
CGCAGGCATCTTTGGCGTCGGTTTTGGTGGTGGACAGCATCACGCCCTTAATGAAACCGTTGCTCTGTTTCGGGTTCAAAACAGAAACAGGAACCTGATTTTCGCACAGCGCAAAGACAACTTTCATAGAGTAGTTGCCGGTAGCTTCGAGCACGACATGAGGCTCGGCAAGCTCCTTCACTTTCTGCACCAGGGCGGCGATCCCGGCGCCGTCGTTGCCAAATTTTTCAACCTTCCACTCCTCGGAAGCGAGCGGAAAAGCCGTCACCAAATCGTCTTTGCTGACGTCGATACCGATGAAAGTTTTGGGCAGCGTGTCCATAAAATTTGTACATTTACACAGTTAGAAAATTTATTTGAGCGGGCCATTAGCGCTACTACGATCATCGTAAACGGGCTTCGTGCCTAGAAAACTGTCCAGTATGGCGCCGATGGTAAATTCGGGCGGGGGGCTCAACATCCTACGCGGTGTCGAAGCACCAACTGCGACTCGGCCTCACCCGCCCGCTGCTCTTTTGTAAAAGTATCTTTATTATCGCTGTTTTTCGATTTTGCTAAGTTACGACTGCGACTTTATTTCAAAAAGAGAGAGAATGCTTATACATTCTCCGAGAGGCGCATCCAGCGAAGGTAGGACTGCGACAATATCCCACTGTCCTGAAGATAAGCTGGTCTTTGTCTCCGAGAGGCGCATCCAGCGAAGGTAGGACTGCGACTTCGTCTAAGGATTGTATGGGCCTTGGCTTACATTTCTCCGAGAGGCGCATCCAGCGAAGGTAGGACTGCGACACAAAAGATACTTTGTATTCTGGAATTCAGATATTTCTCCGAGAGGCGCATCCAGCGAAGGTAGGACTGCGACGTGTACCCAGCCTGTAAGGTGCCTATGAATGCCGCTCCGAGAGGCGCATCCAGCGAAGGTAGGACTGCGACATCAGCACCATAGGCCTGCCAGCCATCCGGCTTTATGCTCCGAGAGGCGCATCCAGCGAAGGTAGGACTGCGACCCCTTCTTCTTTAAGAGCCTGGTTCTGGAGCTTTTCCTCCGAGAGGCGCATCCAGCGAAGGTAGGACTGCGACAACACCACAATATGACGGTCGGTATCATTTTGTTGAACTCCGAGAGGCGCATCCAGCGAAGGTAGGACTGCGACTTTTATAATCAACAACCCTTCTCTTTATAATTCTTTTCTCCGAGAGGCGCATCCAGCGAAGGTAGGACTGCGACTTTTTATCGGCGCCCAGGGGTGGATTTTCGCGGACCTCTCCGAGAGGCGCATCCAGCGAAGGTAGGATGAACTGTGTTGATGGCTATGCTCCAGAGATCGTAAAGAACAACTCCGACAGTTCACTGGCCGCCGAAGTGAAACGAAGGCGGGGCGTTTAAACTGCGCCCCTCGACTTCGCTCGGGGCGCTTGGCAGCCAATGCTATCTGCCCTATGCGAAAACCCCTATGTGCCCTATGTGATAAAAAAAGCGCCAAGCCCCCCGCCTATATGTTCTATGTGAAAACCCCTATATGCCCTATGTGTTAAAAAAAGCGCCAAGCCCCCCGCCTCCTGCCCCCTTTTCGCCCCCCTATGTGTTTATATCCACCTATCTCCATTGCATTTCCGCGTATTTCCCTATATTTCCCCACATTTCCATACTCCGGATTAATACACCAAAAAAGCACGTTTATGCCACCCCTTCTCCGATCTGCCGCTCTGAGCCTTTTCCTGGCCAGTTTTTCTATCCAGCCCGTTTCCAGCCAGGCGGATCACCCCTGCCTTTCCCTGCCGCACATTTTCTCTGACCACATGGTTCTGCAACGCGGCCAGGCTATCAAGGTATGGGGGTGGGCGGGCCCCGACGAGACCATCGGCGTGAAGCTGGCCGGCCATTCGACAGTCGCCCGCACGGACGACGACGGCGCCTGGGCAGCGGAACTGCCGGCAATGGACGCCGGCGGCCCCTACGAGCTGAAAATTCACTGCATGGACAGCGTTGTTGTGTTGAAGGATGTGCTGGTGGGCGAAGTATGGCTCTGTTCCGGGCAGTCGAATATGGAATGGCCGGTCAAACTGGCCGTCGATGGGGAGCAGGAGGCCGCTGCCGCCGATTTCCCGCAAATCCGCCTGTTCACCGTGCCGAAGGATATGAATACCCAACCGCTTGGCAATACCCTGCCGGCGCAGTGGGAGCGCTGCAGCCCGGAGGCGGCGGCTGATTTCTCGGCCGTCGGTTATTTCTTTGGCCGGCATTTGCACGAAAACCTGGGCGTGCCCGTCGGGCTGGTCGACGCCACCTGGGGCGGGACGGTGGTGGAAACCTGGACGAGCGCCGAAGCCCTGGCCGATGACCCTGAACTGGGAGCGGCAGCCCGGGAACTCGGAGAGATGGATTTTGATGCTATGACGGAGCGTTCCCAGGCAGAGCAGTCCGCCTGGGAAAAGGCCATCGATGAACAGGATAAGGGATTAAAAGAAAAATGGCATGAAGAAGGCTACGACTGGAGCGGCTGGGAAACGATGGAGCTGCCTCAGCTTTGGGAAAAGGCGGGTTATGAAGACCTGGACGGGGCCGTCTGGTTCAAGCGGGCCCTTACCCTCCAGGCAGGCGAGCTGGCCGGCCCTGTAACCCTGGAATTGGGGCCCATCGACGACAGCGACATCACTTACGTCAACGGTGCCGAAGTGGGGCGGATGATCAACCAATACAACGCCGGGCGTTCCTATACCGTGCCTGCCGGGTTGCTGCGGGAAGGGGAAAACACCATCACCGTCCGGGTCATCGACACCGGCGGCGGCGGCGGCATATATGGCGAGCCGGAAGCGTTGAAAATCATCACTTCCAGGCGGTCCATTTCCCTTGCCGGTTCCTGGCATTTCTCCATTGGGACCGGCGAGTTGCCGCCCCGGCCGGCGATCCTGCACCCCAACAGCCTGCCGGCCCTGCTCTACAACGCCATGATCCACCCCCTCATCCCCTTCGGCATCCGTGGTGCCATCTGGTATCAGGGCGAGAGCAACGCAGGGGATGCCTTCCGCTACCGGGAGCGCTTCCGGCTGATGATCCGCGACTGGCGGCAGCAGTGGGGGCAGGGCGATTTCCCCTTCCTGTTCGTCCAGCTGGCCAACTTCCGCGAAGAACAGCAGGAACCGGCGGAGAGCCAGTGGGCGGAGCTGCGCGAGTCGCAGGCCCGCGCGCTGGAGGAACCCCATACCGGCATGGCCCTGGCTATCGATATCGGCGAGGCGGACGATATCCATCCCCGCAACAAACAGGAAGCGGGGCGCCGGCTGGCCCTGGCTGCCCGCGCTATCGTCTACGATGAAGACCTGGAATACAGCGGGCCGATCTACCGGGCGTCAAAAATTGAAGGCAACCAAATCCGCCTGCGTTTTAACCATACCGGCCGGCAGCTCATCAGCCGCCACGGCCTGGAATGGCTGCGCGGGTTCGCTATTGCCGGCGCCGACGGCGTTTTCCACCCGGCCCAAGCCCGCATCAGCGAGGACAATACCGTGCTGGTGTCCAGCGAGGCAGTGCCCGCCCCGAAATACGTCCGCTACGCCTGGGCGGACAACCCCGGGCAACTGGACCTGTACAACGACGCCGGCCTGCCCGCCGCTCCGTTCCGGACGGATGAGCTGAAGGTGTCGACGCAGAAGCAGTAAAGCGGAGGTATTGGGGTATGCCGGGATGGGACGGGGATGTTGCCTTGTTTGTTTGGCTAACAACCGGCAACCAACAGCCGCCCGGGCAGGATTGGCCGTCCAGGGCTACAGGCCCAGCGCCTGGGCCGCCCGCTCGAAGGCTTCCGGGCGGATGTAGAGCAGGTACCCGTAAGTTTCCTTGTCGGTAGCCACGCCGGTGGAGGCGTAGATGTTGACGCCTGCCTGGTAAATCCGCTTGTGGATATCGGCCAGGGCGCCGACCTCGTCGTTGCCCTGGACCAGGATGGCGTGGTGCGGGCCTTCAATCCGGAGGCCCGACTGGCGGGCGAGGTCGATCAGGTTTCTGGCGTCCTCCGGAAAGATGGAGAGTTGGGTGCTGGACGGGCCTACCGGCACGGCGGTGAAGGCGAGCAGGTTGATCCCGAGGTCGGCCAACTGCTGGAGGAACTGGTAGGCTTGGCCCGGCTGGTCCTTGACGGTGGCGTAGAAGTATTCTACCCGGCGTATTTTGGTGGCCATAGTGAGGAGTATTTTGTTCGTTCTGGCCTGTTGCCCTAAAGTACAGGCACTAAGAATTTTTTAAGTTACTGAAAATACGGTAACGGAGCAATGATATTGATCAACCGGCTGTTCGGGCAGGATTCAATGGGTGGTTTTCAACCTTTCAGTTTATCTGCTGTTTGAGCAAATTGACAGGAATAAAACCATCCTACTATGCATTTCCGTATCATCGTGACAAAAAAGCGTTGTGTATGGTAGCATGCCTACGAAAAAAACAACCATGGCCAAAATAGCGATCGGCATAGGCGGCTCCAGCGGCAGCATTTATGCCAAAGTATTGCTCGACAAACTGGCGAAGCTCCGGGATCAGCTGGAGGCCGTCGGCGTCGTGATGAGCGACAACGCCAAATTCAACTGGGAGTACGAGCTGGGCGACAAGAGCTATGAAAATTATCCCTTCGATTTTTACGGCAAGCGGGACTTCATGGCGCCCTTCGCTTCCGGCTCTGCGCAGTACGGCGTGGTCATCATCTGCCCCTGCTCCATGGGCCTGCTGGGCCGCATTGCCAACGGCATTTCGGACGACCTCACTACCCGCGCCGCCGACGTGGCCCTCAAGGAGCGCCGGCGCCTCATCCTCGTGCCCCGCGAAACGCCCTACAACCTCATCCATCTCAGCAACATGAAGGCCCTCACCGAGGCAGGCGGCATCATCTGCCCGGCCAGCCCCAGCTTTTACAGCAAACCGAAGAATTTCGAAGAACTGGCTGCCACGGTCGTCGACCGGGTGATCGGCCTGGCAGGGCTGGAGCTGGATACTTATCACTGGGGGGAGTAAAGGGGCTTCCGCAGGTGCGGTTCTGGTTTGCACCCCATTGAGATCTTTGGGATAAAATGCCGGTAAATATCCTTTTGATAAACGGTTACATGGTTTTATGGCTTCATTGCTGAGGCCGTAGGCACCCTAACAGTGGGGCAAGGAAACCGGGAAATTTACCCGGCAGGAAAGACGGGCCGTGTGGCCATGTATTTTGGGCGCCATTCCCCATGCCATCTGCTAAACGGATACAAATGAGAATCGCCCCCCCCGGAAGCGCCCTCACCGCAGGCCCACCCAAGGAAATGAGGGCCGTTCCGGGAACAAGTCGCGAAATTTTCTTTTCTTCGCGTCGTTAAAATAACCAGTATCAACTAATCCTGAAAAAACATACCCATGCAAAAGATCAAAACCATAGCCTTCCTCCTCGGAGGGCTCTTTCTTTTTTCATCCGCAAACGCACAAGAAATGGATTCATTAAGTTACAGCCTGGGCATCCTGCTGGGGCAAAACCTGCAAAGCCAGGGCTTTGACAAGATCGACGAGCAATCGCTGAATGCAGGCATTCACGACATGCTCGCCGGCAATGAGCCTAAATTCAGTATGGAGGAAGCCAACAACATTATCCAGCAATACATGCAGAAAAAACAAGAGGCCAAATTTCAGAGCAATATCGAGGAAGGCAAAGCTTTCCTGGAAGCCAATGCCCAACGCGAGGAGGTAACCGTACTGCCCAGCGGCCTGCAGTACGAAGTGCTCCAGGCAGGCGAAGGCAAGAAGCCGGGCGCTACCGACAAGGTGACTGTCCACTATCACGGCACCCTCACTGACGGCACCGTCTTCGACAGCTCCGTCGAGCGCGGCCAGCCTGCCACTTTCGGCGTCAACCAGGTGATCAGCGGCTGGACGGAAGCCCTGCAGCTGATGCCGGAAGGCTCGAAGTGGAAGCTTTACATCCCCTCCGACCTGGCCTATGGCCCCCGTGGGGCCGGCCCCAAAATCGGACCTTATTCTACTTTGGTTTTTGAGGTGGAGTTGTTGAAAGTAAACTAAGCCCGGACAGGATTGACAAGATTTACAGGATGCGCATGCCCGTGTAGCAGACAGGATTGACAAGATTTACAGGGTGTGCAAGCCCGTGTAGCAGACAGGATTGACAAGATTTACAGGGTGTGCATGCCCGTGTAGCAGGCAGGATTGACAAGATTTACAGGATGCGCATGCCCGTGTAAGAGACAGGATTGACAAGATTTACAGGCTGTGCAAGCGCGGTAAGGAGACAGGAATGACAAGATTTACAGGATGTGCAGGCGCGGGTAGTAGACAGGAGTGGCACAATCTACAGGATGCGAGTGACCGTTTGGAACGCAGAAACACCAGAACTGCGAG
>JAGFJD010000401.1 GCA_024102975.1 Phaeodactylibacter sp. | reverse complement strand
TTTCCCCGAAGATCCTTCCTTCAAAGGCGATATCGAAGCGGGCGCCGTGGGGAGGAGGGGCTTCCTTTCCGCTGGCCAGGCCTTCCCAGCTCACGCCGTATTCGGTAATGCCGGTGAGGTAAACTTCCTCGTCAAAAAGATGCTGTACTACTGCATCCAGGCTTGGCTTTGCAATCTGCGTTTTCATTTCTCGTGATTTTTGGTTAAAAAAAAAGAACTGACGCAAAGTTAGTGGGGTGGGAGGGGAGAGGATTGAAAAAAAACGACATCCTGGAAGCGGGAAGCTTGCCCCCGCAAATGTTCCGGCGGAAAAGAGCAGTTCGTATAAACTAATACCCCTTCTCTCTCCGTTTGAAGAGGGTCAGATGGTCACGATTCTAAACTGTAGTTTTTAATGAAAAAGATTTTGATATTCATAGTACTTGCCGTTGGCGGGGTGTGTCAATTATATGCGCAGGAAAAAACAGGCGCCTTCTCTGAAGAAGGCCAGGCTTTTTTAAAGGAGATGGAAGACACGCTGGCCCTGCTGGCCTACGCCGTGATCAACGATTCCCTGCCCGAGCACCGCTTCGGCGCCTGCCGGGAGATGATCCCCAAGCTGGTACGGGCCCTGAAGGTGGATAACTCCTTCCGGTATCCTTTCGAACGGCTGAAGTCGGTTTCCATTCAATATCCGCAGGACAGCAGTTTCCGGATATTTACCTGGCAGCTGTACGTCGACAAGGACGACTACCGCTACTACGGCGCCCTGCAGATGAACACGCCGGAGCTGAAGCTTTTCCCGCTGATCGACCGTTCTTTTCAGGTAAAGGATGAGGAACACGCTGAACTGTCTCCCGAGGAATGGTACGGCAGCGTCTATTACAACCTGCTCGGCGTGGATGGCCCCAACGGGAAATATTATCTCCTCTTCGGCTTTGACGGCTACAGCTTTTTCCGCAAGCGCAAACTGATCGACGTGCTGTCTTTTCAGGACGGGAAGCCGTTGTTCGGCGCGCCTGTCTTCGTACACGAGGGCGGCCTGCGCAAACACCGGGTAGTGCGGGAATATTCAGCCGAAGTGAGCACCCGCTGCAATTACGACGAGCTTCTGGAACTGGTCATTTTCGACCACCTCATCGAGCGGGACGGCCCCTACGGCGAAGGCGCCGTCCGTTACCCGGATGGCAGCTACGAGGCCTACCGGCTGGAAGGCGGCCTGTGGTGGCATGTCGACAAAGTCTTCGACCAGGTTTCGGAAGAGGCACCCCGGCCTGCTCCGGTTCTGGACAACCGGCAGAAGAACATTTTTGGGAAGCAGTAAGGGGGATGTGTATACGTGAGGGCAGGAGCAGCCTTACGAGCGCACGCATGCACAATCATTCCCTCACGGCGCCACCGTTTCAAAAGAGATTACTTTCACCGGCGTGCCCCACATGAAGATGGAAACGTCCTCCTCCACTTCGGTGGCTACGACCTTTACTTCCCTGCCTTCGTATTTGAGCTGTTCCGGCATATTGACCGGGCGCCATTCCCTGCCATCTTTGCCGATGATGCCCCAGAAGCCGGTGCCCAGGTTTTGGTAGCGGGCCGTGCCGGTAATTTTAAGTTTCTTCATTGGGTTCTCCTTTAATGGTTGCGACGACGCCCCGGTGGTCGAGCAGGCGTTCGATGGTTTTGTTCAGGCTGTCGATCAGCTGGGTCTGTTTGTTGATGGTCTGTTTGAGTTCGCGGACTTCGTCGTAGAGGTAGTTCTGGATATTCTGGGGGGACGGCAGGAAAGGGCTGACTTTGGCCCGCACGTACCAGATTTCCCGGATATCGCCCAGGTTGACGGTGTAGGGTTCGTAGAAGCTGTTGTCGGAGAGCAATTCCAGCTGTTTTTTCTCCCTGAGGGCGTTGTTCACCCGTTTGACCACGATGTCTCCCCGGGTGACGACCACGTAGACGTAATTATCCTTGATGGCGTTTTCCCAGAGCGTCGGTTCCAGGAAGGAGCAGACCACTTTATCCCCTTCGAACAGGGTGGGCTCCATGCTGTCGCCGGAGACGTCGAACGAGCGGTGGGTGCCCACCTTGTATTTGTAGTCGGGCAGGGTGAAGGTCGGCAGGTCCTGGATAAAGGCCGGGTCGCCCATCTCGGCGGCGTAGCCCGCCTGGGCCGGCACCGGGACGTGGACGATGCGTTCGTCGTCCTGGGCGTTGGTGACGATGGTCAGCACCCGGAAGCTCTTATGGTCTTCCTCCGTCATGAACATGGGGCCTTCGCCGGTGTAGATATAGACCGGGTTGACCTTGTATTTCTCGACGGCTTTGCGCAGCAATTCGATGGTGACGTCCCGGCGCCCTTTCAGGATTTCGCTTAAACTTTGGGGCAGGTAATCCAGCGAAAGGGCAAACTGCCGGCTGGACCGTACCCGGCTTTCCTCCCGGAGCTTGTTGTGGCATTTGATAAAACGTTGGGTTACAATGCTACTCATGCGGCGCCGTTCTTTTGAGCGTGAACCCGACAAATTTAGAAAATTTGCTCAGCAAAAGCGCAGGCATCCGGGAAAATTTATTCAAAAAAGTGATACTGTGTCATTTTACCCTGCATCAGAAACTGCCGGCAATTTCCAGGAAATCCTTTGCCTTGAGGGAAGCGCCGCCGACCAGGCCGCCGTCCACGTCGGGTTGGCCGAATAGTTCCCGGGCGTTGTCCGGTTTCACGCTGCCGCCGTAGAGGATGGAGGTAGCGTTGGCGACATCTTTGCCGAATTTTTTCTGCAGCAGGCTGCGGATATGCCGGTGCATCTCCTGGGCCTGTTCCGGCGACGCCGTCCTGCCCGTGCCGATCGCCCATACGGGCTCATAGGCGACCACAACCTGCCCCATCTGTTCTTTGGAAAGGTGGAAGAGGGCGGCTTTCACCTGTTCGCCGACCACTTCCTCGTGCTTGCCCGCCTCGCGCACTTCGAGCCTTTCGCCACAGCAGTATATGGGCTGCATCCCGTGCCGGAGGACGATGTCGATCTTCCGGGCGATCAGCTCGTCTTTTTCGCCGAAGTACTCCCGGCGTTCCGAATGGCCCAGGATGACGAAATCTACCCCGCAGGACTTCAGCATGGCGGCCGATATTTCGCCGGTGTAGGCGCCGCTTTCCTCCTGGTGGCAGTTCTGGGCTGCCAGCCTGATGTTGGAGACATCCTGGATGATGCCGCTGATGTTTTTCAGGTGGATGAAGGGCACCCCCAGGACGACCAGCACGTCGGAAGGCTGCAGGCCCGCCACGACCGCCTTGGCCAGGTCGCGCCCTTCGTTGTAATCCGTATTCATCTTCCAGTTGCCGGCGGCAATTTGTTTCCTTTCCATTATTAAGTTGGTGTTTTAGTTATTCTCAAAAATACCTTTACGATCCCTGGCCCGCCGCCTTTTTCCGTTGCCGGCGGTGGCTGTAGGCTTCAATGCCGGCGGCTGCCGCCGCCGCCCCGATCATCATGAGCAGGTTCCAGTACCAGGCCAGGGGGGCCTGCCCGTGTTCCAGGTAGATGGCGCCGTCGGCCAACCGGTACCCTTTGCCCTCCAGTTGCCCCTGCCCTTGCCGGTCGTTGGGCAAGTCCCGCACGATGCCTCGCAGGGTTGCCGGGCCGGCCTCGATGCAGTTGCCTGCCCCGACGCACTGAGAGGGGAAGTCCGTCGTCCAGGCAATGATATCCGGGCGCACCGCCTCCCCCCTTTTTTTTGCCTCGAATTGCTCCCGGGACAATACCGGGTAGATGATGACGCCGGGGTTCGCCGGGCTTTTGGCGGCTTTGAAGACAAAGTCTCCGGAGAGCCAGGCGTTCCCGACGGCGATGTAGTCTGCGTCGCCGATCCCCGCCTGCTGAACCTCTTCCATAGTATACGACCTCAGCTTATGGGTGCCGAAGTGCTGCGAGATGAGGCTGTTGCAGCCGTTGATGAAAACGACGACGCACCCCAGGATTATCAGCATGCGAATGATCATACTTGAAATTTTTCCAGGGCCTAAAGTAAAGAATTTTATGCGGACAAACCATGGATTCGTCGCCTGTTGTTTATTGATCGTAGTTCGTTAGGCGGTACGCCCCGAACCCTCCAACCAACAACCAATGACCGGCAGCCAACAACCGGCATATTTTTCGTACCTTCCAGCCCATAAAAAATGCGCCTGAGAAAATGAAGTTCGGGAAACTGCCAGACATATCCGGGGTAGATTTCAGCCTGCCGCCCGACAGCCCTGAAAACAACAGTTTGCTGGCCAGCCTGCCGGAACGGGAGGGGCCGCCCCTCCTCCACATCGGCTGCACGGGCTGGAGCATGAAAGAATGGGTAGGCCGGGTGTATCCCCGGGGAACGAAGGCTAAAGATTACCTCCGGGCCTACAGCCGGCAGTTCAATACCATCGAGTTGAACACCACCCACTACCGTATACCCGATGCCGCCACCGTCGGCAAGTGGTACGAAGAATCCGCTCCGGACTTTCGTTTTTGCCCCAAGGTCCCCCAGTCCATCAGCCACAGCCGGAACCTGGGTTTGGGCACGGAGCTCATCCCCTCGTTTTGTGAAGCCGTGCTGGGCCTGCGGGAAAAACTAGGCTGTTGTTTTATGCAGATGCCGCCGTATTTTGATGCACGGCGGTTGCCGCAGCTGGAGAAATTCCTGAAGGCATTGCCCGTGGAGCTGCCGCTGGCCGTTGAACTGCGCCACGAGAGCTGGTTCAGCGGGCCGGAAAGCGGAGAGGCCGCCTTTTCGATGTTTCAGGAACACCGGGCTGCCACGGTCATCACCGACGTGGCCGGCCGCCGGGATGTGCTCCATATGCGGCTCACCAGCGGGGCAGCCCTCGTGCGGTTTGTGGGCAATGGCCTGCACCCGACCGATTACCGCCGCGCCGATGAATGGGTGCAGCGCCTGGCAGGGTGGTTTGAAAAAGGCCTGCGGGAGGTTTTCTTCTTCCCTCATGAGCCGGACAACCTCCTGGCGCCCGAGTTGGCCGCCTGCGTCCTGGAAAAAGCCAGGGAAAAAATTCCGGGAGTGAAAACGCGGGGCCCCAACCTCTCCGGGGAGGAAGGCCAGGGGCAGCAAATGAGTTTGTTTTAATACATTCAGCCATATACGACGCACTATGTCCAACATTGCCAACAAAACGGAGGTCCGCCGCAGTGAAAAGGCCAGGTCTAATTTCAGCACCGGCAGCCTTGTCCTGAAAACAGAAAACGGCTATCCTTATATCCAGCGGGATATCAGCTGGCTGTCTTTCAACTACCGGGTACTGCAGGAAGCCAAGGACCCCACGGTGCCTTTGCTGGAGCGGATCAAGTTCCTGGCCATCTATTCCTCCAACCTGGATGAATTCTTCCGCGTGCGCATGGCCAACCACCGCAACCTGCTGCGGGTAGGCAAGAAGACCAAAAAGGAACTGCACGTCGATTCGAAACAGATCGTTAAAGACATACAGCGGATCGTCAACAAGCAGCAGGAGGAATTCAGCCGTATCTTCGAAGAGGAGATCATTCCCGAGCTGAAGCACCACAAGATCCACCTTCTGCGGCGCCTCGACCTGAACGAAGAGCAAAAGGCATTCGTAGAAACCTATTTCAAAGACCACATGCTGCCCTTCGTTCAGCCCGTATTGCTGGTCAAGAACAAGATCCGCCCATTTCTCAACAATGCCGCCCTCTACCTCACCGTCCTGCTTCAGGACAAGGATGACCCGGAAAAAAAACACCAGTACGCCAACGTCAAGATCCCTTCCGACCATTTGCCGCGGTTTATCGAGCTGCCTTCCGCTTCCAGCCGGCGCGACCTCATCATGCTGGACGACATCGTGCGCCACAGCGTTTCCTGGATGTTTCCCGGATATCATATCCTGGATACCTTTTCCATCAAGCTTACCCGGGATGCCGAGCTGTACATCGACGACGAATTTTCCGGCGACCTCATCCAGAAGATCAAGGAGAGCCTGGCCAAGCGGCAGGTCGGGCCGGCCTCCCGGTTTGTCTACGACCGGGAGATGCCGAACGAGCTGCTGGATTTCCTCAAGGAAGCCTTTGGCCTGGAGAAGTACGATATCCTGCAGGAAGGCCGGTACCACAACAACTTCGACTTCTTCAAGTTTCCCGATTTCGGGATGGCCCACCTGAGCAATTCTCCCTTGCCTTCCCTGCCGTATCATCCGCTGGAGGACAGCACCGGGTTCTGGCAATCCATCCGGGAGAAGGACCATTTTATCCACGTGCCCTATCATTCCTACCGTTCTGTCGTCCGCTTTTTCGAAGAAGCGGCCCACGACCCCAAGGTCACCCACATCAAGATCATTCAGTACCGGGTGGCCCGCAAATCGCGCATCATGCAGGCGCTGCAGGATGCGGTGCAGGCAGGCAAGCAGGTCTCCGTCTTCATCGAAGTAAAGGCCCGGTTTGACGAAGAGGCCAACCTGGAATGGGGAGAAAAGCTGGAACAGGCCGGCGTCAACGTCCACTACAGCTTTCCGGGCGTCAAGGTGCATTCCAAGCTGGCTTTGGTGCGCCGGGTCGAAGGGCGCAAGGCCCGCATGTACACTTACCTGTCCACCGGCAATTTTCACGAGGATACCGCCAAGGTGTACAGCGACTTCGGCCTGTTCACTGCCGACGAGCGCATTGTCAACGAAGTGGCGCGGGTGTTTTCCTTCCTGGAAACGGTCAAGGTGCCCCAGCAGGGCTTTCAGCACCTGCTGGTCGGCCAGTTCAACCTGCGCACCGAGCTGGAGAAACTTATAGACTTCGAGATCGAACAGGCCCGTGCCGGCAAGCGCGCTGAGATCATCCTCAAGCTGAACAGCCTGCAGGACCAGTCGATGATCGAAAAGCTCTATCAGGCCAGCCAGGCCGGCGTGAAGGTCCAGCTGATCATACGGGGCATCTGCTCGCTGGTGCCCGGCATGGAAGGGTTCAGCGAGAACATTTCTGCCGTCAGCATCGTCGACCGTTACCTGGAACACGCCCGCATCTTCATCTTTTACCACGGCGGCGAGGAACTGATCTACCTCTCCTCCGCCGACTGGATGGTCCGCAACCTCAGCTACCGGGTAGAAACAGCCTTTCCCATTTATTCAGAACACATCCGCCATCAGATCAAGGACTTTATCACCATCCAGCTCAGCGATAATGTCAAGGCGAGGATCATCGACAAGGAATCCTCCAACACGTACCGCACCGACGGATCCGACCTGGCCATCCGATCCCAGATGGAGACCTACTACTACATCAAGCGCCTGTCCGAACAGGAGGGGCAGGAGGATGTCCCCGGAGGGGCAAGGGCAGTGGAGTAGGGGGTATGGAGATGGGGAGACGTATGGAGAGATACATGGAAATGAGTAGAAATGAGTAGAAATGGGCGGTTCTGATACGGATGCACGCCCGTCTTCGCTGCGTTCGTCCGGGCCTTTGCCCGCCGCTGCGGCTCCTGCCCGCAGAGGCGGGTAAGAATGCACAAACGCACAATCCAGAAATCATCCGGCAGCCATGCCGCCGTCAACCCAACCCACTCCATCGAATATTTCCCGCTTTTCATCCATCATTGTGGAAGGCCGGGCCGGGCCGCCATAACTTTGCCGGGTCACATAAAAAACCACAAAGATGAGCATTCGGAAATCCACCTGGCTATCCCTTTCAACCCTCCTTTTTGTACTCGTATTTACAGCTTGCCAACAGGAAGCGCCGATACCGGACGACAGCCTGCAGTACCTTCCCGAAAGCACGGCTATGGTCACGGCCATCCGCGCCAGGCAATTAATGGACAAAGCAGATTTCGAGTCGGTCCGGCAATCTGAAGGCTACCGGCAGATGGCCGAAGAAGCCCGGGCCGCCAATCCGGTGCTGGCCAAAGTCTTCGAACAACCCGAAAGCTCCGGGGTAGACCTCGGGAAAAACATCTACTTTACCGCTGAAATGCGGGAGAACCAGAAATCTTTCACCGTTATTTCCTTTTCTCTTGCCGACGCCGGGGCGTTCGAAGCCTTGCTCGAAAGCGTCGAGGCGGAGCCACAGCCCGCCGCCGATAACGGCTACCGGTTTTTCAGCCCTTCTCACAACAGCACCCTGGCCTGGAATGAAAAAGTGGCCCTCATCGGCATCGCCGAAGACGGCACCGATGTAGAAGCCGCTATAAAAGGCTACCTGGAAGCCAGGCCGGAGCAGTCCGTCGCCCGGAACAAGAACCTGCGCCGCGCCCTGGCTAAAGAGTTCGACGTGGCCACCTGGTTGTCTTCTGATTTCCTGCTCAGTTCCGGGATGGCCAAAAACGCCGGCACCTTTTTGAACTACAAGCAGGAAGACCTTCGAGGAAACTACATCCAGCACTTCCTCACCTTTGACCAGGGCATGGCCAGAAGCGAAGTGGATTTCTACTTCAAGAGCCAGGTTGCCAACGACCTCAGCATGCTTTTCCGGGACAAGGTGAAGACGGATTTCGTCCAGCGCGCGCCCGAAGGCGAGCCCCTTTTCTTTATGAGCACCGCTTTTGATATGGACGGCATCAACCAACTGCTGGTTGAAAAATACAGCAAAGGCCTGGCCGAGGGCGGCCTCCAGGAATACGGCATCTCCACCAGTACCCTGATGAAGGCATTGAAGGGCGACATCATGCTTGCCGCTTACCCCTCCGGCGACGAAGGAGGCGAGCCGGCGCTCGTCTTTGCCGCCCGCATCGGGGACGAGGCGGCGCTCCAGTCCCTTATCGACCTGGCCGTTCAGGAAAACAAGGTGGCGCCGGCCGGCAAGAACCGCTACCGCTTCCTGGAGTGGAAAAAAGAAATGAAAGGCGACACCGCTTATGCCGAAGCCAAAGTCCGCATCGACGGGCAGTTCCTGATCCGGGACGGCCTGCTGTATATCGCCGGCAATCCCGCCCTCCTCGACAAGGTAGAAAGCGGCCGCACCGGCCTCCGCGGGCCGGCCGCCGAAAAGGCCGAAGCCTTGTCCGCCAACAACATCTTCACCTTTCTGGGCGACATAACGGCTATAGAAGCCCTCGGCGGCGAACAGAAAGAAGGCTTTGACGAGATAAAAAGTGTAGAAGCTACCGCCTGGCGCGAAGGCGCTGAGCTTGTCCTGAAGATGAAGGATGGGTCGGCGAACAGCCTGAAGACCCTCATCGGCATCATGAAAAAAGCGAGGCCGGAAAAAGCGCCCGTTGCGGAAGAGCAGGATTCATCGCCTGAGATTTAGCAAACAAACGCAGAACAGTATTCCGGCCCTGCCCCTTCGGCAGGGCCTTTTTATTGGGGCGGGCAGCCTTCAGGCTAGCCCGCCGTTGCCGGGCGCAGGCGGGCGGGTTGTAATGAGAGGAATTGGAGACAGCCCATACTGCCCTCATCTCCAGCTCGATTGAAGGAACTTTTCCGGCCCAGGCGTTTGTTTATCAAATGCTTG
>JAGFJD010000378.1 GCA_024102975.1 Phaeodactylibacter sp. | reverse complement strand
GAACTGGATATCGTGCTGAAGGACAGCAAGGAGGGGACGAGTTGGGTGAAGGGGCAGTAATTTCTCATGTAAGGTGATGACGAGGTGACATCTGGCTTTTGAGGAACGAAAAAGGCAGGTGTCATCTCGGAAGTCCCAACAATATAACAATATAACCAACTCCCCCTACTTCGCCCCCCTCACATCCGGCACTTCATAGGAAATATCCATATCCTGGAGGACGGCGTCGAGGATGGGGTCCTGGCCTTCGTGGTAACCTTCCTTGAGGTCATGGCCGAAGAGGGAACCCATGGTGCTCCAGTAGGTAGCAGTCAGGCCGTTGCGCAGGTCTTTTATGAGGAAGTAAACCGGCGTATCCGTCTCCCGTTCGATCATTTTGATGAGGATCATGCCCTGGGTTTTGGTCAGGTTCTTCAGTGGGTCGGTAAATTCCCGCTTGAGGTCTTTATGCAGGGATTTGATGTATTTCCGGCGCTGCTTCTCCTTCATGGTTTGGGTCGCATATTCTACCTCCCGGAAGATTTTCACTGCTTCCACGGCGTAGGGATATACCTTTGCGGCATAATTGCGGTAACGCCGGTAGCGTAGGTAGTCCTCCCGGCTCTTGAAATCCCGCATGCTGGAAATGGAAACGTCGTCGAGGGTGGCGACGATCAGGGTATCCCCGCAACTGTCGACGATGTAGGGGTATTGTTTGCCGGCGACGCTGACCGTGCCGTCAGCCTGGCCCTGGATCATCCCGGAAAAACCGAAAGCGGTGATTAAAAGCAGCACTATATTTTTCATGTCCATGACTTTATCTATTCTAAAAATAGGTTCAAATTGCCAATAGTTGCAAAGGCGGGAGATAAAATTCGCCGCCGCGCCAGGGCCTGACAAGTTTACGGCTGCACGGCCCTGGAAAAACTTGTCAAGCCTGCTAATTGGACGGCGCGCCGGTTCTCTGGTAACGCAGGAGACGAAAGCGCCATTGCACTTTCGCCTCTTTGCCTTGAAATTTAGCAAAATATTAACGGCTGGCCGGTTTATTTAACTTTTAATTTTCGGCTGGGTTCTTTAACAGTTAACCTATTACTACGAATGAATTATCCCGTTACCCCCTGCACCATCGAAACCGCCGTACAAGTATCCCGCCACGTCCCCGAACTGGAAGCCCCTTACGGTGTTGAAGAATATCATAAGCGCTTTGAAAATACGCCTCACCTCATCCTCGCCGCCTGGGACGGGGAAAAGGCAGTAGGCTTCAAAGCCGGCTACGAACGCGACGGCTACTTCTATTCCTGGATGGGCGGCGTACTGCCGGACTACCGGAAAAAAGGCGTTGCTCAGGCTCTGGCCGACGCGCAGGAAGCGTGGGCAAAAACACAGGGATACGACAGTATTACCTTCAAAACCCGCAATGTCCACAAAGCCATGCTTATATTTGCCCTGCGCAATGGCTTCGACATCATCGCCGTTGAAGAAAGAGAAGAGGTGGCTGCCAACCGGATCTGGCTTAGGAAGGTCTTGTAAAAGGCATTACTTGCCCTGGCGAATAGAAGGGCCATAACACCATAATACCGAAATACCACAGTACCTAAAATATTATTTGCAATCAAAAAAAATACCTGATGAACCGGCTTCCAATCGTACTGTTTTTTGCCATTCTGGGCTTCTTTCCGCTCACTGCCCAGGAATTTTCCGCAGGCTTCCGGGCCGGCATCAACTTTGCATCCATCAGCGGCCCGTCGGAAATGAGCAGCACCGGCAGCGAGCTGGAGGATTACAAATTCTCCAACGGCTTCCACGTAGGCGCTACCGTCAATTACTTCTTCAACGACTATTTCGGCCTGCGCGCCGAGCTGCTCTACTCGCAAAAAGGGGGCGACTACAACTACAATGGCGAGTCATTCTGGATTCTGTACACCGAGGACGACGAACCTCTCTACCTCACCGGCAGCCGCAACACTTCGCTCTCCATTACCAACTCCTACATCGACATTCCGCTCATGGCGGTCGGCCGCTACGGCAGGGTAGAACTCTCCGGAGGGCTCAACCTGGGCATCCTGGTTTCCTCCCGCGGCTCCGGCGAGCTGGTTTTCAGCGGGCAGACGGCCTCCGGTACGCCGGTCGACCCCTTCACCATCGCCCTGGAATTCAATTACTTTGACGACACTTTCCGGCGAACGGATATTAATGAAGTGGACATCCGGGATATCGACGGCAAAACCGTGGAAATCCCCCGGACGCTGGGCGCCAACTTCCAGGAACTCGAAGGCGACCAGAAACTGTTCAACACCCTGGACCTGGGGCTGATCGGCGGCCTGGCCTTCTTCCTCAACCAGGGCCTGTACGTCGGCATGCGGGTGAACTACGGCCTGTCCGACCTCACCAAAACCGAGAGCGATCCCTCCCGCCGAACCCTCGACGAGGACAACAACCTGATCTTCCGGGACGATAAGGACCGCAACCTCACGCTGCAGGCTTCGGTCGGCTTCAGTTTCTGATCCAGAATGAACAGGTTTTGGGGCCTGCTTCGGCCATTTGGTGGGGTAGAGCAGACAGAATGAACAGGTTTAGGAAGTTTGACAGGGGGGGTGGAGGCGAGGACAGGATTTGCCCTGTAAATACGTGAACCTATTAATAGACAGGATTGACAGGATGAACAGGTTCCGGGAGTTTGACGGCAGGGGTGGATGCGAGGACAGGATTTGCCCTGTAAATACGCGAATCTATAATAGACAGGATTGACAGGATGAACAGGTTCCGGGAGTTTGACGGTAGGGGTGTAAAGAGACCCTATAGGGCGTATTGTTACCTGTAAATCCTGTAAATCCTGTCTAAAAAAGCAGCCTTTCCATCCTGTCAAAAAGTCCGGAACCTGTTACCCTGAGACCGCCCCGGGTTTCCATGCTGCGCTATGGCACAAGGTAAACCCTGTCCATCCTGTCTGAAAAACGCACCACTTAATTGGTTTTCAAAAATTAAACAGGGGGTTTGCCGTGATAGTCGACAGGCGAACTTTCTTCGCCCGCTGAAGCATAGCGTAAGCGGGAGTCGCCAGCCGACATTACATCCCTTTATTAATATTTGAAACTCAATAAAGTGGTACGTCCTGTCCATCCTGTCAAAAAATCCAGTTTTTTCCTGTCCCCTCTTGCGCCGTATACACGAAAACCTTACTTTTGTCAAAAATTACCCATTTGGGTAAATCCTTATGGAAGAGACTACCGAAGAAAAAATACTTGCCGCCGCCAAAGAAGTCTTCACCCGGAAAGGCTTTGCAGCGGCCCGCATGCAGGAGATCGCCGATGTGGCGGGCATCAACAAGGGCCTGCTGCACTACTATTTCCGCAGCAAGAACAAACTCTTCCACGCCGTTTTCGACGAGGCCTTCGGCCAGTTTGCCCTCCGCGTCAATGAGGTGTCGGCGGCAGACATGCCCCTTTTTGAAAAGATCGAGGCATTCGTCAGCCAGTATATGGACACCCTGATTGCCAACCCTGCCCTGCCCTCCTTTGTGATCAACGAACTCAACCAAAAGGGAGAAGCATTCGTGAGGGACCTGATGAGCCGGGAAAAAAAGCCCAACCTGCTGCCCCTCATCGGGCAGATACAAATGGAAATCGAGGCCGGGAGAATCCGGGAAGTCAACCCTTTTCACCTGGTTTTGAATATGTTGTCCATGTGCGTGTTCCCCTTTATCGCCCGGCCGTTGTTTCAGGGCATCGCGCAGGTAGACGACAGGACGTACCTGAAACTCATGGAGAGCCGGAAACGGGAAGTCATCGACTTCATCCACAACGCTATAAAAATATAGGCTTTACCCATTTGGATAAATTTTTTGAAAAATGAAAAAAATGCCCCTTTTTTTAGCCCTTGCCGCTGTACCTTTCTTTGGTTTTACCCAAACGGCTAAAATAAGCCTCGCCGATTGCCACGAAAAAGCACAGGCCCACTACCCACTTTACGGGCAAACCGCTTTGCTGGAACAGGCCAATGCCGTCCAGTTGGAACGCATCCGGAAAGAACGCCTGCCGGAGATCAGCTGGAACGCCCAGGCCAGCCTGCAGTCGGAGGTGGTGGAGTTCCCCTTCCAACTGCCCCTGCCGCCCGGCGAATCGGCGCTGGACCTCCCCCTGTACCGTATCCAAACCACCGCCGACCTGCAGTATACCATCTACGACGGCGGCCTCAGCGAAGCCCGGCAAAAGATCGAAACAGCCCAACTGGCAGCCGACCGGCAGCAGGTGCAGGTAGAACTGGATAAGCTGAAACCGCAGGTCAACCAGCTCGTCTTCGGCATCCTCATGCAACGGGAGCGCATTGAAATACTGCGCACCAGCCAGGCGACGATCGAAAACAAGGTGGAAACCCTGGAAGCCGGCCTGCGCCACGGCGTCGTCCTGCCCGCCGACATCGACAAGCTGCGGGTGGAAATCCTCCGCCTGGAAAGCGAGATCGAACAGGCGCAGGGAACCATCCGCGGGCTGACGGCCAGCCTGAGCGAACTGACCGGCGAACCGTTAACGGCGGAGACGGAGTTCCTCCTTCCCGACATGCAACCGGCCCCGGCCACCCTGGATATAAACCGCCCGGAACTGGCGCTTTTCAACTACCAACGGGAAAGCATCCTGGCCCGGGAAGACATGATCGCCGCCGCCCGGAAGCCGAAAGTCGGCGCCTTCCTGCAGGCCGGCTTCGGCGCGCCCAACCCCCTCAACTTCTTCGACGAAAGCCTCAGCCCCTTCGCTATGGGCGGCGTGAAATTCTCCTGGAAAATCTTCGACTGGGGACAGTCGGACCGGGACCGGCAACTGCTGACGCTGAAAAGCCGCCTCGTGGACCAGCAACGGGAAACTTTCGAAGCCAATATCGAACGCATGGACGGCAAGTACCGGGAAGACATCGCCACCCTGGAAAAGCTTATGCAGCGCGATGAGGAGATCGCCCGGCTACAGGAAAGCATCCTGGCACAGGTATCTTCCCAACTGGAACAGGGCGTGGCCACATCCACCGATTATATCACCCAATCCAACGCCCTGTCGCAGGCCAGGCTGAACCGTCAGCTCCACGAATTGCAACAACAGCAGATCATTATCGAATACCTTACCCTTAAAGGACAGCTCTAAAATCTCTTATGCCATGAAAGCATCCTCATTTTTATTATTTCTTGCCGCCTTGCTCCTCTCTTCCTGCCAGGAAAACGGCGATACTGCCGACGCGTATGGCAACTTCGAAGCCCGGGAAGTGATCGTCTCCGCCGAAGGCAGCGGCCAACTGCTTCACTTCAGCGTGGAAGAAGGACAGGAACTGCAGGCCGGCCAGTTGATAGGCCTGATCGACACCACCCCCCTGCACCTGAAAAAACAACAACTCCGGGCCAGCATTCAGGCTGTGGGTGGCAAAACCCAGGAGGTACAACCCCAGGTCGACGTCCTCCAGAAACAAAAGCAAAACCTGCTGCGGGAGGAAAAACGCCTGAAAGCACTGGTTGCCGACAACGCCGCTACCCCCAAGCAACTGGACGACATCCAGGGACAGATCGACGTGGTGGACAAGCAGATCGCCGCCGCTCTTTCTCAAAACAAAGATATCAACCAGGGCATCCTCGCCGAGATCGCCCCCCTGCAGGCCCAGATCGACGTGGTGGAAGACCAGATCCGGCGCTGTTATATCCACAACCCGATCGACGGAACTGTCCTGCTGAAACTGGCCGAACCCAACGAAATAACAGCAACAGGCAAGCCGCTCTACACCATCGCCAAAATGGAAGAGCTGGAACTTCGCGCCTACATCAGCGGCGTTCAACTGCCCCACCTCCGGCTCGGCCAACAGGTGGAGGTCCTCATCGACGAAGACCAGGAAAACAACCGCAGCCTGCCCGGTACCGTGAGCTGGATATCCGATAAAGCGGAATTCACCCCAAAAACCATACAGACCAAAGAGGAACGGGTAAACCTGGTTTACGCATTCAAAGTGAAAGTGAAAAACGACGGCTCGCTTAAGATCGGAATGCCGGGGGAGGTGGTGCTGGGAAATAAAGGGGAGGGGACGGCCGCCAAGTGATGTGCGATGTGCGCCCGTCTTCGCTATCGCTCTTCCGGGTAAAATGTGTGATGTGCCCGGTGGGGGCTACTCCGCAGTCGCCAAACCGCAAAAATTTTCAAACGCTTTACTTTTCCCGGAATCTAAATCCAAATAACCATGCCCACGCCACAAGCCATACAAGTTGACAACCTCAGCAAGCGGTACGGCAAGGACGTACAGGCCCTCGATCAGGTATCTTTCGAAGTTGGCCGGGGAGAGCTGTTCGGCCTCATTGGCCCCGACGGAGCGGGCAAGACGACGCTGATCCGCATCCTGGCCACCTTGTTGCTGGCCGACGAGGGGCAGGCCTCCGTCAACGGGTGGGAGGTGCGCAAAAATTACCGCAATATACGCAGCCATATAGGTTACATGCCGGGGCGTTTTTCCCTCTACCAGGACCTGTCGGTGGAAGAAAACCTGCGGTTCTTCGCCACTATTTTTGGATCCACAATAGAAGAGAACTACGAACTGATCCGCGACATCTACGTCCAACTGGAGCCCTTCCGGGAGCGCAAAGCCGGCAAGCTTTCCGGCGGGATGAAACAGAAGCTGGCCCTCTGCTGCGCCCTGATCCACAAACCAGTGGTGCTGCTGCTGGACGAACCCACGACCGGCGTAGACCCCGTTTCCCGCCAGGAATTCTGGGAGATGCTCCAACGCCTCAAAGAGAAAGACATCGCCATCCTGGTTTCCACGCCCTATATGGACGAGGCCAGCCTGTGCGACCGGGTCGCCCTCATTCAAAAGGGCCGCCTGCTGAGCATCGACCGGCCTGGTAACATCGTCGCGGCATTCGACAAACCGTTACTGGCCATCCGTACAAACGACATGTATCGCCTGATCCGCGACCTGAGAGCATTCGAACCAGGACACAGCGCCTTCCCTTTCGGAGAATACGTACACCTGTCGCTCAGCCAGCCGATCTGGCCGGAGGCCATACACGCCTATCTGGCCGGAAAGGAACACGCCGGGATCGAGATCAAACCTGCACAGGCGACCATCGAAGATGCTTTTATGGAGCTAATGACCCGGGAGAAAGTAGTTGATGAGGTTGATTGAGTTGATTGGGTTGATTAATGTCAACCAATCAACCCAATCAACCAATCAACACAATCAACCAATCAACACAACCAACCAACCATGCTACCAGCCATCACTACCGACAAACTGACCAAACGTTTTGGCGACTTCACGGCCGTCGACCAGATCACTTTTGAAGTGAACAAGGGAGAAATCTTCGGCTTCCTCGGCGCCAACGGGGCCGGCAAGACCACTGCCATGCGCATGCTCAACGGCCTGTCGAGGCCGAGCGACGGGCAGGCCGCCGTAGCCGGCTTTGACGTCTACCGGGAAGCAGAAAAGATCAAAAAACACATCGGTTATATGAGCCAGAAATTTTCCCTCTACGAAGACCTTACCGTCCGGGAAAACATCCAGTTCTACGGTGGCATTTACGGGCTGCCGGGAAAGGAAATCCGGCGGCAGGTGCAGGAACTGATTGGCGGGCTGGGCATGCAAGCCTATGCCAACACGCTGGTGAAATCCATCCCCCTGGGCTGGAAGCAGAAACTTTCCTTCTCCATCGCCATCATGCACCGGCCGGAGATCGTCTTCCTCGACGAGCCCACCGGCGGGGTGGACCCCATCACCCGGCGGCAGTTCTGGGAAATGATCTACAAAGCCGCTTCGGAAGGTATGACGGTATTTGTGACGACGCATTACATGGACGAGGCGGAATACTGCGACCGCGTTTCGATCATGGTCGACGGGCGCATTGCCGCGCTGGATACGCCGCGGGCACTGAAAGAACAATTTGGCGCCGGCTCGATGAACGATGTTTTTTTACAGCTCACCCGCCCCAAACCGTAACATGATGAAGCAGTTCGGCATTTTCATACAAAAGGAATTCTACCATATCCTCCGGGACCGGCGCACCCTGCTCATCCTGCTGGGCATGCCGGTGGTGCTGGTGTTGCTCTTCGGCTTCGCCATCACCAACGAGATCGACAACGCCCGTATTGCGATCCTCGACCAATCCAAAGGAGAGATGAGCCGGGAGATCACTCAGCGGCTGGTGGCTTCCGGTTATTTCCTGATCGACGAAAACCTGCAGGAAATCGCCCAGATCGAACAGCATTTCCGGGAAGGCAAAACCAAAATGGCTGTCGTTTTCCCTTCCGGGATCGAAGAAGACAAACGCCGCAACCTTCCCTCTCAGATTCAGCTGATTGCCGATGCTACTGACCCGAATACGGCTACGACCCTGATCAACTACGCTTCGGCCATCATCGGGCAGTACGCGAAGGAGCAGGCCCGGGGCCAGGCCATGCCGATGCAAATCCGCACGGAGGTGAAAATGCTGTACAACCCCCGGCTGAAGAGCGTGTTCCTGTTCGTCCCCGGCGTTATGACCGTCATCCTGATGCTGGTTTCCGCCATGATGACTTCTATCGCGATCACCCGGGAGAAAGAACTCGGCACGATGGAGGTGCTGCTGGTCTCTCCCCTGAAACCGGCGATGATCATCGTCGGAAAAGTGATCCCTTATATCCTGCTGGCGCTGGCCAATACGGTGGTAATCCTGCTGCTGGGCACATTTGTGTTCGGCATGCCGGTGCGGGGCAGCCTGGTGCTGCTGGCGTTGGAGTGTTTGCTATTTGTAATCACAGCCCTGGCGCTGGGCATCCTGATCTCTACCCGCACCGACAGCCAGCAGGTGGCCATGCTGATCTCCCTCATGGTGCTGATGCTGCCGACCATACTGCTGTCGGGATTCATCTTCCCGATCGAATCGATGCCCAAAGTGCTGCAGGTGATCAGCAATATCATACCGGCCAAGTGGTTTATCATCATCCTGAAGAATGTCATGCTTAAGGGGACAGGGATAGAATTTGTGTGGAAAGAAAGCCTGATACTCGCCGGCATGACGCTTTTTTTTATCGGCGCCAGCGTGCGCAACTTCAAGACGAGGCTGGAGTGACAGGAAGGACAGGAGGCGTGGATTTGTTAGCAGACAGGATTTACAAGATTAACAGGTTTCAGGAATTTGGGCAGGCGTGATGGACGGGGGGACAGGAGGCGTGGATTTGTTAGCAGACAGGATTTACAGGATGAACAGGTTTTGGATGTTCCGGCAACTTCCCCCCCTCATTGACCGCCGTAGCCAGAGGCGAAGGTGGTTCGGGGGGATTGAGGTGGGCTATGGACAGGATTAACAAGATTAACAGGATTGTGGGGGCAAAATAAACTAAAATCCAATGAGAACTATACTTTTCATCGTCCGCAAGGAGTTTTTGCAAATCTTCCGGCACAAGGTGATGTTGCCGCTGATCTTTCTGATGCCGATCATCCAGTTGGTGATCCTGGCACACGCCGCCGATTTTGAAGTTAAGAACATCAACCTGCACATCGTCGACCAGGATCGGAGCCAGGCCTCTGTGCAGTTGATCGGCAAGTTTGGGGCGTGCCGGAATTTCAATCTGGTGGGCTATTCCTTCACCAACCAGCCCGCTTTTGACGAGATTCAGAGCGGCGACGCCGACCTGTTCCTGGAGATACCGCCCAATTTCCAACGCGACCTGATCCGCCACAATGCCGCCAGCCTGCAAATCTCCGTCAACGCCATCAACGGCGTACAGGCAGGGCTGGCCAACGCCTACGCCAACGCCATTATCCAGGATTTCAACCGTCAAATCCGGACGGAATGGGCCAGGTCGCCCGTCCTGAAGGCACCGGCTGGCCTGAGCGTCACCTATTCCAACTGGTTCAACCCCGACATGAATTACCAGACCTTCATGGTACCCGGCATCCTGGTCTTGCTGGTCACCCTGATCGGCATGTTCCTGTCGGGCATGAACATCGTGAAGGAAAAGGAGATCGGCACCATCGAGCAGATCAACGTGACGCCCATCCGAAAATACCAGTTCATCATCGGCAAATTGCTGCCGTTCTGGATCATCGCCCTGGTGGAGTTGTCGATCGGTCTGGCCGTCGGCTGGCTGATCTTCGACATCCCCTTTGTGGGCAGCCTCTGGCTGATCTTCGGTTTTGCTGCCATTTACCTGCTGGTGGTGCTGGGGCTGGGGTTGTTGGTATCCACCATCACTGAAACCCAGCAGCAGGCCATGTTCGTCTCCTGGTTTTTCCTCATCATTTTCATCCTGATGAGCGGCCTGTTTACGCCCATCGAGAGCATGCCGGCCTGGGCGCAGGCCATCACCCGTTTCAACCCGGTGGCCTATTTTGTGGACGTGATGCGCCTGGTATTACTGAAGGGCAGCAACCTGATGGACATTCGGCTGCATGTGGCCGTGATGCTGACGGCGGCGCTGCTGGTGAATACGCTGGCGGTGGTGAATTACCGGAAGACAAATTAACCAGGTATTTGACAATTTACGTAGTCAATTCCTTTTACAGATAAAAAATGATATATTGTCTTTTCTTCATTCATCTGAATCCTGATCTGGTTGATTCGAAAATAGTTTTCATCTGCAATGGAATAGAAATAGCTTTTAGCAGTTTTGATAAGTCTCAAAAAAATATCCTATCACTTCCCATACAACCACGCTCTTCTAAGCTCCAGTTCTTTCTCCGTAGCCTCTTCCTTAGGATACACCTTATTATCCCCGGCATCGTACTCCATGCCCACCTTATTGAAAATCTCATTAATCGGCAGGGGCTTCGTCCCGCCGACATGATCTTTGAGGAATTTGCCGATCTCGGGGTAGGTCATTTCGGCGATGATGCCGAACAGTTCTTCGTCTTTGAAAGCCTTATACCGGCCGTACCGGGCGGCGAGGCCTTTGACCAGTTTTTTAAGGCTATGCGTGCCGCCGGACCGGGCCCGGAGCTCGATGTCGAGCAGCAGGCTGGCTATTGTTCCTTTAAATTCCAGGTTCATATACTGATCGGCCAGGTCGGTGTAGGTGCGCCGGCTTACGTCCGTCAGGGAGACATCGCTGCGGAAGTCTTTCATGGCGGCCAGGAAATCGTTGACGAACCAGAAGAAGGTTTTCTCCGGGATCATTTCCTGGTTTACCCGGGCGTGGTAGAAGAGGTATTCGGTTGCGCCCTGGTAGAACCATTGGTGGCGGGAGCGATATTTCTGTGGCTCGTCGAAGTCGAACTGCAGGAACTCTTCAGAGTGGATATTCCAGGGAGTGTAGATGTGAAGGAATTTATGCATATCGACCTTTTCCAGGCCTTCTTCCAGGTTGGCGGCCCGGAGGAGTTTGGGGTCCCATTGTTCGGGCCACACCCATGCTGAGGAATTGCCATGTTCTACGGATTCCTGGAAAAGGATTTCTCCGTCGTAGAAGAAAAACAGGAAAGCGTATTTATCGGCGGGCAGGGATCCTCCCAGGTAATCGGCCAGTTTGGCCAGAAGGGGTTGGTATACCTTCTGTATCCTTTGAGGGGTCACTTTATTGGTTTCGGAAAAAACGCCGATCTCGACCGTGGTGTTGGCCACCTCAAAACTGGCCGGCCGCTGTTCCGTATACAAAATGGGATAGTCTGCCAGTTCCTGGTAAGATGGGAAAGAGAATGCGTCCCGGTAGCCTTCGGCCGCCATCCCCTTGATCCCGCTGCTGGCAAACAGCCCTTTTGGCCGGACGATATAGATATAAAAAGGCAGCTTTTCCATTCCCTCCACATAGCCAAACAAGCCTCCGGGGTTGAGCATGAAGGCGCGCCCCGGGATAAAGAAATTCTCTACCGGCAGGAACACGGAATTTTGCTGCCGGTATTTCCACATGTTGCGCACCTTGTATTCGATGCGCTGCAGGCCCTGCGCGTCCCGGATGCGCCACCGGTTGGGCTTTATCCGTTCGGCCGGCAGGGGCATGCCCCACTTGTCATAAGCGGTGAGCTCGGCCACCATCGGCCCGAACGCCAGGTTGGTATTGGGATAGCCCGGAACCGCCAGCGGAAAGAGGAAATCTATCTCCTCTTCACTGATAGCCGGCGTTGTGAGCCTGACTTCCATCAGCCCGTTATCCAGCTTGTTCAGGTCCAGCTGGTAGGTATAATTGGCCTGGCTCAGGCCGGAAAGAGAAAAAAAGAGAGCGGCTGCAACAGCCGACAGGTTGCGTAAAGTTCTTTTCATTGGTTCTCGTTTTTGAGCCCGTCGCGGTGGAAGCCGTTCAGTTCAAGGTTCCTTTTGGGGCTTTCCCGGTCCTTCCCCGTAACAGGCCTGTTTTGGTTTCCTAATAGCGATCAGAGCAAACCGCTTCTATTAAATAAACAATTCTTTTCGGGAATAAGATAGACAAAGCGAGGGGTTATGAATGAGTTCATTAGCCCCTGTCCCTGGAGGCTCCACATACCCATGAAACCGTAATCCTTACCCCTCCATCTCACGGATCAGCCGCAGCAGGTCCTGGTTCAGTTTATTCTTGCGGACGGAGATGCTCTCCTGGCTGGCGGTATTGTTCCTTTCATCGCTGCTCACCTCCTTCCAGCGTTGTTCGAGGAGCAAAACCTGGTCGTAGAATTCTCCGTCAGCCAGGGTCACATCCAGGAGTTGCCGGATCAGGCCGTCCGTATTGCCTTTGCGGAAAATGGCCAGTAGCCCGGCAGTGTTATAAGTTTGTTTCGGTTTTTCTCCCGGTTTCGCCCCGGAAGTCCGTTCTCCTTTTGGAGCGGATGCCCGGGGAGGAGAGCCTGCTTCATAATCCAGCCGCTCCCGGATATGTTTCACCAGTTCGCTGACTTCCCGGCTAATCTGGGTGTAAGCCTCGTCGGCGTTGCCCCATTGGGTAACAAACTGGCCGTTTCGCGGCAGAGCCTGGAGCCGGCCGATGTCGAGTTCTTTCCACTCGCAGGGGTTGAAGAGGACGGGCACGACCGCTGCGCGGTTCTGCTGGTAAAGGCTGAACGCATCCTGCTGGAGGGCCAGGCACTCCAGGTTGGAGAGGAAGTTGTTGCTGAGCATCAGCAGGATGACTTCCGCCTCGTTCAGTGCGTTGGCAATAGCAGCTTCCCGGTTGCCGGACGGATCCTTTTGCTGGTCGAAGACCTCCACGCGCTTCAGGTGCAGCAGTAAGGCCAGGCTTTTCCGGAGTTGTTCTCCCGCCGAGCGGTCGGCGGGTTCAGGAGCGTAGGCCAGAACGAGATTGGCCGGCCCTTCGCCTCTGGGCGTGGAGAAGGGAGGCGCTGCAACAGTGGATGCCCCGGCAGGGCTTTGGGCAACAGGAGAGGCACCGATGCCGGAAGTATCTTTCCGGATGGCGTCTGCCAGGCGAAAGAGCTGGAGTTTCAGGGCAGAACGCCGTTCGCGGATGCCGCTGGTATCCCCCATCATCAGGGCTTCTTCTTCGAGGGTCTTCCAGTCGGACCTCCGCATGCGCACCGCTGTCTCCTTGTCGGGGCTATACCGCACGGCGAAGGCCAGCAAGCCGGTTATGGCCTCTTCCAGCCGGTTCTCCTCAATTTGCCTGATGATATCCTGATGGGCTTGCTCGGCAGTTGGCATAGTTATTTTTTAGGGTTAAAAATATTGAGGAGGGGGTGTCGGCAAAAAACGCACTGACTACTTTCCCGGAGCATCAAATTTGCTAAACCTGCACCGTATTTTTATGCATCCCGCCCTTCACTAGCTGTTTGAGAATTTTGTGTTTTCGGTGCAAAAAATTTGTGCTCACCCTCAAATAGAAATTGCAAAATAGGGCTCTTTGAAAAAAAAATGAAAAATCTTTAAAATTATACGCAGAACGCGAGCATTGAGTTATCTCATTGAGAAAAGCGGTTCTTTTATTTATATTGATAGAAATAAGACCATAACCAATACGATGAAAAAATTGCTAGTCGCTGTTGATTTTTCGCCCGCTTCCCGGTATGCATACGAATATGCGGAATGGTTGGCCATCCAGCTCAACGGGGCCATCTCCTCCATTTTTGTCAATACCGCCATCCAGGCCGAAAGTACCGTTTCGGAAAAGAACCGCCAGGAAATGATACGAAAGGAGAACGAGGGATACCGCGAACAGCTGCGCCAGTTCACGGCCAATTATCCCAACCGGGACGACGAGGCGTTAGCCCATCTGAAGCCGGAGCACTTGCTCGTCGCCGCCGGCCGCATTGTTCCCAATATTGCAGAAGCTGCCCGGGAAACCAGGGTCGATGCTGTCGTTGTGGGCACCCGGGCCAAGCATGGCCTGCGCGACCATCTCTTTGGAAGCGTGACGACCCAACTCATCGGGCGGACGCCATGCCCGCTCATCATCGTGCCGGAAGGCGCAGAGTACGAAACCGTCAGCCGGATCGCCCTGGCCGTGGATATCCGGCAGCAGAAAGAACCCGTTCTCCCGGCACTGAAAGCCATTGCTATTGCTTTGGAGGCGGAGATTCACCCGTTTTACATCAACCTCCTGCCCGGGGAGGAGGATCATTTCAAGGAGGAGCCAATAAAAAAAGCCGGCCATGAGATCACTATGGTGCGGGAAAGGACGCTGGTGGAGGGGGTGGATTATTTTCTGGAAAAGTATCCATCGGAGATGCTCGCCCTGTATCTGCCCAAACGGGCGTTTCTCGACAACCTGCTGCGGAGCAGTTTTTCCCGGCGCCTGGCCTGGAATACACCACTGCCGTTGTTGCTGATCCGGGAGGGCTAACCTGTTTTTGGTTTTCGCCCGTTTTCCCTTTGGCATTCGCGAGTTCCATCCTCATGGCGGACAGCCAAGTAGATTGCCCCCCGACCGTACTGTCCTATCCCCGACTGGCAGCCGCATTCAACGTTCATAATGCAACACCAGCAGGGGCACCGTCGTGTGGAAAGCCAGGCGCTTGGTAACGCTCTTGTGGAAGAGGTTTTCCAGGAAGCCCCGGCGAAGGGTGCCCACGGCGATGAGGTCGGCGCCGATATCCTGAGCGTACCGGACAATGCCTTCTTCTATATCGGAGCATTCGATCTCTATGGAGTTGAAGCCAATGTCCGGCATATTTTCCCGGACGGCCTGTTCGAATTCCACTTTTGCCACGGCGTAAGGTTTTCCGGCTTCGGCCTCGACATGAACAAAGTGGATAGTAGCCGGGCCGATGCCTGCCATTTCCATCAATTGCTGGAGGATCGACTCATCCGCCGCGTCGTAATTACTGGCAAAGACGATTTCCCGGAAGCCCTGGCACCGGCAACCTCCCGGAATGAGCAGGACCGGGCAGTGCGCATTTCGGGCGACATGAGTTGAAACGCTGCCGAACACTTTTTCCATCAGGTTGCCCTGCCCTGTGGTCCCCATGACGATCAGGTCCGCCTCCCTGGAAAGCCGGACGACCTCTTCGCCGGCAAACCCGATGCACAATTCGGTTTTGGGTTTTGCCACAGTCGCCACTGTGCCGTCCCGGCCTGTATCGAGTGTGTGTTCGGCAATGAAGTTTCTCATCAGTTCACGCTTGACCGACTCAAACTCTGCCGCCGGCATATCCAGATACGGGTTGGAATAATCGAAGGAAGGGTGGTAGGCATGCACGACTTTCACTTCGACCGCCTCTTCCTCCGCCAGCCTCTGGGCAAAGCGATACGCATTGGCCGCAATATCCGAAAAATCAGTAGGGACGAGTATCTTTTTCATAAGCTCGGGCTTTTGCATGAATGGCCTGAACATTTGAACCAGTTCATCTACATCCGGCACTTCGTCTTCAAAGGCGGGGACGCCGTTTATGAGAAGAGCAGGGGCCGCTGTGATCCGGTATTCCAGGATGTCGTGTACACTGGTCACTTCATCCAGTTCGGCTTCCAGGCCCGGAAGCCGGGCCAGCGCCTGGTCCACATTAGCTTTCAGGGCCCTGCTCTTCCGGCATCCAATACCTAATATTTTCAAATGCAAGTGCATGAACTGATCTCGTAATGGTTAAGCCTTGTTGCTGTCCAGTATCTGTTTGGCCGTTACCTCCTCACTGGCCAAGGCTCTGATGATATCGAATGTTGTAATAATTCCCGCCAGCTCGCCGGTGCTTTCGTCAACGACAGGAACAGCGTGGAAGCGGTTTTCCAGAAAAATCTCAAGGGCAACGTTAATGCGCTGATTGGGGGTTAGCTTGGCCAGCCCTTTGGTCATAATATCCTCCGCTTTGTAGGCCCTCAGGCGCGCTTCGTTGACAAACCGGTCTTCTTCGTTGCGGCTGAAGCCACGCATGAAGTAGACGAAATCCGTTTTGCTGATGAGCCCGACGATCTGTTTGTAGCTCACCACCGGTATGTGATGAATCTTGTTTTTCTCGAAGATCTCTTTGACCTTCATCAGCTTATCCCCGGGGTTAACCGTGATCAGGTTTGTAGTCATCAGCGTTTTGACTGGAGCTAGGACGTTCATTTTTTTCACATTAAAAAGGTTAGAGAATACCAACCGGCAACTGCCGGTGCCTGCCCGCCGGAGCCAGGCAATCCCTGAGCTGGCTCCGCGCCGGGTAGTTTTACAAAGACAATATCAACAAATGGGCCTGTACGGCAACTGATGAATATCAACGGCGTCTAATGATTTTCATCAGCCGGTATGACTGGCTTAAGCCTTGTAAATGAAGGTAGTTTTTAGATTTTACCTCTCTAATTTTACAGTTTATACTTATTTCTGTTTGTATTTTTGCCTGTCCCGGCCAATTTCTGCATCAGAATACAAGCTGCGGATTCCCCTCACGCGTAACAATTTGGGCAGTTATGCCGTTTTGGTTACCGGGAGGCCCTAATGCAAACCTTAGCACATGAAAAAAATATTCACCCTGCTTCTGTTGAACCTCGGCATTTTCATCATTGGGCAGGCCCAGTCCATCGCCGAGTTGGAAAAACAACTTCAGGAAGCCGGCACCACAAAAGAAAAATTATCGCTGAATTATCAGCTGGGGGAAGCCTACCTTCGCTCCAGTGCGGAAAAGTCGGTCGAGTACGGCAAACAGGCATTCAACTTAGCCAGAGACCTCGGCAACGAAGGGATGATGGCGCGCACGGCGTTCCTCGTAGGCAAAGCCTACGTGCGCGACCGCAACGACCGCAACGCCAAGACCTGGTTCGATACGGCGCTGGCCTCTGCCAAAAAAGCCGGCGATTCCGACCTGATCATCAAAAGCGTAGAAAGCCGGAGCAAGATCGAAAAAGACGACCGGGACTACCGCGAAGCTTATCACATCGTCGAGGAGGCTTTCAAATACTTCAGCCAGAAAGGAACCAGCATCAGCGACCTGGAAGAAAAATACGAACGCCAGCGCCAGGCCCTGCTCCAGGAAAGGAACCGGCTCGAACAGGAGATCAACCAGCTGACCAGCGAACGCCGGGAACTGGTCAGCGACAGGGAGCGCCTCCAGCAACGGCAGCAGGAACTGGTCCGGGATAAAGCCAAGGTGGAAGAACAGATCACCGAAAAGGAAGAACGCCTGGCCACCATCGCCGAGGCTAAAGAACGTGCCGATTCCGTCGTGCAAACCAAAGAACGCGAGGTTAAAACGTTGACCCGGGAACGCCTGGAACAGGAAGCTGTTCTTCAGGCTCAGAAAGCAGAGCTGGCAAAGGCCTCTCTGGAAGCCGAACAAAACCGCCGCAAAGCCGAACAGGCCGACGCCCGCCAGAAACAATTGCTCATCCTGGCCACTTTCGGTACCCTGCTGGCATTGCTGCTCCTCGTCCTCTTCCTGATCGCCCGGCGCTCCCGAAGCCGCCTCGCGGAAAAGAATAAGATCATCGAAACAGAACGGCAACGGTCAGATGAGCTGTTGTTGAATATCCTGCCCAAACCGATAGCCGACGAACTCAAAGAATTCGGCAAGGCCAAAGCCCGCAAATACGAACAGGTGACCGTCCTGTTCAGCGACTTCAAAAACTTCACCAACATCTCCGAACGGCTCAGCCCGGAAGAACTGGTGGAAGAGCTGGACAAGTGCTTCAAAGCTTTTGACTTCATCCTCTCTCAATACGACGATATCGAAAAGATCAAGACCATCGGCGACGCCTACATGTGCGCTTCCGGCCTCACCGGCCGCCGGGGCCTGCCCCACAATATCATCCGCGCCGCCCTGGAGATGCAGCAGTTCCTCAATGAGCAAAAACAGGAAAAGATGCGCCTCGGCAAGCCTTTCTTCGAAGCCCGCATCGGCCTGCATACCGGATCGGTGGTCGCCGGCGTGGTAGGCGTCAATAAATTTGCCTACGATATCTGGGGAGATACCGTGAATATCGCCGCCCGCGTTGAAGCAAACGGGGAAGAAGGGCGGGTCAACATTTCCAACACGACCTACGGCCTGGTTAAATATCAGTTCGACTGCGAATACCGCGGCAAAGTACAGGCCAAAAACAAAGGGCTGATCGATATGTACTTCGTGCAGAAGGAAAAGGCGAAGAATCTGGCGGCGGTGACGGCGTAGGTTTCAGAACGGAATTCCTGGGGTCATTGGTTATTAGCCTGTTCGAAACAAAGTAGGTTACTGGTTATTGACATCGTTGATTTGCCCCCAAACATGCTCTAATCCTTGTGTCATGAAGCCCGGCACTACGATCTATATCAAAAACATGGTCTGCCAGCGATGCGTCCTGGCGGTAGAAACTATCCTGCGGGAGGCTGGAATAGGCTTTCACCGGATATCGGTGGGGGAAGCGGAACTCTGTGATCCCTTGCCGGACGACAAACGGCAAGCCTTGCAGCAGAGCCTGGAAAAAATCGGGCTGGAACTGATCGACAACCGGAAAACAACAACGATCGAAAAGGCCAAACAACTAATCCTCAAAAAAGCGCGCAACGAAGTAAAGGAAGCAGAAAAGAACCAGAAGTTGTCCGCCTTCCTCACCGATCAACTGCACCTCGACTACAGCTACCTAAGCAATCTCTTCTCCTCCGTTGAAGGACGCACCATCGAACACTACTTCATCCACCAGCGCATCGAAAAAGCCAAGGAACTGCTCGTCTATGATCAGATGACCCTCTCCGGGATCGCCTGGGAACTGGGCTACAGCAGCGCCGCCCACCTCTCCAACCAGTTCAAAAAAGTGACAGGATTGACGCCTTCTCATTTTAAAGAGGTCGGCGCGGCAAGGCGCAAGCCGCTGGATGAGGCCTGAGCGGGGGGGCAAGAAGGTTTAAAGTAGACAGGATTGACAAGATTGACAGGATACGTACGCCTGGCCTGAGCGGACGGGGGGGAAAGGTAAAAGTGGACAGGATTGACAGGATTGACAGGATGGCTGCCCTTCTGAGTATGGCTTCCGCATTAGTTTGGCGCTTCGAAATCCTGTTAATCCTGTTAATCCTGTCTATATTTAATCTTGCCAATCCTGTCCATATATTAGAGTTGTTCCGAAATAGCTATTTCAGGTTTTTTTTGATGTGTTAGACTCTGATGTTCAAATATGGTTTCGTTATGAAATATCCTAATGTGATTATTTCGGAACAACTCTATTGCACAACCTTATGCCCCAAAAATCCTGTAACCTTCTCCAAAAATGGTGTAATGCTTCCCCTGCCTTCCGCCACTATCTTTGTTGTCGTAATTATTAACCATTAAAACTTTACGATCATGAAAACGACAATTGAAGTTATGAAGAACGCCGCCTGTAACTGCTCCAACCCGGAATGTTCCGGCACCTGCTGCGGATGCGGGGATGACTGCACTGGGGTTCAGTGTGATTGTGGATGCGAGTGTTGCCAGTAAGCGGGCCAGCGTCCCCGGCCTCCTTTATCGGCCGGGGATGCTGCTTATTACACTAGATTGCAATCAAAAAGATGCAAAAATTATAAATAATAAACAAATAATTTCTAAATTGCGATATAAGAATTTTTTGTCAAAGTTGCATTGTTGTCCAGGCGCTGTCCGGACATTTAAGCTGAGGCCATTACAAATTCTCCCGAAAACGGCGTCCATCCTTTTCGCCTGGGAGCAATGAGCAAGATGTTGCTCGACCTTAGCGTCGATTTTTCCGAGGAAGGGACGCCAATCCGGCAGGTTATTGTCAATACGCATTCTCCTGTCTTGATGGCTGAGGTATTCAAACTTCAAAAAGAAAACAACATTTCGGTTTGGCTCAGCCAGATCGTTAACCAAATTGCTAATATCAGAGGACAGGGCCAGAAGATACAGATCACCAAAATGCTTCCGGTGGAACATGGTTCTGCGCAGTTTTCGTTGGGCTTTTCGGAACAGGAGCGGAAATTATCCCTGGCGGAAGCCAGTCGCTACCTACAAGCAGCCGATCTTGAACAGACCATCGGGATACTCTGAATGAGCCATGAGCAATATCGTTACCATCGGTTTTGTGACGGAAGGGACGACCGATGTCCGGTTCCTGGAGAATATTATCAAAAGGGCTTTCGAAGAAATTGCCTTCGATTGCTCCGGCGAAATTGAAGTTTATGACCCGATAAACCTGGGATTGACTGATTTTAGGGCTACCAGTTGAGCGCTTCGGGAGCCTGACTGAACAACCCCCATAATTCTGGGAGTTGTTGTTGCATCGCTTGGTTGAAATCCCTAAAGTACCGCTTCATTTCAGCCCAAACTGTTGGATGAGCTTCTGTTTTAATACCTCCGATTAGTTTTCCTAATTCAGCTTGATTCGCGCCGGCATCTCTACGGGTAACATAACGGGATAAACGGCTCACATAATTTTCAAAGGCATTCTCCCGGGCATCCTTCAAGTCGCGCCCATTGAGCCGCAACAACTCGATGGTATATTCGGCACGTTTGTAATCTCGGGTTCCATCAGCCGGGATTTCAGAGAAAAAGAAAGAATCCATGATATCCAACATCAGGAAACCCATTGGGTCTTCACTCCGCGGGTTGACCAGTACCGGATCGCCAGGAGTTGGAGGTGCCGGATTAGGATTCGACCGCGGCGGAGTCACCTCTTCAAACACGCCATCTTGCTGCCTGAAAACCGCAAAATTGTTGTTTTTCGGACCATTGCAGGGCCCGCAGGCATAGAGATAATTATCCCATTGGAAAACCATCTCCGGATATATATCCTTCGGATGGATATGCTCGACCTCGTCGGCTAAAGAATCCTCACAGTAGCAACAACGCCGGACGCCTGAACACATTTGGGTCAATACTGATTTGACCTCCTTGAAGGTAGCGTTATTCTTTTTGTTTTTAAGCTTCCACAGCCGTTTGGCCTCGCTTACCTTTTCCGAGAAAGTAGGTTTGTCATCGACTTTACCTTGCCAGGTATCGAGGTTGTCGGCAGCTTCTGCCGATAAATCTTGTATAACCAGTCGAATCATTTGCCTGTTGGAAGTATGGATTTTAGTTCTTGTAATTCCTTCTCCTCTTTTTCGTCGAGTTGGCCTCTTATAGACTTTATATTTAATTCCGACATCCGCTTCAACATCTTCTTCGATTCATCGGAGCGGACCACTTCACTGCCAAAAGCCTCCGTTCCAAGAGCCTCCAGCACATTTCCGTAAATGAGCCGGTCGCGTTCTTTTCCAGTAATTTCTCGTGAAGGCTCATCGCTACCCGGAGCGGTGAGGCGCCAGATAGAGCCATGCTCCGCCGCCCGGCAGATAATCGGGCTATGGGTGGTCACTATAAACTGAATCTTGGGGAAATACTTGAGGAACCACTCTCCGATCCGGGCCTGCCAGGTGGGATGCAGGTGGGCATCAATCTCGTCGATGAGGACGACTCCGGGGACATCAATTGCTTCCCCACCATTTTTTACCTGTTGAAATACAACTTCAGGGTTAAAAACCTGAACCATTTGTCGAACCAATTCTAAAGTCATGCTCAGAATAGAGCGAAAACCATCGCTGAGTTCTATGATGTTAACCTTAGTACTATTTCCGTCTTTGAAGAATACCCCTTCAGAAGTAACTTCATATAATTTGGCATTTTGAGGCAATAAATTGCCCTGATTAATAAAGCGTATAATATCATTCAGGATTTTACCTTCAGGACGCTTTTCAAGCCTTTTATGATTCAGTTCTACCAGCCATTTAATACACTCTGTAAGTGCGACATTTTCACTAAATGCAGAAAGATGAGCCGAAATCTTTGGAAAGGACGACCATACAGATTGCCATTCATCACTTCCCCCGGTAAATCTACGAAAAGGCCCAAAAGCAGCAGAAAACCAACCTTGAGCCCCCTCCAGATTCCATGGATTCTTCCCATAATAGGTGCCATACCCAACTGGGCGATCCGCAAGTACTTTGTCTTTGGTTCTCTCAAATATAATATGGCTGTGAAAACTCCCTTCACCAGCACGATAACTGTTTTCTTTTGAAAACGAATCGTATTTTTCGTCTACGGATATCCAGACAGAAATTGTTCCACTATCTTTTTTCTTGGACAGCCAGTTATCCCAGTTTTGCCTAAAAAATCCACTTTGTTCAATTCCAATTAGCCCGAGAGAAATAGACCGAACCAATGAAGTTTTTCCAGACCCATTATCCCCAATCAACACATGCCAGCCCGCCGCATTTTCCGGAAACTCCATGATAAAATGCTCAATGGTCCGGATATTCTTTATTTTGACTTTAGTGATATACATGTTTTTAATTGTTAGATTCTGCCCCTAATTTACAACTAAGTAGAAAGTTTGGCGGCATTCCATCTGTCCAAATGTAATCATTCTCCGATTGTACCCAAATCTGTAGTAGCCACACATGTACTTATACCTTGGTTAACAGATTCACTTTCAAGGCTGCCAACGCTGGGGCGTCATTAACTTGACCCTTGCAAATACATGGAAGTGTTCCGTTTTTCCGCTTTATTTCACCCAATTCCCCTCAACCTCCCCTCCCCCCCAGGCGTTTCCTTAAGGCGCATTTTCCAATATCTTTACATCCACAAACCAGGAAAACCTTCTATGCCCTTCAAACTCCAATCCCCTTTTATCCCCACCGGCGACCAGCCGAAGGCCATCGAACAACTGGTGCAGGGCGTACAGGCGGGCGATAAGGCACAGGTGCTGCTCGGCGTCACCGGCTCCGGCAAGACCTTCACCATGGCCAACGCCATCGCCGAACTCAACCGGCCGACGCTGATCCTGACCCATAACAAGACGCTTACTGCCCAGCTGTACGGGGAGTTCAAGGACTTTTTTCCCGATAACGCCGTGGAATATTTCGTCTCCTACTACGACTACTACCAACCGGAGGCCTATATTTCCGTTACGGACACTTATATAGAAAAAGACCTGTCGATCAACGAAGAGGTAGACAAGCTGCGCCTGCGGGCCACCTCCTCCCTGCTTTCCGGCCGGAGGGATATCATCATCGTCGCTTCCGTGTCCTGCATCTACGGTATGGGCAACCCGGAAGATTACAAAAGCAGCATCATCCGCATCAAGCAGGGGCAGGTGATCTCCCGCAACAGCTTCCTGTACAGCCTGGTCGACAGCCTGTATTCCCGTACCGAGACGGACTTCCGCCGGGCCACCTTCCGGGTCCGGGGCGATACGGTGGACATCAACCTGCCTTACGTCGACTACGGGTACCGGGTGACGTTCTTCGGGGATGAGATAGAAAGCATTGAACGCATTGAGATCGAAAGCGGCAAACGCATCGAGGGCATGGAAACGGCGGCCATCTTCCCGGCCAACCTGTACGTCGCGCCCAAAGACCGCATCCACCAGATCATTCGCGACATCGAGGACGAGCTGTACGAACAGGAAAAGTACTTCGAACGGGAGCGCCGCCTGCTGGAAGCCAAACGCATCCGCGAACGCACCACCTTCGACCTGGAGATGATGAAAGAACTGGGCTACTGCAACGGCGTGGAGAACTACTCCCGCTTTTTCGACGGCCGCAAGCCGGGTACACGCCCCTTCTGCCTGCTGGATTACTTCCCGGATGATTACCTTATGATCATCGATGAGAGCCACGTGACCATCCCCCAGGTGCGGGGCATGTACGGCGGCGACCGGGCGCGCAAGCTCAGCCTGGTCAACTTTGGCTTCCGCCTGCCCTCGGCTATGGATAACCGGCCTCTCAACTTTACCGAGTTCGAAGGGCTGGTCAACCAGGTCATTTTTACAAGCGCCACCCCCGGCGACTATGAACTGGAACAGACCGGCGGCGTCATCGTCGAACAACTCATCCGGCCGACCGGCCTGCTGGACCCGCCCATCGAAGTGCGGCCCAGCCTCAACCAGATCGACGACCTGATGGAGGAGATCAACCTGCGCATAGACCGCAACGAACGCACTCTGGTCACCACCCTCACCAAGCGCATGGCCGAGGAGCTGACCAAGTACCTGCAGCGGCTAAACATCAAAGTCCGTTACATCCACTCCGAAGTGGATACCCTGGAACGGGTGGAAATCCTGCGCGACCTCCGCCTGGGCGAATTCGACGTGCTGGTGGGCGTCAACCTGCTGCGCGAAGGCCTTGACCTGCCGGAGGTTTCCCTGGTCGCCATCCTCGACGCAGATAAGGAGGGCTTCCTCCGCAACAACCGCTCCCTGACGCAGACCGCCGGCCGCGCCGCCCGCAACGCCAACGGACTGGTGATCTTCTACGCCGACAAGGTGACGGAAGCCATGCAGAATACTATAGACGAAACCAACCGCCGCCGCTCCATACAGATGGCCTACAACGAAGAGCATGGCATCGTTCCGGAAACGGTGCGCCGTACCCGCGAGGAAATCCTCAGTAAGCAGTCCATCCTGGACATCCGGGGTACCAGGGAGCGCGCCTATGTCGAGCCGGACGAACCCAGCCTGGCTGCCGACCCGGTTATGGGCTACCTCAGCCGCGAACAGATCGAAAGGATGATGTCAGAAACGGAGGAAAAGATGAAGAAGGCGGCGAAGGAGCTGGATTTCATTTCGGCTGCGCAGTATAGGGACGAGTTGTTTGCGCTGAAGAAGAAGCTGAGGGAGGTGGCGTAGGGAAGAGTGCCGACGGGGAACCGGTTATTGGTTATGGTGGGGCCCTCATAGGGCGGCAGGTATCCGGTTTATTTGGGATTGGCACGAGATCAAACGCACTTGCTGTGTTCATGGAGCCCCCCTCACGTCGTATACACCGAATTAAACAGCACATAATCCGTCGTCAGATCCGTGCCCCAGCCGACACTCTCGCCATCGCCGCCGTTCATATTAAGGAGGACGCGCAGGTGGGACTCCCGCAGGAGCCGCTTGACCTTATTGCGGTCGAATTCCGCCGGGCGGCCCTTTTCCAGTACCTGCACCAGGGTATCGTTATCGCCCAGATAGAGGTCCACTGTCGTGTAGTCAAATGGCACGCCGGCGTTGCCGCCGGCGCAGATGATGCGGCCCCAGTTGGGATCGCGGCCGAACATGGCGGTTTTGACCAGGGAGGAGTCGGAAATGGCGCGCACGAGCTGCCGGGCGGTGCTTTCATCCGGTGCGCCGGTCACTTTGTACTCGATGAATTTGGAAGACCCTTCCCCGTCGGAGACGATCAGCTTGGCCAGGTGAATCATCATTTCTTCCAGTTTTTGCCGGAAGAGTGGATACCGTTTGTCTTTGACCGATTCAATAGGGTCATTGCCGGCCAGGCCGTTGCACAGCACGGCCACCATGTCGTTGGTGGAGGTATCCCCGTCGACTGTGATCATATTAAAAGAGCGATCTACACATTGGCGGACTGCCTTTCTCAGCACTTTTGGTTTAATGGCGATATCGCTGACGATAAAGCTCAGCATAGTGGCCATATTGGGATGGATCATCCCCGAACCTTTGGCAATACCGGCGATGTTGATGGCGGTATCTCCCAGCTTGAAATCGAGGAAACCTTCTTTGGCGAAAGTGTCGGTGGTCAGGATGGCGTTGGCGGCGAAGGAACCTGCTTTGGAATCGTTGGACAGTTTGCCCACGTTTTCTTTAATGCCATTCACTACCTCCTCCGTGGGAAAAGGCTCGCCGATCAGGCCGGTGGAAGCCACCAGCACCAGCTCTTTTTCTATGCCGAGCGATTCGCCCATGGCTTCCGCCATGGCTTCGGCGCCGAGGCGGCCCTGCTCGCCGGTGCAGGCGTTGGCGTTGCCGGCGTTGCAGACGATGGCCTGCGCTTTGCCGCCTTTTATATGTTCCTGTGATACTTTTACCGGCTCGGCGACAACTTTGTTTTGTGTAAAGGTACAGGCCGCGCTGGCGGGCACCTCTGAGTAGATGATCGCCAGGTCTCTTCGCATGGATTTAATGCCGATGTGGGCGCCCCAGCATTGGATGCCCCGGACATTGGTTAGATTCTTTATCATTTCTTTTATCAGATTATTTTCTGTTGATGAGGCTTGACAAGTTTTTCCGGTGTGTGCCTGCCGGCAAACTTGTCAAGTTTATGCCATACTATGGATTCAACGGCACTGCCATTAATCCGGCTGTTTCCTCCAGGCCCAACATCAGGTTCATATTCTGTATGGCCTGCCCGGCGGCGCCTTTGACCAGGTTGTCGATCACGGCCAGGGTGATGATCCGGCTGGTCCGTTCGTCATAAGTGACGAACAGGTCGCAGAAATTGGAACCCCGGACGTCTTTGAGGGCCGGCGGTTCCTGCCGGAGCCTCACGAAGGGGTGTTCTTTGTAGAAGTCGGCATACAGGCTTTTAAGTTGGTTTTCCGTCACGCCTGCTCTCGGTTGGGTATAAATAGTCGAGAGTATCCCCCGGTCGACCGGCAAAAGGTGCGGAGTAAACTGCACTTTCATCGGCCCCTCGGCAGACAGCCCGGATATCTGTTCTTCGATCTCAACGGTATGGCGGTGCCGCTTCAGCCCGTAAGCCTTGAAATTATCGCTGACATTGGAATAATGGGTCGTCGGCTTTGCCCTCACGCCGGCACCGGTCACGCCCGACTTGGAGTCGATGACGACCTGGCCGGGGATGATGATGTTGGCTTTCACCAGGGGCGCCAGGCCCAGAATGGCGCTGGTCGGATAACACCCCGGGTTGGCCACCAGGCGGGAGCGGCGGATCGCTTCGCGGTGAAGCTCGGGTAGGCCGTAGACGGTTTTCTTAAATCCCTGGGGGTAACTGTGTTTTTTAGAATACCAGGAAGCGTACACATCGGGCCCCGACAGGCGGAAATCTCCCGACAAGTCGATCATGCGGAAATTCGCCCCTTCGTATTTTTCGACATATTCCATGGAGACGCCATGCGGAAGGGCCATGAAAACAATATCCAAATCCTCCTCCAGTATCCGGTATGCGGGTTGAAGTTCATGGTCCGCCAGCCCCTGAAAATGAGGGTGGACATCCGAAAAGCGTTCTCCTTTCCGGCTCTCAGAAGTGATCATCCGTATATCGGCTTCGGGATGATTATACAATAGGCGCACCAGTTCCGAACCGGTATATCCAGTAGCGCCGACAATTCCTGTTTTAATCATTGATCCAGTTCATTTAATGAAAGGGCGATCACATCCACCAGGCGTTCCAGTTCTTCGAAGCTGATCACCAATGGCGGCACCAGGCGCAGCACGTTGCCGGCGGTGGCGTTGGCCAGCACGCCGTGTTCCAGCATTTTCAGGACCAGCGGCTTGGTTTCGAAGTCGAATTCTACACCGATCATCAGACCCAGGCCGCGGATTTGTTTGAGGCCGGGATGCCTGCCGATTTTTTCTTCCAGCATCTCCTTCAGCCAGAAGCCTTTGCGGGTCGTCTTGCGCAGAATGCCTTCCTCCTGGATGGCGTTTATCGTTGCCAGCCCGGCGGCGCAGGCCATGGGGTTACCGCCGAAGGTGGTGCCATGGTCGCCGAATTCAATGGCCCCGCTTACCTTTTCATTACTCAGAATAGCGCCGACAGGCAGGCCGTTGCCCAGCCCTTTGGCCAATGTCATGATATCGGGCTGCACCTCGTAGTGGTCTTTGGCGAAGTACTCGCCGGTACGCGCCACACCGCACTGAATCTCATCGAAAATGAGGACGATGTTTTCGCGGTCGCACAATTCCCGCAGCGCGCGCAGGTAGCAGGGCTTGGCTACGTTGATCCCACCCTCTCCCTGTACCGGCTCCAGGATGATGGCCGCGATGTCTTCGCTGACGGCCGCCCGCACTGCTTCGATGTCGTTGAAGGGCACTTTGTGAAATCCCGGGGGCATGGGGCCGAAGCCGCGCTGCATGCGTTCCTTGCCGGTGGCGATGGTGGCCAGAGTGCGGCCGTGGAAAGAGTTTTCCATAGATATAATACCGCCACCGCGGCCATTGGTATATGCGTATTTCCGGGCGATCTTGATCGCTCCCTCTACGGATTCCGCGCCGCTGTTGGAGAAAAACACCCGGTCCAGCCCGGAAATTTCAACCAGCTTCCGGGACAACATGACCTGTGGCTCGCTGACGAAGAAATTGGAGATGTGCATCAGCCGTTCCGCCTGCTCCTGAACGGCCTTTACCACCTTCGGGTGGCAATGCCCCAGATTGCAGACCGCGATCCCCGCCAGGGCGTCGAGGTACTCTCTGCCCTCCACATCCCAGAGCCGGGCGCCTTTCCCCTTGCGGAAGGCCAGCGGCAGGCGGTTGAACGTCGGCAGGTAAAAACGCTTGTCTGCCTCGTGCAGAGCTGCATTTGTCGTTTTTTCTTTTATAAGCATATTTCTGTTCCTGTTGATTTATCTTTATTCACTGCCTCCAGGATGCTTTCCGGCCTGGTGCCGTTGATGATGCGGGCGGACCGGGCGCCCTGCCGGAGTGCCAGCTCGCAGGACTCCAGCTTGGGGATCATCCCGCCTTTGATAACTGAGCCGACGAGCGGCGCCAGTTCTTCCAGCTTCAACTTCCGGATCAGAGAGGAAGGGTCGCCGATATCCCGGAGCAGGCCATCGACATCCGTGAGGACGAGGTAGTGGCTGGCCTGCAAGGCGCCGGCCAGGCTGCCGGCGAACATGTCGGCGTTTATATTATAATCATTGCCGGCTTCATCGGAAGCAATGCAGGTAACAACCGGCAGGTAATTATTCTCAATCAGGGTATTCAGCAGGGTAGCGTCCACCTGTTCTACATCTCCGACCTGCCCGAGGTCGTGCCGTATTTCCTGCCCGTTCTCTGTGCTGTAGTGGTATCGCTTTCTGGCCAGCACCATCCGGCCATCTTTGCCGGACAGGCCTACTGCCTTCATTCCCGCTTTATTCAAAAGGCCGACCAGGCTGCCGTTCACCTCGCCCTTGAGCGCCATTTCGATGTACCGGAGCGCTTCGGGCGTCGTTTTGCGGTGCCCTTCAATAAATTCGGATTCTATTTCCACCAGTTCCAGCATTCTCCTAATGAACGGGCCTCCTCCGTGAACAAGCACTACGCGGTAGCCCTTTGAACAAAGCTTCCAGATATTTTGAACGACAGATTGCTTAAGACGTTCACTCAACATGGCGTTTCCGCCGTATTTTATCAAAATAAGCGGTTTTTTTTTCATAGTTCGGTGCTTTTTCACGCAAATGCTGTTTAATTATTTCACAATCCGGCGAGGTATTGCCGTTGGCAGGCGGCTCAGCATTTCATTGTTGATCAACTGGGTGTAGTTCGTAAAGGAACTGACGGCAATGGTGTTGTTATTTTGTTTGCCCAGCAACACCACTTCATCCCCTGTTTCCACGCCGGGGATGTCGGTGATGTCGACCATGAAGAGGTTCATATTGATCAGGCCGGTAATGGGCGCCCGGCGGCCCCGGATGAGCACATAGCCGTTATTGGACTGGCCCCGCGGATAACCGTTGCTGTATCCCAGCGGTATTACCGCAACGCGCATGTCGTGTGATGCCTGGAAAGCGGTCCCGTAACCAATAAACTCCCCTTTCGGCACGTCTTTGATGTCCATCACATCCGTTTTCCAGGAAATGATGCGGTTCATCGGAGCGTCCTTATCTTTTCCGGCTTCCCGGAGATGATGATAATAGATATCCGGGCTGGGCCAGAACCCATAGGTAGCCACCCCGACCCTGACGAGGTCGTAGTGCGTTTCCGGCATGGCCAGCACGGCGGCAGAACAGGCGATGTGCCGGTACTTGGGCATATACTTCCTCTTCTTCAGCTCCGCCAGATAATTTTTATAACGGATTATTTGCTGATCGACCCGGAACTGGTTACTGCGAGACTCCGCGCCTCCCAGGTGTGTGCACAGCCCCTGAAAGTCGAAATGCTCCTGATGTTTTTTTAGAAAGGCGACGGATTTTTTAAACCAGGGCTCGGTCATGCCCGTCCTGTTAGTCCCCGTTTCTACTTCCAGGTGTACTTTGGCTTTCTTTTTTAGTTTTTGGGCCACTTCCAGCACAAGCTGCAAGCGATCGTAGTTGAAAACGTAGAACTCGATCCCCTGCCCGACCGCCCATCCTATATCCTGGTCGTAAAGGATGCCCATAATCATAATCTCGGAGGAATCGGCACAGTGCTCCAGCACTTCCTCGGCCTCGTAGGCAGAGGCTGCCGAGAAGTGGCTGACTCCGCACCTTTCCAGCATTTTTACCATCTGCGGAATCCCATGGCCATAGGCATTGGCTTTGACGACCGCAGAATAACGGGGATGCGGCCCCAGCTTTTTCCGCAGGAAATTGATGTTCTTCGTCAAAGCAGACTGGCTGAGCTCGATACGGGAGGAGTGCCTTACATTTCTGACAAAGGCGTCGTAATGGGAGTGTTTGGATTGTGTCATTGATATTAAAATGAGATTTGAAAAACAATTTTCCTTTTCCCGCCTGAACCCAAAATGGCAGGCTACAATTCATATCCTTTTTTTTAGCCTTATCCTTTTCCATCAAATGACCCACCGGTATTTACGGCCCCAGCTTTCCCTCGACAATTTTTCCACTTGCTCAACAATTTGCTCAGGAATATCGTCCAGTTTGCCATCCAGGCGCAGGTTATTATAATGGAAGGCGTAGACGCGGGAAACGAACTGATGCACGGGAAGAGAGGACTCTCCGTGAAATTCTCCGTTGCCTGAAACGGCAGGTTCGATACCCTGGCCCCAGTTTTGCCGCCCTTCGCTGTTTGGGTTAAGAAAGTACGCCCGCCACTCGCCCGCCGGAGACAGTTCGATGCGCAACAGGGAAATGGCGTGGTACCCCAGCATGGCAGCCGTGGTATCTGTGATGAAGATTCCGAGCGGCACCGGGTAGATCAAGTGGTGCCCGCCGTTGTAATCCGGGTGGAAGGACGCGTAAAAAATGCGGACAAAATCCTCGTATTTCTCGATGTGGCCGGTCATCGGATTATATACCGAGATGAAACCCGTTTGTATCCAGTGCCCGTAAAAAGCGGGATTGACCGAGATGTGCGGGTCGACGCCCAGGTGTTTGGCCGCCGCCCGCTTCATCATTTCGTTGTAGATTTTGTCCAGGTGTGGAACCAGCACGATGGAAACAGGGTCGAGGGTGTAATCGAACTGCCGGGCCAGGCCTTCTTTGACCGCCGCCGATTCAATCAGTTCGCCTTCGTACCGGAAAACGATGGTATTCGATGTGGCGGCATCGATCAGCAGGTTGATGAGCTTGCCCGGGGCGTGCCGGCTCCACATACTGATCCCCCTTGCCGACTGGCAGGTCGGGTTGTTGCCCTGCCGGACACCCAGGGGTTGCCCCAGCGCACAGAGTGCGCCCCCGATCAGCAACTGAGCAGGTGAGGCTTTATCTCCCGGCAGATTGCCCTTTAGCAGGTTTTCCGCCACCTCCGGGTGCACTTCCACCCGCACCAGGCGGTTAAACGCATGCCAGGTTACTTTTCTGGACAACAGGTTGCGCTGCAATACCCGGGCCAGCCCGTAGATAGCCTGCTTATTGCCCGGGACGATGAATTCCTGGACGAGCAGGTCGACAAAAGCCTCATGCCGTTCGTACTCCGCGACACCATGAGCATTGAGGTGCAGGATTGCCGGTACAAGTTCCGGATAACGCCGCACGGCATGGTGCAGCAATACGAGGTGGTAATCAGATACCAACCCGGTGCGGGCCATTTGTTCGCCAACCTGTTCGCCTTCTTCCTTCACCTCTGCCTTGCCGGCATCTTCGAGAAAACGCCGGTAGCTTTCCACCGAGCCACATTTCTCCGCCTTTGCTGTTGGCCGGTAATAGGCTTTCACAAATTTCAACAAGCGGCCGCTATCCCTGTCCGGGCTTTTCAAATCCAGCTGGTTGTGGATCACCGCCAGCATGCGTTTGATCTTGGTGACGACAATGGGGCGATGTTCGGACAGCGATTCTATGGCGTCGGCAATCCTGGGCTTTAGCCTGTCCAGGGGCACGTGATCGTGTATCAGGTTGAAAATCAGCCGAATCTTTTCCAGCTCCCCCCTGGCGTACTGCTCCCAGGCTCTTTCGGAAAAATCTTCGTACGCCAGTTCAAAATTGGCGACCAGCATGTCCTCCAGAAAATCCCGCGCCTGGCTTGCTGAAAAGGCAGAATGGCTTATACGGCCTTCTGAGATGGCCAGCAGCCGCATTTCGCTCAAAGCCTCCATGGTACTGTTCGGGTAACCGGCAAGCAGCGTTCCGCCTACCAGGTAGGCCACCAGGTGTTCCGGCTCTTCCCAGGGAGAGTTTTTGAACAGGCCTGCTTCATTGACCTGTGGAATACACTCGTAAAGGAAAGCGACGCCTTCAGGAGTGCGGCTCAGCATATCGGCCTGGCTGAGCAGGCGGCTCTTTTTGTCTTTCTTTCCAAAGGCGGGCGCTTCCCTGAACAGGGACAAGCTTTCGAGAAACCGGTTTTCCAGCTCGCTTACGGTCAATTCCATATATCGTTTTCACCTGACTTTATAATAAAAATTTCCGTTAGGAAATGCCATTGTCCTGTTAATCATGTAAATCTTAGAACCCTGTCTCCTGTTTATACGTAGAACGGAACATCCTCGTAGTGTTTGAGGAGTTCCCGCATACGTTCGGCATTATCGCCGGCAAAGTTTACCGTCCCAAAGTGATTACCGAAGCCTTCCCGGCTGCCGATCTTCTGCGGCCCCAGGGGTTCCACCAGGTTGTTGTCCAGGTAATACGGTTCTTCCGTGAGTTCTTCCGGAATCTCCAGGCGGGTGATCTGCCCGGCCCTGGGGAATATCATGACGTTGCCATAATACTTCCTGGGAGTAAAGCCCTTGGGAGGGAAGTACTTGTCGAGCGCTTCGTTGCTCAGGCTGGGGTCGTGGCTGACCACGAAGGCCAATAAAGCGTCGAAGTCATAGGCTTTGGACGCCAGCTCCAGGATGTGGCCGCCGGGGATGCGGCAGGCCACTTCGCCAAAGTTGAGATTGCCTTCCTGAGTGAGGAACCATTCGGGGTGGATCATGCCGTATTCGATGCCGAATACGTCCACCAGCTTCTGGATTTCTTTGTGGATGAATTCTCGTTTGGCCTCCAGCTCCGGGCCGGCGGGAATGAAGTTGGAATATCCCAGCTTTACGTACTCCGTGATATTCAGGAAACGGACTTTCCCTTTGTGAACGAAAGCTTCGCAGGAAAATTCCCGACCCTGCAGGTGGCTTTCCGCCAGGCAGGGAAAATCGGTTGCTTTGATTTTCTTATCGATATCTTCCCGGGATTTGATGAATCGGTGCCCTACCGTTCCGGCCGCCGAGAAGGGTTTGACGTGGAACCAGGCGTCGTCTTCTCCCGGCAGTTGCAGTTCGGCTTCATTGAGGCGGTCCAGGAATTTGTGGGCCTGTTCGTGGTTGTGGATTTCTTCGAAGAGGCCGACCCGCAGCCCCCCCAGCAGTGCCTTGCGCTTCATCATCGCTTTGTTGCGAAACAGGAATGCCCGGTTGAGCACCCGGGGGTCATCCCGGTAAATAGAATTCAGCGCGCCGGCCCATTCCACGGTTTCTTCGAACAACGGGACGGCCACATCCACATTATACGGGCGAAGCAATTCGGCCAGCGCCAGCGAGTTGGAATGGCTGCCGAACTCGTCGAGGCGGTAACCGACAAAGGGAATGTTGTGTTCTTTGGCGTAACTTTCAAAATCGGGAAATGAAACAACGACGTAGGGCAGGCCGGCCTTCTGCATGCTTTCGATGACAGGCAGGCTCCAGCCCATAAGTGCAAAACGGTTTGCCATAAGAGGTTTCGAGTTTTTAGAATTGATTAAATCGGTTATTTACGGTGTGTGTGTTTCTTCCATTTTGTCATTGGCAGGCGAGGGTGCCGGCTTTCCATTAAAATCGGCAGGTAACAGGGTAAATTTTTTTTTTGCATATCCAAATTTTCCCGGACTTTTCCAACCACCTACCTATAGAAGGGTTGGGAAGCATGGTATGTTCACTCCCGCCCTGAAGGCGCTCCTATATCGGCGGGCTGGCATGCGAAGCGGCGGTGTTTACGCTTTAAAAAAGAAATATATGATTGTCCTCTGCGGCAGGACATGCTATTTGTTAATGTTTCCTTATCTCTCTTCCCCTTAAACTTTGGGTAAATAAAAAGAGTTAACTTTATCAATTGATCTTTAGAAACAGTTTATGACCAAAAGAGCCACCCGAACCATTGCCCTGATCGCGATCGCTATTGTCGCTCTGGGATTCATCCTGTTCCAGTCAGATATTCTGAGCAAAGAAAAGCCGGAGCCGCCGGAAGAGAAACAAGACGCCGGCGCGCCGGCGCGGGCCGCGATGCCCGCCGTGCCGGTGGAAGCCGTCCGGGTGTCCCCGGAAGCTTTACGGGACGTGATCACCGTCAACGGTTCGACGACGCCAAACGAGGAGGTTGCCATCACCAGCGAAGTGCCGGGCAAGATCACCAAAATTCATTTTCAGGAAGGAAAATTGACCAACAAGGGAGACCTCCTGATCCAACTCGATGACGAAGAACTGCGGGCCGAACGCCAGCGGCTGGCTGTACAGCGCAACCTCAATGAGAAAATTGCGGAACGGCTGGAAGCCCTTTACAAAAAAGAAGGGGTAAGCCTTCAGGAATACGAAATAGCCGTCGCTGAAGTAAAAAAGGTAGAAGCCGAGATCGCCCTCATCGACGCCCAGTTGGAAAAGCGGGTAGTACGGGCTCCGTTCGCCGGCAGGCTTGGCCTCCGCCTGGTCAGCGAAGGCAGTTACCTGGCACCGGGCGCGCCTATCGTAAACCTGGTCAGCACCAACCCGATTAAGGTAGAGTTCAACATCCCGGAAAAATATAGCCACCTGGCCGGGCAAGGCACCAGGATCAGTTTCCGGCTGGACGGTTCCGACCGGGATTACCCGGCGACGGTCATTGCCAGGGAACCCAAGGTTGACCCGGAAACGCGCACGCTGCGCCTCAAGGCCATTGCCCCAAACCCGGACGGGAGCATCCTGCCCGGCTCTTTTGCCAACGTCACCGTCGACCTCCGGGAATACGGACAGGCGCTGCTGGTGCCTACCCAGGCTATCGTCCCCGAGCTGAATGCTCAGAATGTCTACGTATACCGCAACGGCAAAGCAGAACAGGTTGAAGTGCAGACTGGCCTGCGGCAGGAGTCGCTCATCCAGGTCACCGAAGGCCTGTCGCCCGGCGATACGGTGATCACCACCGGCCTGTTGCAAATCCGCCCCGGTGCCGCCGTCACTATTTCCAAGCTGAATTAAAACCCTGCGGTTATGAGCCTTTCTTCCCTAAGCATCCAACGGCCCGTCCTCGCCACGGTCATGTCCATCGTTATCGTGCTTTTCGGCATCATCGGGCTAACCTACCTCGGCATTCGGGAATATCCCAGCGTCGACCCGCCGATCATCACCGTTTCCACCAGCTATGTGGGGGCTAATGCCGATATTATAGAATCTCAGATCACCGAGCCGATCGAGGAGGCGGTGAATGGCATCGCCGGCATCCGGTCCATCACTTCAGTAAGCCGGGACGGTAGGAGCACCATTACCGTGGAGTTCAACCTGGAGGTCAACCTGGAAACGGCAGCCAATGACGTCCGGGATAAAGTCTCGCAGGTCGTCCGCAATTTGCCTCCGGACACTGACCCGCCAATTGTTTCCAAAGCGGACGCCGATTCCGACCCCATCATCTTTCTCAACATCCAGAGTGATCGCCGTTCTCTGTTGGAACTGACCGATATTGCGGACAATATTTTCAAAGAACGCCTGCAGACCATCAATGGCGTCAGCGAAATCCGCATCTGGGGATCCAAACGCTACGCCATGCGCCTGTGGATCGACCCGGACAAGCTGGCTGCCTACGACATGACGCCCCTGGATGTGCAAAACGCCCTGCGGCGCGAAAATATCGAACTGCCCTCGGGCAGCATCGAAGGGGCCAACACCGAGCTGACAGTCCGCACCAAAGGGCGGCTGGTCACCCCCGAAGAGTTTAACAGCCTCGTCCTGAAAGAAGAAGCCGGCCGAATCGTCCGCTTCCGGGATGTGGGCGTCGCCGAACTCGGCCCGGAGAACCTGCGCACTGTACTGCGCCGCGACGGCGTTCCCATGGTGGGCAATGCCATCGTACCCCAGCCCGGCGCCAACAACATTGAAATTGCCGACGAAGTATACCGGCGGCTGGAGCAGATCAAAAAAGACCTGCCGGCGGACATCAAACTGGGTATAGGTTTTGATACGACCGAATACATAAGGGCTTCCATCGAAGAAGTGAATCAAACCATCTACGTTGCTTTCGGCCTGGTGGTACTGATCATCTTTCTCTTCTTACGTGATTGGAGAACGACGATCATTCCGGTGATCGTGATCCCCATCTCCCTTATCGGTGCCTTTTTCATTATGTATATTGCCGGTTTTTCGATCAATGTGCTGACCCTGCTCGGCATCGTGCTGGCCATCGGGCTGGTGGTTGACGATGCCATCGTGGTGCTGGAAAATATTTATGCAAAAATAGAAGGAGGCATGGCGCCACTGGAGGCCGCTCTTCTGGGCGCCAGGGAAATTTTCTTCGCGGTTATTGCCACGACGGTAGCCCTGGCAGCAGTATTCATGCCGGTTATTTTCCTGCAGGGGCTTACCGGCCGGCTGTTCCGGGAGTTCGGCGTGGTCATCGCCGGAGCCGTTATCATCTCTTCATTCGTCGCCCTGACGCTGACCCCCATGCTGTCTTCCAAGATACTGAAGCGGAGGGAGCGGCAACCTTGGTTCTACCGGATCACCGAACCGTTTTTTGTCGGACTGACCAACGGATATCGCTATCTGCTCAATGGCTTCATGAAAGCGCGCTGGCTGGGCTTTGTCATCATGGCCGGTGCCGGCGCACTGATCTACTACATTGGCCGGGAGCTGCCCTCCGAACTGGCGCCACTTGAAGACCGCAGCCGCATTCGGGCCTTTGCCCGTGCGCCGGAGGGGTCTACTTTCGAATACATGGACGCCTATGTGTTAGATCTGGTAAAGACGATAAGGGAAAATGCCCCGGAAGTGGAAAGCGTGGGGTCTGTCACTTCACCGGGATTCGGCGCGTCCACCTCCGTCAACTCTGCCTTTTCCTGGATGATTCTGAGCGGCCCGGAGGAGCGGGAACGTTCCCAGTCGGAAATCCTGAATTCCCTGCGAGGCCCCGTAAGCGAGCTGACCGGCGCCGTCACCTTCCTTTCTGAGGAACAAAGCATCGGCAACCGCCGAAGCGGCCTGCCGGTGCAGTACGTCCTCCAAGCACCTACCTTTAACCAGCTTCGGGAAACGCTGCCCCGTTTCGTTGAAGCGGCCAGCGAGGACCCCACCTTCAGCTTTGTAGATGTGGACCTGAAGTTCAACAAGCCGGAACTGAGCATTAATATTGACCGGCAGAAGGCTCAGGACCTGGGGGTTTCCGTGCTCGATATTGCCCAGACCCTGCAACTGGGCTTCAGCGGGCAACGCTTCGGTTACTTTATCCGTAACGGAGAACAATATCAGGTGATCGGGCAGATGAAACGGGAGGGCCGCAACGAACCGGTAGATGTCCGGTCCCTCTACGTCCGCAACAAAGATGGTAAGATGATCCAGTTGGACAACCTCATCACCATGCAGGAGCAAACCACTCCGCCAACCTTATTCCGTTTCAACCGCTTCGTCTCCGCGACTGTATCGGCGGCATTAGCCGACGGGAAGACCATCGGTGAAGGTATCGAAGCCATGGACGCCATTGCCCGGAAAACGCTGGGCAACGGTTTCTACACCGAGCTGGCCGGCCCGTCCAAGGATTTTGCGGAAAGTTCCTCCAGCCTCGTTTTTGCCTTTGCCCTGGCGCTCATTCTGATCTACCTGGTTCTGGCTGCGCAGTTCGAAAGTTTTGTGGACCCCTTCATTATCATGTTTACGGTGCCGCTGGCCCTGGCCGGCGCCGTATTGTCTCTTTATTACCTGGACCAGACGCTCAACATCTTCAGCCAGATCGGCATCATCATGCTGATCGGGCTGGTGGCCAAAAACGGCATCCTGATCGTCGAGTTCGCCAACCAGCGCAAAGAACAGGGGCTGGAACGCCTGGACGCCATCAAAGACGCAGCGGCGGCCCGCTTCCGCCCTATCCTGATGACAAGCTTATCGACCATCCTCGGCGTACTGCCCATCGCGCTGGCCCTGGGTGCCGGATCGGAGAGCCGGGTGTCCATGGGGATTGCGGTGATCGGCGGGCTGCTCTTCGCTACCTTGCTGACGCTCTTCGTCATCCCTTCCATCTATTCCTACCTGTCGAGCAAAGAGGGCAAGCGGAATGTGGTTACGGATGAGAAGGTAAGGCGGGTGTTGCAGGAGCCGGTGGAGGGGTGAGTTGTGCATTAGTGCATTAGTGTATATGTGGGGCACTCCGTCTCCGCTGGCATCAATCTGGCTACGGTGGATGGAGGCGGAAAGCCGGGGTGATGTCTTTGACCGGAATACTGCAATAGCTCCCCCATACTGCTGGACATTTTTTGGACACAGAGTACGCCGGCCGGCCGGCCGCGAGGCACGGCCTTGCCCGCCTGCTGTGCCGCAGGCAGGCAGGCAGGGAAGATACAGAGCCACACAGATGCTTGATTATCAATGTAAAATCTTTGCGCACCTCTGTGTTGGACGCAGTGCGCTCTGTATCCAAAACCATTTTTTCCAGTACTGTGTAGCTCACCATCCCCTCTTGACTATCTTCCTGGTTACAGATCGATTTGCTTTTATCAACCGCAGGAAGTATATCCCGTCCTGCATATCGCTCAGGTCTATCGCGTTTTCCCGTGTGTTTTTCAGCACCCTTACGATCTGCCCTGCGGTATTGACCACCTCCACCTGATCCCACTGTTGTACTGTTTCGCTGCCAAAGTTTATCACCGATCGGGTAGGGTTGGGGTAAACAACCACGCTGTTTTCCGGCAGATACGGAAGCCCGCCGGAACTAATGGGCATGCAGTTCAACGTATCCACACACCCGTCTTTGTTGACTTTTATCAGCCAGCCCCAGTCCTTTGCTACCGGGTCATAAGTTCGGCTGTAACCGCAGGCGATGATGTTGCCTCCCGGCAGTTCGACGGCATCGTACAAGAAATTGGCCGAGCCGGTTTCCATGCTCCAGAAGGCAGTATCCACACGGCTCCACAGCTGGTCCCCCTGATCGTCGAGCCGCACCATCCAGCCGGAGACAGAATTGTACCACGTCGACAAGGGCGGTACGTCATAGTAGGACGGCTTCACGCCAACACCCAGCCAGCCGCCTTCGCTCAGTTCGATGGCCTTGGAAAAATGGTGTATGGGAAAATCCGCCACCCCAAAAGTATCGTTCCTGATCAGGTTAAAATTTTCATCCCGGATGACGAATTTAGGTTGCCTGAATATATCATTGTACATGGCACTATATTCCCCCCTGGCGCTCGTATATGCCCAGTGCCCCTCCGGCGTTTTGAAAATGCTGCCTGCGCCCATTTCTTCCAGGGAAGCCGGGGAATCCCATCTCCATTTTAGGTTCCCGAGGCTGTCGATGGCGAGTATTGTGCTGGTGTTGATGGTGTTGGACAGGGGGGTACCCGGACCCGAAGTGGTCGATCCGCTGATGACATACTCGTTTTCATCCAGGACCAACAGCTGCCCGAAAAGCGTGTGCCTGCCGAAAGTAGTAAATTTTTTCTCCCAGGCAACACTGCCGTCAAAACCGGTTTTCAACACGAAGATTTCCAGGAGGTAGGTGGCCGCGTCCTGCTTTGCGCCCAGAATTAAAAAACCGTCGTCCAACTCATGGACTTCCTCATAATAATCCGTTGCCGAGTTCTCGTCCTCGTATTCGAAATAGGATACCATCCTGCCGTTGGGGCCAAAAACGGACAGGTAGCCGTTTCTTCTTTGAAACATCTGCCCGACCCCGGCATAGCCAGCGCCATTTGACAGTTTTATGAAACTATTGGGAGAGACCTGGGTAAAATCATCCCCCAAGCTATCGAAGTGTACAGCTGAATGCAGAAGCGTTCCCAATGTGTCGAACTGAGCTACCAACCGGCCTCCCTGGCCGCTCTCCCTGATGACGGTACCGTAAACGGAAACTGTGTCGTGCGAAAGCTCAAGGCTGTAAAAAGCTCCCGCCAGTTGGCCAAAGTCGTGCGATTGATTGAACCCGGGTTGGGAATATATCTGTGTACCAAACAGAATTGCTGTAATAAAAGCCAAATACTTCATTGCAAGGCATAATTATGGGCCCGGAGCCGTGGAATGATTCGTTGCTGTTTCCGACAACAACCTACCTGACATTCTCTCCACCGCGTTTCGACGCCCCGGCCCCGGGAGGTGAACTAATGAATTTACTTACTCAGTATCACTCTGCCTCTTTGCCACACAGCGCCGTCGACTACCAACTGGTAGAAATACACTCCTGCCGGATTTCCTTTGGTATACCATGTGAACGAACCTCCGGAGGCAAGCCCGGATTCCCATTTTACCTGCCTCCCGTTCATGTCAAAGATATGAATTGAGACGTTCGTATGATTACTGGAAACGGAGAATTGGAAATCCACAAAATCGCTTGCCGGGTTTGGGCGTACAACGAAAAAGTCGGCTTGCTCCGCAGTATAATCGCCGGAAGGGCGCTCACTGGTACCTCCCTTGGTATATTCCGGAGGGAAATGGCCCCCGTGAAGCATCATGATACTTTTTGCCCATCCTTCCGCATAGCCGGTTGCTTGGAGATAGTCGGCAACCGATTGGAGGGTAGTCTCTTCCAGCGCATAAAATGGCTTCCCGTCCAGCAAGCTGATTATGGACTGGTAATTGTTGACATCCGTCAGCTCGTCGCCTGTCAGCTGATGCTGTATTCCTGCCTCATCCAACAGGGCCATGGCACTTGCCGCCTTGCCGATGCTCAGCCGTTCGCCTGCCAGCCACAAATCGCCTTCGATACTGGACAGGTTGCCTATCCAGGCATGAAGGGTATCGGTATTGAAAAAGGCGGTGTCGTACATAAGATGAAGCAAAACTGTATTGGCAGCCTCGTCCATACCACGTCGGTAGAATGCCATCCGGCGGGCATTTTCCTCGACGGGGTTCGTCGAATAGTCCGACCTGGCGGCCTGATAAGCGCTGCGGCTCCGGTGGTAATCGTTTTTTATCGTTTGTATGACATGCTCACTATGGCAGGGCGGCTCGCAATAAGCAGGCAGGCAGGCATTCTGGTTGGCTGTCGACTTGTCGAAATTGCCTTCGGTAACCAATGGTTCTTCGTTTTGCCCGAATTTGTAATAAAAATATTCTACCGGAGTTCCAAAATTGGAAAAATCCACTCCAGTGTAGGAAAATCGGTTGCCTGCTGCATGATAAACCAGGTGCGTCTCGGAGTAAACGGCTTTTCCCTGTTTAGACCTGATCCTTCCGTTCGGCACAGAAAAGTCCCTGTCCTGCGTATTGTAGTTTTCGTTGCATTCGTAGTACAGGCCCCACAGGCCAGGCAGTGGCATCAACGAAGCGTTAACCTGATTGGCCAGGTTGCCAATCGTCAGGTTATCGAACTTGTTCCTTCGGATGACCTTGTTGTTGCTGCCTGTATTGATACAGATGACGCCAATTGTCGCATCGGCATTGCCGCCTGTATTGACAAATTCGTTTTCCTCGCAGGCGAAACCCGCCACGTCCATCTCGAAAATCACGCCCACCTGATCGGAGGCGGGATCGTCGGCAGGCAGTTCACCCAGGTTGAATTTATTGAACAGGATATTACTGCCCGATACCGATTTGTTGCGGATGCCGACGAAACAACTTTCGAAATTTGCGTACCGCACTATGTAGGGGCGGTTGGTAACGATGCGGGCGGTGTATATGCCATAACCCAGCCCGTAAAATTCCGAAAAGAGGAAGGAATCCTGCGGATAGCCGTCGCCAACGGGCGATGACATAACGCTGAAGCCTGCATCGTTAGCAAAAATGCCATAGCCCCGGTTTTCAATGTTTCCCCCGGTTACCGCCCTTTCATTGACGTAAGAGCAACCGGAAAGCTTAATGCCGTTCACGCCGGTCATAAGTACGAAGGAATGGAAGGGTTCCCCGTGTGGGTAAGCATCGTCAGTCAGGAACCTGACGCCTTCAAAGGAGCCGAAGTAACTTCGGGGATACACGTCCGGCGAAGAGGAAGGCATGAAATTCTGATAAGGCGCAAACTCTACCCCCACCGGGCAGTTCCTTATGGTGGCGCCAACACAGTCGATTTGCCCGCCGGCCAGCGTATAGGATGGCCCGTACAGCTGGATGCCTACTTTGGCGTTTTCGATCACCGAGCCCGGCAGGCACTCTATCCGCCCCTGCGCTCTGGCGCCGTTTACGGGGAACTGGTGTTGATCCGGCGCACTGCCCCATACTTTTACGCCCTGCCAGGTATAGCCTTTACATCCCATGCCGGTGAGGGTGCCGCCGAGTACCAGCCGGGCATTGGGCATGATGATGAGCCGGCTCTGCTCGCCGAAATGGACTGTGACGCCCGCCTCGATGGCCAGCGTTACGTCCCAGTTGATGACCAGGTCGCCTTCGATCAGGAAATCGCCATTGTTGGGAGTATTGTCAACCGTCCAGGTAGAGTTGAGGTTGGCGAAATACCCGGGAAAGTCCGGTGCCGCTACGCAAGCTTGCAATATCGGTAAAATGGCAATAGCCTGTCGCATCCTCTCTGCCTGCCCTTCCGAAAAATACTCCATGCAATCGAGGTGTGTATATCCCATGATGTTGTGTACATCCGGGGCGTACCGGTCTCCGTTGGAATCGTATAGAAGGCGGTCCCAGTTGCAATCCGGCGGGTAGTTCTCAAAACAGATGCAGGCGTCTGCCGGCGTGTCGCAGACGTAATCCCCGCAGGAAGAACAGTTGGACATATCCACGAACTCCCGGCAGGCCAGAGCTTCATGGGTATGGTACAAGCCCAGGCAATGCGCCATTTCGTGCGACATGGCATAAGAGCGAGCGAGCGGGCCATACGGTTCCTTCCAGAAATTGCCAAAGATGTAAAAAGAGCCGGCGCCAATGCCGTCAGCCTTGCCATGTCCGCCCAGTTCGCCAGGCACCTGATCGCGGAACAGGTATATATCGATCCCATCGCCATGAGGATTCCAGAGGAAAATTTCATCCGTTCCCATCGAATTGTAGAAAAAGTCGTTGTCTATATAGTCTGTTTCGCAATCCTGGACGAAAAAAATATTGTGAGGGTTAAAGTCCCGGTCGAGGTAGGAGAGCGCTTCCCGCACTTGTTCGGGCGTCTGCCCGCCGGTCCCGTCGGCCCTACGGACCACGTGGACGTAGATGCGGATGAAGTGCGGGCCGCCGGGCGCGTTGCCGAGATTGGCGCTTCCATCCAGAGCGCCTATTGCTCCGGGGCCGGGAACGGTATGGCAGAAGGTTTGGCCCAGGAGGCGGCCGTTGGCGGCAGCCAATAAAAATGAAAAAATCAAAACCAGGACGGAGGGCCTGCGGGCTGAACTGAAGCTGACGTTTTGCATACTGATCAAATTTTAAATGACAGAACTGGTAATCGTCCTTTCCTGCCCCCTTGCCAAAGCCTATAGCCGGGCCATAGCGGACAGGGCCTGGAACCGGCTTCGGCAGAAGGCCGGCCCCAGGCAATGAACCAAACTCTGTGGGCAGTGCCAAACTCTTTGACACTACACACAGTGTGTTTTATCCGTATCCATCATTACGCAAACTGTCAGCGTTTCGAAAAGAGGTGGTGAGTTAAATCCGTTGATTTTTCGGTGCAAATGGAGAGCGGACCTCCAGGTCCGCTGGATTGGATCAACGGATTTAACCCACTATCTGAAAAGAAATCGTTTTGTGGTTGGCATGAATTGTCCGGCAGGACTAATGCCTCGCGGACTAATTCCTCCTGGCCTGCATGTCTGATATCCCAGAGGGCACCCCTCTGCCGGTTGCCGGCAATTGCCGGGGCAGCAGGCTGGAGTCTCCTGCGAAGGATTATTTAATTTTCGGGAATGGGGAAAAATTGCGCACGAACTTAACCCACCCTGCTAAAATTTACTTTTTTTTCACTCTGTACTGCACTTCTTCTTCCGCAACCCGCAGTGCTCTGGAGGCCAGTTCCTCATCTTTTATCATATCATATACTTTATCCGCCAGCCAGAAGGTCAGGAGTTGTTCCGTATCCAGCCCGAGGATTTCCGCCAGCTTTAAAACCTGATCGCGTTTGGCGTTGCGTTCGCCCCGTTCTATTTTGCTCATCATGGCGGTATCCACCTCTATGGCTGCGGCCAGTTGCCGGAGCAGCAGCCCTTTGGCTTCCCTTTGTTCTCTTATCGTTTGGCCGAATTTGCTCATTGTACTTTTTTAGACTTGACAACTTTTGACAAATATAGTCAAAATATTCAACTAAAAAAACCTCTGTTGGAAATTATTTGTTTTTATTTTTCGACGGCTTCGTGCCGCAGCCTCATGGAACCCGAAAAATCCCTATTTTCACCACATCACCAAAAGCAAAAAACCACCCATGCCTGAAGACAAACGACTATTCCTGCTCGACGGCCATGCTCTGATGTACCGGGCGCACTTTGCATTCATCGGCAGGCCGCTCATCAATTCCAAAGGAGTGAACACCTCGGCGGCCATGGGATTCACGCGTACGCTGTGGGATTTGATGAGCTCGGAAAACCCGACGCACATTGCCGTGGCGTTCGACCTTTCTACCCCTACTTTCCGGCATGAAATGTACGAGCCCTACAAGGCCAACCGGGAAGACCAGCCGGAGGACATCACCGTGGCCATGCCTTACATCGAGGCTATTATAAAGGCATTGAAAATCCCCGTCGTCACCGTCGACGGCTACGAAGCGGATGACGTGATCGGCACCCTGGCCCGGCAGGCGGCAGCCGAAGGCTATACCGTTTACATGGTTACGCCCGACAAAGACTTCGGGCAGCTGGTCACCGATAAAATTCTGCTGTATAAGCCTTCCCGCCAGGGCAATGGCGTCGAGATTATGGGCGTTCCGGAAATCCTGGAAAAGTGGGGGATAAAACGCGCAGAGCAGGTGATCGACATGCTGGGCCTGCAGGGCGACAGCGTCGACAACATACCCGGCATACCCGGCATAGGGCCCAAGACAGCGGCCAAACTGCTTGAACAGTATGACTCGGTTGAGCAACTCATCGAACACGCCGGCGAACTGAAGGGCAAACAGCAGGAACGGGTCAAAGAATTCAGCGAACAGGCGCTGCTATCCAAAAAGCTGGCCACCATCAACGTCGAAGCGCCCATCCGGTTTGACGCCGGCGAGTTCATCATCGAAGAACCGAACCGGGAAAAACTGGCAGAGATCTTCCGGGAGCTGGAATTCCGGACCCTCGCCCGGCAAATCCTGGGCGAAGAGGAGAAACCACCACAAGCCGGCACTCAGGGCGACCTCTTTAAGCAGGAAGAAACCGCCAAACCCAAGATACCGCCGCCGCCTGCCCATTCCGTGGCGGATAAGAATATTGCCAATACGAAACACGACTACCATCTGGTGGATACAGCCGAAAAAAGGGCGGAACTCATCCGCCTGCTCTCGGAGCAAAAGAGCTTTTGCTTCGATACCGAAACGACCAGCATCGAACCTACCCAGGCGGAACTGGTGGGCATGTCCTTCGCCGTGAAACCGAAGGAAGCCTACTACGTGCCCATCCCGGAACCGAAAGAAGAGGCTCAGCGCCTGGTGGATCAGTTCAAACCGCTGTTCGAGAACGAGAAGATCGAAAAAGTTGGGCAAAACATCAAGTACGATGCCATTGTGCTGAAGTACTATGGCGTGGAACTGAAAGGGCACCTCTTCGACACCATGATTGCCCACTACCTGCTGGAACCGGAGCTGCGCCACAACATGGACTACCTGGCGGAAACCTACCTCAAATACCAGCCGGTCTCCATAGAAGAGCTCATCGGCAAGAAGAGCAAAGGCCAACTGACCATGCGCGATGTGAAAGTGGAAAAAGTAAAAGAATACGCTGCCGAGGATGCAGACGTCACTTTGCAACTGAAGGAATACCTGGCACCCCGCCTGAAAGAAGAGGGCTTCCAGAAACTCTACGACGAGATCGAGGCCCCCCTGGTCCTCGCCCTCGTCGACCTGGAATACGAAGGCGTAAACGTGGATACGGATTTCCTGAACGAGTACTCCAAAGAGCTGGATAAGGATATACTGGACCTGGAAAAAGAAGTGCATAAACAAGCGGGCGTAGATTTCAACATCGCTTCTCCCAAGCAGGTAGGCGAAGTCTTGTTCGACAAGCTGGGCCTGCCTTACCGCTGGCAGAAGACCAAATCCGGGCAGTACAGCACCAACGAGGAAAAGCTGGCCGAACTGCAAAACGAGCATCCCATCGTCGAGAGCATCCTCAGACACCGGGGGCTCACCAAGTTGAAATCCACCTATGTCGACGCCCTGCCCAAGATGGTCAACCCCCGCACCGGGCGCATCCACAGCTCCTTCAACCAGGCGCTGGCCGCTACCGGGCGCCTGAGCTCCAACAACCCCAACCTGCAGAATATCCCGGTCCGGACGCCGGAAGGGGCCCGGGTGCGCGAGGCTTTTATCCCACGGGACGATAACCACGTGTTGTTAGCCGCCGATTACTCCCAGATCGAACTCCGCCTCATCGCCGAGATCAGCGGGGACGAGGCCATGCTGGAGGCTTTCCAGTCGGGGAAGGACATCCACCGGGCTACCGCCTCCCGCGTTTTCGACGTGCCGTACGAGGAGGTTACCAAAGAGCAGCGCTACCGCGCCAAAACGGTCAACTTCTCGCTCATCTACGGCGCCGGCGCCCACAACCTGTCCCAACAACTGGACATCAAACGAAGCGAAGCCAAGGAACTGATCGACCAGTACTTCCGTCGTTATCCCGGGCTGAACGCACACATGGACAAGGCAGTCAAAGAAGCCCGCGAGAAGGGCTACGTCAAAACCCTGATGGGGCGCCGCCGCTACCTGCGCGACATCGACTCCCGCAACTCCGTCGTGCGCAGCAATGCCGAACGCATTGCCATCAACACGCCCATCCAGGGGTCTGCCGCCGATATGATCAAGATTGCCATGGTCAACATTCACCGGGAGTTCAAAAAGCAGGGCTTCCGCTCCAGGATGATCCTCCAGGTACACGATGAACTGGTGTTCGATGTGCTGAAGGAAGAGTTGGAGGTGATCAAGCCTATCATCGAGGAAAAGATGAAGCATACCATTCCCGGGCTGAAGGTGCCGATCGTGGTGGAGATGGGAGTGGGGAAGAACTGGCTGGAGGCACATTAGGGGACAGGATCATACTACTAGACATTTTTCTGGACACAGAGTACGCCGACCTGCCTGCCGCGAGGCGCGGCCTTGCAGGGAGGGAAGGCACAGAGCCACACAGAGACCTGATTATCAATGGAAAAAACTCAGTGTACTCTGTGTTGGCCTCAGTGCTCTCTGTGTCCAAAACCATTTTGTCCAGTCGTGTGGGACAGGATTACAGGATTCGGGTGATGAACAGGATGTGGGGCACCTCGCTCAAAACTGTGCGAACTACAAAAAAGGGCAGAGGAAACAACTCCGGTTTGGCGTTGTCGTCTTCAGGCAGGCAAAAACAGTATTCCAGAGTTGCCCCCGCCCCATCTCAGCTGACGAAACAAAGCAGCGCCGACAAGCCGGCAAGCTCCGCATCGCCTTCTATTAAAAAATGACTAGCGTGCAACGGTTATCTGCCCCGTGCCCCTTCCTGTAGAATGGGCATAGATGAAGCCTCATTGGTTGGAGGGTTCAATGGCAAGAAAGCGCTCTACTTCGACTTCCACCTCTTCCAGCAGGTCGTGGTCCACTTCTCCGACAATTGTCAGCCTGGTTTTATCGTCGAAGGGTTTGTCCGGGAAATCATCCTCGTCGATTTCCACCCAGACCCTGCCGCTGGAGTCTTCAAACCAGTAGGTATCCTCGTTGACCTGTTCGGTAATGTATCCCTGGAGTTTGACCAGTTTATCGGTTTTATCCAGCTCTGCTGCTTGTTCTTTGACTTGTTTAACCGACATCACTTCCAGTTTTGCCACCGAGCCGGGACCGGTGTATTGCCCGTTGGCATAGCTACAAATAAGTACGAATACAAAAAAAGGCGATAAACTTTTCGTGAACCGTTTCATATCTTTTTCTTTTTTCAGTCTGTTTAATTTCGATAAAGATAAGAAACGATTTTCGAGAAAATTTGAATGTCCGGGTCAGTGCCAGCGAATGGCAATTTTGTGGTTTGACCCGCCAGATACTTCATAAGAAAGGCAGAAGCCATACAATTCGCAGATTTGATCGACAATGGCCAGCCCGATTCCGCTGTTTCCATTGTTTCCTTTCGCAAAGCGCCTGAGCATGCGTTCGGGGTCGCCCTGAACGGTCAGGCCGCTGTTTTCGACTTCGAGCGCAGAGGCAGTCAGCTTAATGGATATAAAGCCGTCCTGAATATTGTGCTTCACCGCATTTTTGACCAGATTGCTGAGCAGGATTTCCGCCAGCCCGGCGTCCATGTAAATTTCACAGGGCTGAATATCTTTTTTTATAGTGATCCCGCGCAGTTCGATGGTTTCGGAAAAGGTCGACAGGGACTGAAACAGCATCTGGCGCATATCCACATTGACATCTTTGCTGTATTCTCCGTTGCTGATTTTGCTCAGCAGCAACAGCGACCGCTGGACCTGCGACAACCGGGTGGATGCAGAATAGATCGTCTGCAATTCATTGACGTTCCTGGCTGATTCAGGTATATTGTTGAGTAGTTTTTCCGTATTCGACCGGATTATGGCCAGGTGGGTCTGCAGTTCATGGGAGGCATTTTCATTGAATTCTTTGTTGTGCTGGTAATCGTTGGTTATTTTTTTAAGCAAGGTGGCGAGCGTGGCGTTTAAGGTCTCAAACTCCTCGATCGTGGTTTTGGGGAACTGCGGCAAAGGATTTCCGATTTTAAATTGCGTAAGCTGGTTGAGCGTTTGGTAAAAAGGCGCCCAAATCTTTCGGGTGACTTGGTTGACGATCAAAACCAGGAAGGCCGACACCAGGAACATCAGCCCGAAAATGATCAGTGCCGTTCCCTGGGCCACATCGTCCTTGCCCAGCAGCAGGTGGCTAAGCACAATGGTAAAATCGCGCTCTTTGTGCTGAATGGTAAAGTACAGCATCCGGTAGGGGACCATTTCATTGTCTCCGGTTTCCAGAAGCAGGGTATCCCTGAAAACGGGTTTTTCGTATCGAAGGCCGGGTATAACGTTTGATACTTTATGGTAGTCCGGCAAATTGCCGTTCGTTTTGTGGTAATCCAGCAGGCGCTCCATCTCGTAGGTCAGGAACTCGTCAGTTTCTTCATAAGCTATGTATTCGATCATATAAAAACAAAAAATACTGCCGATGAACATCACCGGCAGGAGCCAGAGGGCAGTCAGGAAGTACGTGCGCTTGATCAGTTTCATGGTACTTTAATTATAATCCCTTTTCAGCCGGTAACCGATCCCATACACCACTTTAATGGGATCGTCCACCCCGGTTGCAGTAAGTTTTTTGCGCAGGTTTCGGATATGCGAATAAATGAAGTCAAAAGAATCCACCAGGTCCATGTTGTCTCCCCAGATGTGCTCGGCAATACTTTCCTTGGTCAGTACCCGGTTGGGGTTGGAAAAGAAGAACAACAATATATTATACTCGCTTTTGGTAAGATCAACTTTTGCTCCTCCGGCTGTCACCTCCCTCCTGCCGGTGTCAATGGAAATGTCCCCAAACGTAACGGTGGAAGTTCCGGAAAAACTGCGCCTCCGCAGCAGGGCTTTGACCCGCACGACCAGCTCCGCCATATCAAAGGGCTTGGTCAGGTAGTCGTCGGCGCCTAATTCCAGTCCTTCTATTTTATGGTCGAGCGAGTCCCTGGCTGATATTATGATGATGCCGGTCGCCGGGTTTATTCTCTTTATTTCCCGGATCAACTTCAGGCCGGACTCCCCTGGCAGATTGATGTCGACAACCATGACGTCATAGGTATGCATATGAATTTTCTCCGACGCGGCGGTGTATTTTTCGGCAGTTTCACAGACGTACTGTTCCCCCACGAGTGTTTCGCGGATAGCCTCCAGCAATTGCGTGTTGTCTTCTACTATTAAAATTTTCATTCCGGCTGTATTATTCAAGCCTAAGAATAGGACCCAAATCTGTACAAATTTTGCATATCGGAAAAGTTTAATGTTAGGGGCGACGAAATAAATAACCTACCCATCTGACTTGGTCTTTTTCCTTTATGCATCGTTGCATTTTCCTTGCGTAGCCCCACTATGCGCGTCAAATGCGCCTCGCCTAAAGAAAAAATACCTTCGTCATTTTGGACAGTTTATTTATTTCCTCGCCCCTTAAAAAAGAAAACTTCGGTATATCCAAAAACTAAACGGCTGGCTCTTCGTGCGAAAAGCCAGCCGTTAGAAGCTGTTTGAATTTGATCCTTTAGTTTTTTTATTCTCCTACTTCCACCAGTTCCACATAAAAAGCCAGGTCGGCATTGGGCGGGATGACCGGCGGCGCGCCGCGCTGCCCATAGGCCAGGTCGGGCGGGATGACCAGGATGGCCTTGGCGCCCGGCTGCAGCAGGGCGATGCCTTCGTCCCATCCGGGGATCACCTGGCCCTGGCCGAGGGGGAAGTCGATCGGTTCGCCCCGGGAAACGGAGCTGTCAAAGGTCGTGCCGTCCATCAGCACGCCGTGGTAATGCACTTTGACCTGCTGGCCGGCCTGCGGCTTCTCTCCGCTGCCCTCTTCCAGGATCAGGTATTCCAGGCCGGATCCGGTCTCCTGCAGGGGCCCTTTGGCGGCGCCCGGTTTGTACTGGTCGATCAGGCTTTGCAGGATGGTATCCAGGGCCACTGCCCGGTCCTCCTTCCTCTGCTTTTCGTACGCCTCTTCCGACTGGACATTCACAACAGCGATATCGTAGAACAGCTCCGTCGCGTTTTCGAACCCGCGCGGCTTCTGCGGCATGGAGTCGAGGCTGACCACGACGGTAGCGCTGTCGCCGGCACCCAGCAGCGCCAGGCCCTGCTCGATCGGGTTGGACTGCCTTCCCGGTTGCTCTTCTTTCGGGATTTGAAACATCTGCTCCTGGCCCTGCTGGCGGCTGGAGAAGATCAGGGAGTCGCCGTTTCGCACATAAGCGTGAAAGGAAACGAGGTCTCCGGGGTTAGGCACCGGGTTGCCGGTTTTGATGTGAAAAATGATACTCCCACCGTCCAGGGCAACTTTTTCCGCACCTCCTGACCCTCCGGCACAAGAAGAAATACCTATGGCGATAAGCACCATTCCCAAAACCTCCAGTAAGATCGCCAACCGCCTCCGAAGGGTTGTGGGCCGGGCCTGTTGCGTCGCCCGTTGTCTGATTCTATTCATTATCTGTAGTTTTTATTGTGATAATACTTGGTCTTTACCGGGGGGCAAAGATAGGAAAATAAAGGTACCATATAGTGGTTGGTGCCATTACTATAATTTCAACTATCTTCATTCTCAAAAACTTATGCCCAAGACCCTTTCTTTCCGCCGGGGGTTCTCCAGCGTGTTGTTCTGGTCCATCATTTCTGCGGCCTTTATCGGCCCGGGGACGGTGGCGACGGCTGCCCAGGCGGGCGCTTCCTTCCAGTTGCAGCTCGCCTGGGCGCTTGTATTTTCTATTGTGGCGACTATTATCCTCCAGGAAGCGGCGGCACGCATTACGCTGGCGTCCGGCAAGAGCCTCGGGGCCATCGTGGCCAGCCAGTATCCGGGCGCTGCGGGAAAGCGGATTCGGTGGGCTTTGTTTCTGGCGGTAGCTTTCGGCTGCGCGGCCTATCAGGCGGGCAACCTGCTGGGGGCCGTTTCGGGCCTTGGGCTGGCCTTCCCGGCACCGGCACCGCTGTTGCTGTTACCTATCGGAGCTGTCAGTGCCTGGCTGTTGTGGCAGGGCAGCGCCCAAAAGATCACCCGCCTGCTGGCGGTTGTGGTGGCGGTCATGGGCGTGGCCTTCATCGGCACGGCCATTCTGCAAAAGGACTACGGCCTGGTGCAGGTGGCACGAGAGGCTTTCCAGGTGAATATTCCGGAAGGCGGTTCTTTGTTGGTGATCGGGCTGATCGGCACCACTATTGTGCCGTACAACCTCTTTCTGGCATCCGGCATCAGCCAGGGGCAGAGCCTGCCGGAAATGCGCTGGGGCATCAGCCTCGCCATCATCATTGGCGGCATCATTTCCATTGCCATTCTGATTGCCGGCACGCAGGTGGAAGGGGCGTTCAGCTTTGAGGCTCTGGCGGGAGCAGTAGAACAGAAACTGGGCACCAACACCGGCTTGTTGGTAGCTTTTGGCCTTTTTGCCGCCGGACTGAGTTCTGCGGTGACCGCTCCCTTTGCTGCTGCCGTCACCGCCCGGAGCCTGTTGGGCGACGATGGAGGAGATTGGGCGCCAAGGGCCCGGAATTTCCGGTTTGTTTGGGCAACCATCATGGGGATCGGCTTGCTTTTTGGCATGCTGAACGTGAAACCCATTCCCGCCATCATCCTGGCACAGGCCATCAACGGGGTTTTGCTGCCGCTGGTGGTGGCTTTCCTGATCCTGGCTGTCAATGATCGCCGGTTGCTCCCTCCGGAGTATGTTAATAAAACGTGGCAGAACCTGCCGGCCCTCCTGATCTTTGCCATCACTTGTTTCCTGGGGATCAATAATCTCTGGAAAGCGGCGGCAGCAACTTTCCCGGCATGGGTCGGCGAGCCAAACCTCATTGCCAACCTGATCGCAAGCCTGGGGATAGCGCTGGCAATAGGGGGGAAGGTTTATTCGCCGGGGAGGTAACGTTGAAGTGGCGTTGGCTTGACGCTTACCACTAGCCCTGGATTCTCATAGCTAAACAACCACGAACTTCTTTTCCCACCATTCGCCGCCAGCCTGTACCGCCACAAAGTACACCCCCGGCGGCCAGCCAGCCAGGTCAATGCGGTGCCGTGCCTTACCTCCGGGGAGGCTTAAGCTCTCCCGCCACACGAGCCTTCCCGTGCTGCTCCGGATGCTCAGCCGGGCCAGGCCGGCGGGAAAACCGTCGAACTCCAGGTGCAAAACTTCCGTAGCCGGGTTGGGGAACAAACGGAAGGCGGGAGCTGGCTTCACAGGCCTATCCTCCGCATTCACCAGTATATTGATGTTCACCGCCACCGTGCTGTCGC
>JAGFJD010000370.1 GCA_024102975.1 Phaeodactylibacter sp. | reverse complement strand
TTGGCCACCGAGTTGATGTGCAGGGCTTCCATGATGCCGCCCACCTTCATGAGCTTGATGTTGATCATGTCGATACAACCCCGGCTGGTGAGCTGAAAAACGTCTTTAAGCGTCATCAGGCTTTCGTCGGCCATGACCGGCACGGGGACATTGGCGGCGACTTCCTTCAGCAACTCCTCGTTGTGCCGGCTGGTCGGCTGTTCCAGCAACTCCACCCGGGCCTCGGCCGTTCGACGGATAAAGGCAATGGCGTCTTCGACGGCATACCCCTGGTTGGCGTCGAAGCGGATCTCGATGCCCTTGCCCACTTTCTCCCGAACGAGCATAACCTTTTCCACATCCTCCTCCAGGCTGGCCCCTCCTTTGAGCTTCAGGACCTGAAAGCCGCTGCCGATAAAGGCCGCTGCTCGTTCTACCGTTTCCCGGACGGGGAGGATGCCGATGGTGATGCTGGTGAGAATGCTGGTGCGGAATCCGCCCAGCAACTTGTATAATGGCTCTCCGGCCTGTTGCGCCATGAGGTCGTAGAGCAGCATGTCGGCCATGGCCAGGGCAGAGTGGGCATTGGGGATATGATTCCGCAGTTCCTGTAGCAGGAGAGCATAGCGGAAGGGATCCTGGCCGTGCAGGAACGGCTCGATGGTGTCATTGAAAGTGCGGACGACCATCTCGGCTGTCTCGCCGGTCACTTCCAGGTCGGGCGCAGCGCAGCCCCAGCCGGTAAGGCCGGTGTCCGTTTTGGCCTTCAGGAAGACGTTGGGCGCCGTGTCGATGGTCTGGTAGGCAATGGTATAAGGCTCTGCCAGGCGCATGTGGTGCGCCCAGCATTCCAGCTGGGTTATTTTCATGGCATTGTTAATAATGACGTTTTCGTTGCCCGGCACTAATATTTCCTTTGGTGCAAATCCTCCAATTTGCTGCTTTTTATATCCTCGATGAACTTCACGAGGTGGTCCACCATGATATCCCACATCTGCTTGCCCTTCTGGGCCGTGGCCCGGCTGGGGGCACCGATCACTCCGCTTTTGGAGATTTTTTGGGTGCGCACGTACCAGGGCAGGCCGTGGGCGGAGGTGAAGTCCATATACTGGCTGCCAAACCGGGGAATCTCATCGACCGCTTTGTCCATCCGGACCATATCCGGCCGGATGGCGAGCGTCGTACTGGTCTCAATCTCGCCGGCATGGATGTCGTTGGGCGTTTCCGCCAGTTGGTAAAGATCCTCGTCGCTGGTTTCCCCGGTATCTACACAGACGAAAATATGAGCGTCCCGGTTGATCATCTGGGCGGCAAAGTTCAGGGTCGGGGCGTTGTCCCCGTGACCGTTGAGGATGAGCAGCTTCCGGATACCGTTCTGCGCCAGGCTCATCCCGATGTCATAAACAAAACGCGACAGCGCCTCGTTGGTCACGCTGATCGTCCCCTTGAAATCCTGATGGTGGTAAGATACGCCAAAGGGAATGGATGGCAAAACAAAAGGCTTGGGATCGCTGCAGGCGCGCGCAACCTGTATGGCGAGATGGCGTGCGTCGAAGTAATCGATATCCACCGGCAGATGAGGGCCGTGCTGCTCTATGGCGCCGCAGGGCAGAATGGCTATGTCAACTTCCTTCAGCCGCTCCTGGATTTCTGGCCAGCTGAGGTGTTCCCAGAGGAAGCTGGAAGACGGGGCATTGTTGTTGTCTGTTTGCATATCAGTTCATTTTTTGCGCAGAATTGTTTTGGGGGCGATGTAGTAAGAGTGCAGGAACGGAGAAAAGTCACTGCCCGGTTGTGGGTAAATGGTGTATTTCGTTTCTGTCGGCACAAACGGCATGGCACCGCCTTTGCATTTCTGACGTTTGATGTCTGATGTGCGATGTTTGATGTTTGATGTTTCCGGGCCTGGCTGCTCAACTGGGTGCCGGCGGTTGGCTGCAAATCAAAAATTTTAACCGGACTTCGGCGTGAGTTCAGTCGAACGCTCGAACGAGACGGTCGCACATCGCACATCGCAAATTTTGCCCCGAAGGACGGGGGTGCCTTGCCAACACTCCATCCCTCTTCCCTTTACTCCCGCACAGCCTCATACAACACCTCGTGTATCCGCGGCCGGATGTTCAACCGGTAGATCTTCGGGTTATTGCGGGTGGGGAAAACCCGGTTGGACATAAAAACATACAGCAGGCCCTTTTCCGGGTCGGCCCAGGTAAAGGTCCCGGTATAGCCGGAATGGCCAAAGCTCTCCGGCCCGGCCGCCTCGGCGACGGAGCTCTTCTCCGGGTCATATTCGATCAGGGGCTTGTCGAAGCCCAGCCCCCGGTGGTTGCCCTGCTCGCAGTATTGGCACCGGGCGAATTCGCGGGCCGATTCTTCGGCGATGTACTGCTTTCCGCCGTAAGTGCCGTAGTTCATATACATCGTCATCAGCTTGGCCAGGTCGTTGGCGGAAGCGAACAGGCCGGCGTGGCCGGAGACCCCCTCCAGCATCGCCGCTCCCTCGTCGTGTACCCGCCCGTGAATCTGCACCATGCGGAAGAAGGTATCTCTTTCCGTTGGAACGATCCGTTCCCGGGGGAAGAAGCGCAGGGGATTGAAGGTGATGGTGTAGGCGCCGAGCGGGTAGTAGAACGTTTCCTTCAGATAACTTTCGAAGGGTTCTCCGGCAATCCGCTCCACGACCTCCGGCAGGATCGTGAAGAACATATCGGAATACACATACCCTTCCTCTTTATTGAGCGGCGATTTCCGTATGGACTTGAAGATTTTTTCCCTGTAATTGCGGTGCAGCCACAGGCTGTCCGTGACGTAAACCGGGAAGCGGGCGGAAGAATCTGTTTTGAAGGTGCGCCAGCGGAAGCGGAAATCGTTGATGCGCTCGTTGTCCCACCCTTTTTTCCAGGGGTAGCGGGCGTTGCCGCGAAGGGTGCCTTTCCAGTAGGGAATCCATGCCCGCAGCCGGGCATTGTGGGCAAGCAGGGAGCGAAAGGTAAGCGACTCTTTGTTGGAACGGCCAAATGACGGAAGGTACTGCTTCAGGGGGGCGTCCAGTTCGAACTTCCCCTGGCCGTGCAGGCGCATCAGCGCCGCCAGGCCGGAAGAGATTTTGGTGACTGAGGCCAGGTCGTAAATGTCGTCCGTCGAAACTGCCTGCAGGCTGTCATAAGTATGATAGCCGAAGGTTTTGTGGTAAACAACGTGGCCATCTTTCGCCACCAGCACCTGAGCGCCTGGGAAAGCGCCGGCCCGGATGCCTTCTTCGACGATGGCGCGGATGCTGTCCTCCAGCAGTTGGGCATCCATTCCGGCGTAGGCCGGCGGCGTGTAGCTCAGCCGCAGGCCGCCCGGGCTGGACAGGCCGTCGCCCTGGCGGAACGTCGTGCCGCGCAGGGGTGCCGTCATGCGGGCTTTGGCGCCCAGCCCCCCGAAGATAATCTGGGCGGCGACACCCGGCCCGTATTTCAGGTGGTTGGGCGCGATGATCAGCTGCCTTGCCTGCAGGAGCCCCGGCGCTGCCTGAAATACTGTGCCGTCTCCATGGACGACGACGATGGCTCGCTCGTGCGCTCCGATGGCGTTCAGCAGGCTCGCCTGCTGATAGGCTGCCGGCAGCTGGCCGCCGATGGTATAGTCGGTGATCTCGACGATCAGGAGGTTGTATTGCCTGGCCAGCCCCTGAAGCCAGGTTTCTGCCGTTGCCTTATCCGGTGCAAAAGGTATATCGAGCTGCTCGACGGGCATGTATTTCTGCAGAGTAGGGTAAAAGCCTTCGGAAAGCGGAGGGGCAATGCCGAGGTAGGCGATCCGCAGGGTGTCCAGCCCTTGCAGGGGGATGAGGTTGCCTTCGTTGCGCAACAGCGTCACCGCCTGTTCTGCCTGCTGGAAAGCCTTCGTGCCGTCGTCCGGCTGGCCAGGCTGGGCAAAGGAAGGGCTGCTGCCTGCCGTCAGGATGGCGGACAGCAGGAGCCAATATATGGTTTGCCGCCTTTTTTCACCACGCCGGCATTCCAGTATTCCAGTACTCCCCGCCTGTCCGCCAGGCGATTCGCCGGACGGCCTGGCAGGCAGGCAATACTTCACCTCTCCCCGACTCCGCCACTCCATCCTCTTTATGATTGTTTTTCTTTCTCTAAGTGCCAACATATGTCGTATATTTTCGTGTTCCTGCAAAACGGCCGGGACTATTGTGGCCTATGTGAAAACGCCTATGTGGCCTATGTGATAAACAGCAACCCTGTGAGAGGCAAATATCCGAAAATCATTCCACCTATGCGGTTTATACTCCTGTGCTTATTTTTATTGCCTGCCCTTATCCTTCAGGGACAGAAAGGGAGCGAGAAGAAGCTGGCCGAACTGGCCCGCCTGTTTCAGGAATCGGAAGTTTTCCCAAAAATATTCGCCGGCTTTGCGCTGTACGATCCGGAAAGGCGGGAAATGGCCTTCCAAAAGGATGCGAAAAAGTACTACACGCCGGCCTCCAACACAAAAATCCTGACCTTTTATACAGCCCTGAAGGTACTGGGCGACTCCATTCCCGCCCTGCGGTACGTCGAAAAGGGCGACTCGGCAGTTTTCTGGGGTACGGGCAACCCCCTGTTCCTGCACCCGGCGATGCCGCAGGACAGCAACCTCCTGGCCTGGCTGCGCGACACGAGCCGGCAGTTGTTCTTTTCCACCCACAACTTCCGGGACGAGCGCTTCGGCCCCGGATGGGCGTGGGACGATTACGCCGGCTATTACCAGACAGAACGGTCCTCTTTTCCCATTTACGGCAATATAGCTTTCTTCGAGCGGGACAGCCTGGGCGAGGGCTTTATCGCCTGTCCTCCTTTCTTTCAACACCACATTGCCTTCAACCCCCGGTTGGATGATTTCCGCCCCACCATCCGGCGGCAGGAACACGCCAACCTGTTCGAATACAACGCCCGGGCCCTCACCGGCCTGCCCTTTTCCCGGGAAGTGCCATTCCGTTGTACGCCCGGGGTGATCGCCGCCCTGCTGTCCGACACCCTGGGGCGCCCCGTCGGCCTCCTCGACCTGCTGAACGTAGAACCGGAAGAGGCTAAAACGCTGTATTCGCCCATCCCCGACACCCTCTACCGCCGCCTGATGCAGGACAGCGACAACTTCATCGCCGAGCAGTTGCTGCTCGCCTGCTCCGAGAAGCTCACCGGGAGCATAAACAGCCGGGAAGCCATCCGCTATGCCGCCGACAGCCTCTTCCGGGGCGTCCCCGATACGCTTGTCTGGCGGGATGGGTCCGGCCTGTCGCGCTACAACCTCTTCACGCCCCGTTCCATAGTAAGTATTCTGGAACTGCTCTACCGGGAGCTGCCCAGGGAGCGCCTCTTCAGCACCTTCCCTGCCGGCGGCGTGTCGGGTACCATCAAGGAGTTTTATGCGGATGAAAAACCTTATGTTTACGCCAAGACGGGCACCCTCAGCAACCGCCACTGCCTGAGCGGCTACCTGCTGGCGGGGAGCGGCAAGGTGTATATCTTCAGTTTTATGAACAACAATTACCTGGGGAACAGCAAGCCGGTGAAGTTGGAAATGGAGAAGGTGTTGCTTTATATTAGAGATAATTTTTAAAAGTAGTTAAGTAGCCGAATATTTGCCAATAAACCGGGACGTTCGCGAGCGTCTATAAGACGCGATGCGGGATAATAAGCCAGTCTCCGACTGGCATAAATGAGTAATAATAGAGGAGTACGCAAGTCTGGAGACTTGTCAATTATGCCGCATCGAGGCACCACCTGTCCGCCGTAGCCTTGGCGGAGGTGGAGCCTCTCGCGAACATCCCAGTTTATTAGTAAATTAAGTAGGCCTGGCCACTTAAAGCTAAAATACCAACCATGAAATTTGAGACATTCTGGGACCGCTACGTTGCCGGAAGAGACCCCATAGATCACGCAGCAGCCCTTTCCATATTCAGCCAGCCGCTTCCGGAAGAAGTAACGGAATCGTACGACATGATGGATACTATGCTGGCTCTGCTGGATTCCTATACTACACAGCGCGCCTATGAAGAACTTTACGAATTGGCAGAGGCGTTGAAAGAGCATAACCCCTCCATCTATGGCGAGGCCTTCCATTATTTGAATGAAGGCCTCATCACTTATTTCTGCTATCGGGGCGACGAAGAAAAAGTAGCTCGCCTTGCCGAAGCGTTTATCGGGAATCCTCTGCGCGACTACGACATGCTGCTGCTGGCCCTCAAGAAAGCGAATTTCTACGGTTATTCTTCCCTGGTCGGCCGGTGGGCAAGCACCATATATGGCGAGGTCAATGAATCGCCGGACCTTATAGGAGGAGCCGCTTTTGACCTGGTGATTCTCGGGAGTTACCTGGAGTTTGAAAAAGCCTATGATCGCCTTCGCGAAGGAAAAGCCTTTGACTGGCCGTATTTCAATGAACAAATGGCCAGCTTCGATTTCGAGGTCGATGCCATTTATCACGACTTGCTGGAAGCCGGCCTGACGAACAAATTTGAGAAGGCAAGCGCTTTTTTCACCGAAAACCAGCGAAGGAACCTGGAGTACCTGCAAAAGATGTTCATGAGATATATGCATTCCAGGCAGGTTCCTTTTAATGTCAGCGGCGTGATTTGGGATTTTTTTTACGCCTATTGGGAGTCCCCTGAAGAAGACATCGATGAATATGAAGAGGAAGAAGAAATCAATGAGGACGAATACTTTCATTTAGAGCCGAAAGGATTTTACGGTTTCGCAGAAAAACAATCCGGCTTTATCCT
>JAGFJD010000367.1 GCA_024102975.1 Phaeodactylibacter sp. | reverse complement strand
GTCGCCCTGGCAGCCCGCAGGCAGCGCCTGAAATGGCGGGGCAGCCGCCGCCGACGGTACGCGCGGGCCAGAGCCAGCCCGTTTTCCGCTTCGTTTTCTGTCTGTGTTTCGTACTGGAAATACTGCTCCAGCAGTTTGAGCAAAAAGCTCATCAATACGCGCATCCGGTGGTCGTCGTATTCCGCTTCGCCAAACAGGCGGGCGAATGCCTGTTCTTTGTCCGGGATTACCCGGTGCTCCCACAGGCACTCGGACAGGTAATCGTAGAGCCGCACAACGTCCTCCCGCTGGTTGAAAAAGGGGGATTGCACAAAACGGGCGAAGGCGCGGCGTTCCTTTTTATCCAGAGTTTCCAGCGCTTCCAGCAACAAGCTGTTTTTCATGCAGTATTTTTTAGCATAACACCGCAATCCTGGCGTGACTCCAGCCAGCCAGGACGTCACCGCCTGCCGGGTTCAGCCAAACGGTAGCTACTCGGCAACCCGGCGGGTTGTGACATTTTAGCGAAAGATATTTCAATTTATAAAATAAAAAATATGATAGACAAAAAAATATAAACTGCCTTATTTTTAGTATAGTAGAGAAAGATAAATTAAAAAATATTAAGGACAAACTAAAAAAAATGTCTTTGCCTTTGGCAAAAAGAATAGAGACCTTGGTAGCGTGAAACTGTAAATCATAATCGCGCATGAAAGTTATAATCCCCATCGTCTTATCGGCATTTTTGTCTTTTGCTTTTTTGCCGGCTTCCGGGCAGGATACCATTACTCTTTCCGGCCATATCAGGACGCCATGCGGGGGCCCTGTTCCTGGGGTAGAGATACTGGGGGTGGCGACGGATGAGAACGGATTTTACAGCGTTGGCTTGCTGGAAGGAGAGGATTATGCCATTGCCCCTAATCTCGGCGGAGGTTGGCTGGACGGAGTGGACCACAACGACCTTGCCCTGCTGGCGCAGCATATCGACGGGCAGTCGCCCCTCGGCTCTCCCTATTTGATGATTGCCGCTGACCTGAATAACTCCGCGTCCATTACCACCCTGGACGCTATATCCCTCAGCCAGCTGCTCGACGGGTCCCTTGCTGCCATTCCCGGCAATACCTCCTGGCGGTTTATTTCCACAGATTATGTGTTTCCCGCTCCCGGCAACCCGTGGTTTGAATTGTTTCCGGACGTGGTCAACATCAACAACGCCCCCGGAGATTCAACAGCTACGGAGGATTTAACCATGAATTTCATCGCTATAAAAACAGGCGACCTGGACTGCAGCGCCATCCCCTGGCCGGGGCCGGCCGGGCACCTGGACGGCAATATCCGGAGAGACGAAAACGGAAACTGCCAGGCGGACAACGGGGAAGAAGGGTTGGGAAACTGGGTGGTGAAAGCGACTTCGGCAGGCGGCGATTTTTACGCTGTCACAGCTGCCGGCGGGCGTTACCACATGGCGCTGCCGGTTGGAGATTATCAGGTGTCGGCCGTCCCGCCGAATGCCCTCTGGATTCCCTGTGCGTCGGAAGTGCCGGCCAGCATTACTGAGGATACCACCCTGATCCGGGATTTTTCGGTCCAGGCCGCCGCCGGCTGCCCCTACATGGAAGTCGACATTTCCCCCATTGCTTTGCGCCGTTGCGCTACCAACACGTATCAGGTGCGCTATTGCAATGCCGGCACGGCCACAGCGGAAGGAGCTTATGTAAAAGTGACGTTCGACAGCCATCTTACCTTTGTCGGCAGCAGCCTGCCCTGGTCGTCGATAAATTGGCCCACCTACACTTTCCCGCTGGGCGATATAGCTCCCGGCGATTGCGGTTCCTTTAGCATTGAGGCTTTCCTGAACTGTGCCGCCCTGCCCGGCCAGGCCCACTGCGTGGAGGCGCGCATTTTTCCGGACTCGCTTTGCCTGCCTGTGCCTGGCCCGTTGCTGCAAATCGAAGGTGCCTGTGCCGGCGACAGCGTTCAATTCCGCATCGACAACCTGGGCGGCGACATGCCGGCCGGGCGCCACTTCATCGTCATTGAGGATGACCTGATCATGCGGACCGGCGAGTTTCAGCTGAACAGCGGGCAAAGCTTCGAGCTCAGCCTGCCCGCCAACGGCGCCACCCAGCGCCTGCTTCTGGACCCGCCTTCTGATCCTGGCGCGGCTCAGCCCACCCTGGCGGTAGAAGCCTGCGGCCCGGCCGGCCCGGAAGGCCCCAGCCTCGGTTTTGTCGCCCAGTATCCCACCGAGGCCGGCAACCCCTTCACCGACATCAGCTGCCGGGAAAATACCGGTCCGTTTGACCCCAACGACAAACAGGCTTTTCCGCGGGGACAGGGGCCGAACCGGTTTTTACATCCCACGTCGGGCCTGGAATACCTCATCCGCTTTCAAAACACCGGCACGGATACGGCCTTCCTGGTGGTTATCCGCGACACCTTGCCGGCGGAACTCAACCCGGCAAGCCTGCGCCCCGGCGCTTCCAGTCATCCCTACGCCTACACCCTGCGCGGGAACGGCGTGGCCGAGTTCCGCTTCGACAACATCATGCTGCCCGACAGCGCCGCCAACCAGGACGGCTCTCAGGGTTTTATACAGTTTCATATCGAACAGCAGCCTGGCAACCCCAACGGCGCCATCATCGAAAACAACGCCGCCATCTATTTCGACTACAACGAACCCATCATCACCAACTATGCCTGGCACACCATCGACGACCATTTTTTGTTGCCGGAACTGGCCAGCCTCCGGGGGGCAATCTATATGGAAAATAGCCTGGCACTAAGCGAAAACGCACAGGTGTTCCTCATCCGGAACGGGGATACGGTCGCCGTCGATTTCGGCAGCGGATATTCCTTTGACATGCTGCTGTCCGGGCACACTTACACCGTGGCGCCCTACAGCAACGACGCCCCCCTCCTTGGCGTCTCCACTTTTGATCTGGTGTTGCTTTCCAAGCACATCCTGGGCATACAACCCCTGGGCAGCCCCTACAGGCTGCTGGCGGCGGATGTCAACTATTCGGGCAGCATAACCGCTTTGGATATGGTGGCCCTGAGGCGGCTTATCCTGCTCATCGATACGGAACCATTCCCGGCGGACAAGCCGGCCTGGCGCTTCGTGCGGGCCGATTATGTGTTTCCCGACCCGCTTGACCCATGGCTGGAACCCATTCCTTCCACTGCAGTTTTCCCCAATCTGGTTTATTGCAGCGGGGCAGACTTCGTCGGCATCAAGGTGGGCGACCTCAACGGGGACGCTGTGGCCGGCCGGCATGGGCTGGAAAGCCGGGGCTACCTGCCCCTGCGCCTGGAGGCCGAATCCAAAGAGGGCACAACCGCTTTTCTGGCAGCGCCAGCCAGAGCAGGGGAGTGGGCCGCTTTTCAGGCGGCGCTGCGGTTGCCGGCCGGCGCTGCCCTGCGCGATGTCCGGGCCGGAACCCAGGCCGGTGAACTCGCTTATTCCTTTTCCGAGGATGGGATTCTGCGCTTGTGTTGGTTCCATACCGAAGCCGTTCGTTTTGAGCAAGGAGTGCCCTTATTCATTGTGGAGCTGGCGCCAGGCTTTACGCCTGCCGATGAGCTGGACCCGGAGCTTATTCCCGGTTACAGCCAGGCCTTTGCTGCCAACGGGTATCGGTTTGAGCTCGTGCTGGGCGACCAGGAAGACGAACCAGGCGACATTCGCATTTTTCCCAACCCCGCCGCCGGCGCCCTCACATTGAGCGGCTATGCTGAAGCAATGGACGTATTCATACGGATATATAGCCCGGACGGGCGTACTGTTTACCAGGCCTCAGCGCCGGGCGGCGGCACCTGGCAACACGTGCTTCCGGAAAATGCCCTGCCGGCAGGGGTGTATGGGGTAGAAGTGTACGATGGAGGGCGGCGGTGGGTAGAGCGGGTGGTGGTGGGGCGATGATGTTATGGATTCTGAGGATTCTATGGATGTGGCCACAAAATTCCATAAATTCTTTTCTTTCAGGGACCATGAACCCGGAGGCCCGCTTTCCGGGTTTAAAGTGCTGTAAAAGCACTGAACCACATAAGGCAGGGCTGCATGGCCTATGTGGCAAAAAACACTCCGGGCGCCCCCCGCTCCTGAACCACATAGGACACAAAGAACACATTGGGCACACTACTAGACATTTTTCTGGACACAGAGTACGCCGAGAAGGCACAGAGCCACACAGAGACCTGATTATCAATGGAAAAAACTCCGTGTACTCTGTGTTGACCTCCGTGCCTCTCTGTGTCC
>JAGFJD010000347.1 GCA_024102975.1 Phaeodactylibacter sp. | reverse complement strand
AACACCAGCAAGTGCCCGGCGGGCCCCGTTATGACCAACCGCACGCGCAACAACACATCCCTTTCCAGGTCGAAAACATAATCGGCCAGCGACTGCAAATAGGCACGGGCCTTTTCCTCGCCTGCCTCGGAATAGTCGCGGGCTTTCAACTGAAAACGCCGTTCGGGATGGATGAACTGGCGGCCCTCCGCAAAGTTGGTACGCAGGCTTTCGTGCCTTAGAAAAAGCAATTGCAAGCTTTTCTCCAGGGCTTCGACATCCAGTTCACCCTGTATTTTGACCGTATAAGAAAGGTTGTTCACCAGCAACCGTCCTTCGATCTGGCCCAGTATCCAGAGCCTTCGCTGGGCGTCGGAGAGCGCGTAGTTTTCCTGCGCGCTCAATGCGGGAATGGCATCAGGGAAAACGGACAGGCCCTTGAGGCCACCGGAAGGAACAGGCATAACCTTTTATTTTATGTAATTTGTGTTTCTTGCTCCAAAGGAAGGGGGGAAGGCGCCAAAAGCTTTTCATAGCTGTTACGAAAGTTTGGCCCGGTGTTACATCGGCCGAAATTGCTCCGAAATCATTTTTACATAGCGGTTCAGGCTCAGAATACGCCAGGGGGTGAAAGAGAATTTCTCTTTACCTTCTGCCATTGCCTGCACCATTTCCCCGGCTTTCTCTTGATGGATAAATTCAGCCATGTACTTTCCGGCATCGGCCACCTCCTTGCAGAACCAGGCGTTGCCTTCCTCTTTCAGCCATCGCTCCTCCGGTGAAACAAAGCCCATCTTGTCTCTCCGGGCCAGTACCTGATCCGGCACGAGGCCGGCAAACGCCTCCCGCAGGATGTACTTTTGCACGCCCCGGCGAAAAACGAAATTTTCAGGCAGGCCCAGCGTGAATTCCATCACCCGGTGATCCATGAAAGGAACACGGGACTCAATAGAGAAAGCCATACTGTTTCGGTCTTCATAGCGCAATAGCCCGGGAAGGGGGCGGCCAGTCACCTGCCGGCGCAGGCTTTCGTGCAGGCTGCCAGGCGGCGCGTACAACTGCCTGCTGTGGTTTTTCTTTAACCATTGAGGTGGCATGGGTTTTACCTGGCGGCGCCTTTGAGGCCAAAGGCCATGGAGAAAGGCCGGGGTGTGGTATTCAATGGCGCCCATCACAGCAGCAGTAGGGTATTGATTGTTGCGGCGCTTATAAGCAGCCGTTTCCCGGAAAAACTCCATCCACTGTCCTTTTCCGAGCAGGCCGGTGAACAAGCGCGTCTCCATTCCCGCATACCCGGCCAGTTGTTCGTCGGCGCCCTGCCCGTCGATCATTACCTTCAGGCCCGCAGCAGCGGCGCCTTCAAAGACGCACCACTGGCTGAACTGGCTGGTGCTGTAAAACGGGAAGTCCATGTGCCAGAGCATCTGATCCAGGTCTTTCAGGAGCTTTTCAAAGGTGGGAAATATACGGTAAGGCTTTGCATTTGCGCTTCGGACGACCTGCTCGGCGTACTCCCATTCGTCATATTGCCTATCGGCATAGCAGGAAGTAATGGTCTTGATCGGGTGGCCGCCGTTGCTCTGGCTTTCCAGTACCCTCCTCATCAGGCAAACGATGGTAGAACTATCGAGCCCCCCTGATAAAGCGGAGCCTACCGGCACGTCGGAGCGCATACGCAAGCGCACGCTGTCGTTCAGCAGATAATAAAATTCCGCGCAGGCTTCCGGGAAGCTTTGTTTCCAGGGCGTGGGATGCAAGTGATACCACCGGCACAACGACCATTCGCCAGCACGCAGGTTAGCTTCCAACAGGCTGCCTTTTGGCAGTTGCTGAATTTCCGTTTCAAAGGTTTCATCTGTATGATCCAC
>JAGFJD010000298.1 GCA_024102975.1 Phaeodactylibacter sp. | reverse complement strand
GTCAGATTTTGGGTTCTCACGAAGGCATTTTTCCGCCCCATAGCAGCGCTACGGGGCGGAAAAATGGCAAAGTGAGGTTCCAAAAGCTGGCATTTGCAGCCAAAATGACTACCTCCAAACATGCTCTAAGCCAGCGATTCAACCAAGGAGCAGTGGTTGTGCATGACGCACTGTCTCTAAATCACAGGATTTGTCAAAGAACCAAAATTATCTGAACCATGATCATCGTTGACGTCCGCGAAAACGAATCCATCGACAAAGCGCTGAAACAGTACAAGTTCAAGTACAACCGCGCCGGCATTATGCGGGAGTTGCGCAACCGCCAGCAGTATAACAAACCTTCAGTGGTTCGCAGGAATGAAAAGCTCAAGGCTGTCTACCGTCAAAAGAAGCAGGTAGAAATGGGATGACGCCGGTTGACAATTTCTCCTTTTCTCCCTAAATTGTAGGGGTAAGTTTCTCCATTACAATTTAGAACGGGAATGAGAGAAAAGTCCTTCCTGCAATATCTGCAATTCGAAAAACGGTTCTCACAGAACACCCTTACTGCTTACCGGAAAGACCTGGAGCAGTTCCTGCATTTCATACAAGAAGAACTAGGCCTCGCCTCCGTTGAGGAGGTGGGGCATTCCCACATCCGCTCCTGGATCGTCCACCTCATGACACAGGGGCGTTCTTCCCGGACGGCCAACCGGAAGTTGTCGACTCTCAAGGCCTACTTTAAATTCCTCATCCGGCGCAATTACCTGCAGGCCGACCCCACCGCCAAGGTGTCGGCGCCGAAGGCCGGCAAACGCCTGCCCGGCAGCCTCCGCAAATCCGAACTGGGCCAGCTCTTTCAACAGGTTGAATTTGAAGGCGGCTATGCCGGCGCCCGGGACCGCATGATCCTCGAGTTGCTGTACGCCACCGGCATGCGGCGGTCGGAAGCCATGGCACTGGAGCTGAAAGACATCGACTTCGACAGCCAGCAGGTCCGCATTATGGGCAAGGGCGGCAAGGAACGGCTCGTGCCGGCCAGCCCGGCGCTGGCAGACAACATAAAAGCTTACCTGGAGGAGCGGGAACAGGCGTTTCCCGCAGCAGATTGCCCCAGGTTATTCCTCACCGGCAAGGGGAAGCCGTTATATCCCAAACTCATGTACAACATCGTTCATAAATACCTTTCTCTGGTAACCAACAACAGCCGGCGGGGCCCCCATGCCCTGCGGCACTCTTTTGCCACCCATTTATCGGAAAACGGCGCCGGCCTGGATGCGATAAAGGCGCTGCTGGGGCACTCCAGCCTCGCTTCCACCCAGGTTTATACGCATAATTCCATTGAGCGGCTACGGCAAATTTACCGCGATGCCCACCCAAAGGCTGGCCCGGACAAAGGCTAAAGGCCAGCCGCCATTCCTCATATTATTCTTAATTCACCAAAAAGGAAAGATTATGAGAGTTCATACCGAATCTGTCCAGTTCAAAGCAGACCAAAAGCTCATCGATTACATAGAAAAGAGGCTCAATAAAATGGACCAGTTTTTTGACCGGATTATCGAGGCGAGGGTAACTTTGAAACTGGAAAACTCCGGCCAAATCAAGGATAAGATCGCCGAGGTGCGCCTCAATGTGCCCGGAGAGCAACTCATCGCAAAAGAAGCCAGCAAAACCTTTGAAGCCTCTGTCGATGCCGCCGCCGCCGCGCTGAAACGCCAGCTCATCCGGTATAAGGAACGGCTGCGCAACGCCTGACCGGCGCAATCAGGGTGGGCCTGCCCGAATAAAGATTTCCATCAGCCTTTACTCCCTTGCCGGCTCCGGCAGGGGAGTCTTTTTAGCCCCGTACCCCCACCACGGTGGGCGGAAGTGGCTGAAGCAGCCCCGGAGCCTCGCCGGAACCTGCCCATCCTGTTGATCCTGTCTATGAAACGCGCCGCCTGAAGGCAGCACGTCCGGAAATCCTGTCCATCCTGGCTAAAAAAAAGGCGAAAAAAGAATAGCACTATTTTTTCTTTTGTTAAAATGTTCTATCTTTGCAATCGCTTTGAGAAAATGATCTCGGGCAACTATTGAAACGCCTGTAATTGTTGGCTTTCCGCCTTCGCCAAAAAAGAGTTGCCCCTTGAATTTTTCGGGAACTTTTTCCCCTTCTCAAGCTTTTATCAGCCGGCATCTGCTGCGAAAAGCCCAAAGCCAGCACAGCTTCCCGCTGTTTCCAAAGCGGGAGCCAGAGCAGTCCCGCTTTTTGAGGCTGCACAGGAAAACTGAGCAAGGAGTCTCGAATGATATTTCGCTTTTAAGCTCAAAAGCCAGCATAGCTCAGTTGGCCAGAGCAGCTGATTTGTAATCAGCGGGTCGGGGGTTCGAATCCCTCTGCTGGCTCAAAAAGCGGGATCATCAGTGATCCGGCTCAAACAAAGCAAAAGTTATTTGAAATTCGAGTTTTATTCTCCCGGGGGTGCGCCGGAGTGGGAGAGCCGGGCCAGACTGTAAATCTGGTGTCTCTGACTGAATAGGTTCGAATCCTATCACCCCCACTTTGCCCGCCGAAGCTTTAGCGAAGGCGGGCGCATTCATTCGTTTCGGGCTGAAGCGCTTGGCTGGATGCAATCCGCCTTTGCTCTTCGGGCCTCGGCGGATATAAGCGGGCGTAGCTCAGTTGGTAGAGCATCAGCCTTCCAAGCTGAGGGTCGCGGGTTCGAGTCTCGTCGCCCGCTCAAGAATTAAAAGAAAAGCCGGGCGATAACAGTTTCGTTCCAGGGCTTCTGTCGGGCATTGCTCAACAGATAAGCCCATACGGAGGCCAGGCCAATGTAGCTCAGGGGTAGAGCACTTCCATGGTAAGGAAGGGGTCTGGGGTTCAAATCCCCACATTGGCTCAACTAATTATTGTTCGGCACTTTGTTTAACCACAAGAATTTCATATCAAAAAATTTGATTACCGATGGCTAAGGAAACATTCGAAAGGACCAAACCGCACCTTAACGTGGGGACAATCGGCCACGTAGACCACGGTAAGACTACTCTTACTGCGGCGATTACTTACGTCCTTTCTCAAGATGGACTTGCAGAGAAAAAAGACTACGACTCTATCGATGCTGCTCCGGAAGAGAAAGCCCGGGGTATCACCATCAATACTGCACACGTAGAATATCAGACGGCGAGCCGCCACTACGCCCACGTCGACTGCCCGGGCCACGCCGACTACGTAAAGAACATGGTAACAGGTGCTGCCCAGATGGACGGCGCTATTCTTGTGGTTGCTGCCACTGACGGCCCGATGCCGCAAACCCGCGAACACATCCTTCTGGCCCGCCAGGTCGGCGTTCCCAAGATCGTTGTGTACATGAACAAGGTAGATTTGGTGGACGACCCCGAGATGCTCGAACTGGTGGAGATGGAAGTCCGCGAACTGCTCGACCAGTATGAGTTCGACGGCGACAACGCCTCCGTGATCCAGGGTTCCGCCCTCAAGGCACTGGAAGGCGAAGAAGCTGCCGTTAAGTCCATCCGCGCGCTTATGGATGCCGTCGACAAAGACATTCCGGAGCCGGAGCGCCTGGTCGACCAGCCTTTCCTGATGCCGATCGAAGACGTGTTCTCCATCACCGGCCGCGGTACGGTTGCTACCGGCCGTATCGAGCGCGGCGTCATCAAGACCGGCGAGAGCGTTGAGATCATCGGTATGATGAAAGAAGGTGAAAAACCGCTGACATCAGTGGTGACCGGCGTGGAAATGTTCCGCAAAATCCTCGACCGCGGCGAAGCCGGCGACAACGCAGGCCTGCTGCTCCGGGGTATTGACAAGGATGCAATCCGCCGCGGGCAGGTGATCTGCAAGCCGGGTTCCGTGAAGCCTCACAAGCATTTCAAGTGCGAGGTTTACGTATTGTCTAAAGAGGAAGGCGGCCGCCATACTCCGTTTTTCAACGGCTACCGCCCGCAATTTTACTTCCGGACCACCGACGTGACCGGCGACGTTGTCCTCCCCTCGGGCGTGGAAATGGTCATGCCCGGCGACAACGTTTCCCTGGAAGTTAAACTGATCAATACGATCGCCATGGAAAAAGGCCTCCGTTTCGCTATCCGCGAGGGTGGCCGTACGGTAGGCGCCGGCCAGGTTACTGAAATCCTGGACGTCTGATATACGCAAGCAAGGTACTCAGAAAATATGTTGGTGAAAAGGTTAGGCATAATTATGCCTAATCTTTTCATCATATACATACGGGCATAGCTCAACTGGTAGAGCGACGGTCTCCAAAACCGTAGGCTGGGGGTTCAAGTCCTCCTGCCCGTGCTCATTCTGCGGAGAAAAGGAGGACGCAGAAATTTATCCCGTCGATGCAGTTGCAGGCAAGCGAAGCGAGCCGTGCAAATGCACAGACGGGAAGTCCTCCTGCCCGTGCTCATTCTGCGGGGAAAAGGAGGACGCAGAAATTTATCCCGTCGATGCAGTTGCAGGCAAGCGAAGCGAGCCGTGCAAATGCACAGACGGGAAGTCTTCCTGCCCGCATAAAAACCGCGTGATGGAAAGATTGAAATTGTACGTTATTGAAAGCTACAACGAACTGATCCACAAGGTGACCTGGCCGACCTGGGCCAACCTGCAAAGCAGCACCGTGGTGGTATTGGTAGCCTCGATCATTCTCGCGTTGATAATCTTCCTGATGGACGTGTTCTCCCGTACCATCCTGGATTTTGTCTACAGCCTCTAATAAAAAATTAACAGGGATAAAGGATTGTGATGTCAGAGGATAAAGAAAAGCAAATACAGGAAGAGACTGAAGCCACTTCGGATGCTGCGGCAAACGACAGGAAGTGGTATTCCCTTCGTGTGATCAGCGGGAAGGAGCGGAAGATCAAAGAACGCATCGAGATGGAGATCGAACGTTCCGGCTGGAAGGATTTTATCTCCCAGGTGCTGGTCCCGACCGAAAAGGTTTACAAAATAAGGAACGGGAAGAAAGTAATCTCCGAAAGAAATATCCTGCCCGGATATATCCTCATCGAAGCTATCCCCTCCATGCTGAGCGGCGAAGTCATCCAGGCCATTTCCAATATACCCAATGTCATCCACTTTCTGGGGCGCAACAACCCCATCCCCATGCGCCCGGCAGAGGCTAACCGCATGCTGGGCAAGGTCGACGAGTCGCAGGAAGCCGGAGAAGCCATGATCGAACCCTTCATCGTCGGGGAAACAGTCAAGATCATCGACGGCCCCTTCAGCGAATTCGTGGGCGACATCCAGGAGGTCAACGAAGAGAAGAAGAAGCTGAAAGTGATCGTGAAGATCTTCGGAAGGGGGACGGAAGTGGAACTCAACTTCATGCAGGTAGAAAAAACATCCTAGTTGTCCTAACATATTATTTTCAGTATCGATTTTTTGCTTTTCAGCTTTCGTTCCGGTTTTCGGAAAACGCTTCCCTGAAGCTGTCGGCAATACAATTCGAATAAAGCGAAAACAATGGCTAAGGAAGTAGAAGCTTTTATAAAACTTCAGGTTAGAGGCAGTTCGGCCAACCCGGCTCCTCCCGTGGGCCCGGCCCTCGGCGCCAAAGGGGTGAACATCATGGAGTTCTGCAAGCGTTTCAATGCCGAAACGCAGGACAAGCCGGGCCAACTGCTGCCGGTCGTGATCACGGTGTTCAAAGATAAGTCCTTCAGCTTTATCATCAAGACGCCGCCGGCCGCCGTGCAGCTGCTGGAAGCCGCCAAGATCAAGAAAGGATCTCCGGAATCCAACCGCAACAAGGTCGGCTCGGTTACCTGGGATCAGGTGAAGGCCATAGCCGAAAACAAGATGACGGACCTGAATTGCTTCACCGTCGAATCGGCGATGAGGATGGTGGCCGGCACTGCCCGCAGCATGGGCGTGAACGTCAAAGGCACGCCGCCCTGGCAGGACCAGGCCTCCAGCGACAATTAATCCTGGAAATGACGAAGGGAGTCTCACCGTCTGCGGTGGGACGTTAACTACCTCAAAACACGATAACAATGGCAAAAAAAAGCAAGAAAAGATCGGCTGCCGAGAAGAAAGTGGACAGAGAGAACTTTTATTCACTTGACGAGGCAATGAAACTCGTCAGAGAGGTGAATACTACCAAGTTCGATGCTTCTGTCGACCTTCACGTCCGGCTCGGGGTAGACCCCCGGAAAGCCGACCAGGCCATCCGGGGCACGGCCACGCTTCCCCATGGCACTGGTAAAACCAAACGCGTGCTTGTTTTCTGCACGCCCGACAAGGAAGAAGAAGCCCTGGCCGCCGGTGCCGATTATGCCGGCCTGGATGAGTTCGTCCAGAAGGTTCAGGGGGGCTGGACGGACGTAGACGTCGTCATAGCTATGCCGCAGGTCATGGCCCAGGTGGGCCGCCTGGGCAGGATACTCGGCCCCCGCGGCCTGATGCCCAACCCCAAAACGGGAACGGTCACCCAGGATGTCGCTGCTGCTGTCAGCGACGTCAAAGGGGGGAAAATCTCCTTCCGGGTCGATAAATATGGTATCATTCATTCCTCAATAGGACGGGTATCCTTCACGCCGGAGAAGCTGGCGGAAAATGCCAACGAACTGATCACGACCCTGGTCCGGATGCGGCCTTCCTCTGCCAAGGGAGCCTACGTGAAGTCCGTGACCGTGGCCAGCTCGATGAGCCCCGGCATCCGCGTTGACGCGAAGGCATTGGTTAAGTAACTTTTCAAAACCTGAAAAGCAATGACAAGAGCAGAAAAAACCGCTACTATTGAGGCATTGAAGGAAAAACTGTCCGGCATAGACCATTTCTATCTGGCGGACTCTTCGACGCTGACAGTAGAGCAGGTCAATAAATTCAGAAGATTGTGCTTCGAGAAGGGCATAGAGATGAAGGTGGTAAAGAACACCCTCGTCCAGAAAGCCCTGGAGAGCGCCCCGGAAGACAAAAACTTTGCCGGGCTCTACGAAGCGCTCAAAGGGCCTACTGCCCTGCTTATCGCAGAGAAGGCCAACGCCCCGGCGAAGTTGATCAAAGAATTCCGCAAGGACTTCGACAAGCCTACGCTGAAGGCTGCCTATATCGACACGGATGTTTTCCTGGGTGACGACAAGCTGGATGCATTAGCCAACCTCAAGTCCAAGGAAGACCTCGTTGCTGAGATTATCGCGCTTCTGCAGTCTCCCGCGAAAAATGTCGTCGGCGCCCTGCAGTCGGGCGGGCAAACCCTTATGGGGATACTCAAAACCCTGGAAGAGCGCGGCGAGTAGTGTTCAGCGGTTCGCGGTTCGCGGTTCGCGGTTGGCAAAAGCAGCCATGGCGAAACGCGAACACCGGATAGCGGACCGCCCCCAAATACGGCTTCCAAGCTGTACGCACAATATATTTTATCAACGTACAACTTTTCAAAAATTCTTACAATGGCAGATCTCAAAGCATTTGCAGAACAGCTGGTCAACCTCACCGTTAAAGAAGTGAACGAACTGGCTGGCATACTCAAGGACGAATATGGCATCGAACCGGCTGCCGCCGCAGTAGCTGTTGCCGGCCCCGCCGCAGGCGGTGGAGACGGCGCTGCTGCCGTCGAGGAAAAGACGGAATTTGATGTCATCCTCAAATCCGCCGGCGCGGGCAAGCTGAAAGTGGTTAAAGAGGTGAAAAACCTGCTTGGCCTGGGCTTGAAAGAAGCCAAGGACCTCGTTGACGGTGCCCCCGGAACGATCAAGGAAGGGGTGCCCAAGGATGAGGCGGAAAAGATCAAAGCAGCCCTCGAAGAAGCCGGCGCTGAAATAGAAATCAAGTAACGGCCTCTTGTTACAACCGTTGAAAAAACAGCCCCCGGGCTGTTTTTTCGGCGCAGAAGGCTTAGCCAGTTGTGTCACAACTGGCTAAGCCTATTGTCGTATAATAAAGTTTAGCAATATTGAACTTTTTCGGATTTTTTGGGTATTATTACAGCACAGGCGATTGTTAGAAAGCTAATTGTTGCCGAAAAAATAAACATTTTTTGCCAATGACGTCAAACGGTAAGGTACAAACCGCCGAAGAAAAGCGAGTGAACTTCGGCAAAATAAAGCTCCCCTCACCATACCCTGATCTTCTCGAAATCCAGTTAAAGTCCTTCCAGGAGTTTTTCCAGTTGGAAACGACTCCCGAGAACCGTATGAACGAAGGGCTTTACAAGGTTTTTCAGGAAAATTTTCCGATCACAGATGCCAGAAACATCTTTGTATTAGAATTCCTGGATTACTTCATCGACCCCCCGCGCTACACCATCGATGAGTGTATGCAACGGGGGCTGACCTACAGCGTGCCCCTCAAGGCCAAATTGCGGCTGTCCTGCAATGACGAGGAACACGTGGATTTCCAGACCATCGTACAGGACGTCTTCCTGGGTAATATCCCATACATGACGCCTAAAGGTACGTTTGTGATCAATGGTGCGGAACGGGTGATCGTTTCTCAGCTCCACCGCTCTCCGGGCGTATTCTTCGGGCAAAGCTTCCACCCCAACGGAACCAAGATTTACTCCGCCAGGGTGATCCCCTTCAAGGGTGCCTGGATGGAATTCGCCACCGACATCAACACGGTCATGTACGCGTACATCGACCGCAAGAAGAAATTCCCCGTCACCACCCTGCTGCGGGCCATCGGCTTCGACACGGATAAGGCAATCCTCGATATCTTCGGCCTGGCCGACGAGGTGCCCGCCACCCGCGACGCCCTGGAAAACGCCATCGGCAGAAAACTGGCAGCCCGCGTACTGCGCAGCTGGACGGAAGATTTCGTGGACGAGGATACCGGCGAAGTGGTCACCATCGAACGTAATGAGATCATCCTGGAACGCGACATCGTTCTCGATGAAGACAATATCGAGCTGATCCTGGAAGCAGATACCGAGATGGTGATCCTGCAGAAGGACGACATCGACCAGGATTATTCCATTATATACAATACCCTGCAAAAGGACCCCTCCAGCTCTGAAATGGAGGCCGTTCAGTATATTTACCGGCAGCTCCGGGGTACAGACCCCCCGGATGAAGAGACTGCCCGCGGCATCATCGACAAGCTCTTCTTCTCCGACAAGCGCTACAACCTCGGAGAGGTCGGCCGCTACAAGATCAACCGCAAGCTGGAACTGGACATCGACCGGGATGTGCTCGTGCTCACCAAGGAGGACATCATCGCCATCGTCCGCTACCTGGTCAGCCTCATCAACCAGAAAGCGGAGATCGACGACATCGACCACCTGAGCAACCGCCGCGTCCGTACCGTCGGCGAACAGCTCTACGCCCAGTTCGGCGTAGGCCTGGCACGCATGGCCCGCACCATCAGGGAGAGAATGAACGTCCGCGACAACGAGGTGTTCACGCCGATCGACCTGATCAACGCGCGCACCCTGTCTTCGGTGATCAACTCCTTCTTCGGTACGAGCCAGCTTTCCCAGTTCCTCGACCAGACCAACCCGCTGTCGGAGATTACCCACAAGCGGCGTATCTCGGCCCTCGGGCCGGGCGGCCTGTCCCGGGAACGCGCCGGCTTCGAGGTGCGCGACGTCCACTACTCCCACTACGGGCGCCTGTGTACGATCGAGACGCCGGAAGGCCCCAACATCGGCCTGATCTCCACCCTCTGCGTTCACGCCAAAGTGAATAAAATGGGCTTCCTGGAGACCCCCTACCGCCGCGTTTCCGATGGATCGGTAGAGGTTAAGACAGAGCCTATTTACCTTTCTGCGGAGGGGGAAGACTTCATGAAGATCGCCCAGGCCAACGCGCCGATCGACGTCAAGGGTGCCTTCGAATCCGACCGGATCAAATGCCGCGAGCATGGCGACTTCCCGGTACTGACCCCGGAAGAGATCGAGTACATGGACGTGGCGCCCAACCAGATCGTCGGCGTTTCGGCCTCCATGATCCCCTTCCTGGAGAATGATGACGCCAACCGCGCCCTGATGGGTTCTAACATGCAACGCCAGGCCGTCCCGCTGCTCCGCCCGAGTTCGCCGATCGTCGGCACCGGGCTGGAAGGCAAAGTAGCCCGCGACTCCCGCATGCTCATCAACGCCGAGGGCGATGGTGTGGTGGAATACGTCGACGCCAATGAGATCATCATCCGCTACGACCGCACGGAGGAGGAACAGCTGGTCTCTTTTGAAGACAACCGCAAGGTCTATAAACTGATCAAATTCCGCCGGACCAACCAGGGAACCTGCATCAACCTCAAGCCCATCGTCAAGCGGGGGCAGCGGGTGGGCAAAGGGCAAATCCTGTGCGACGGCTACGCTACCGATAAGGGCGAGCTGGCCCTCGGGCAAAACCTGAAAGTGGCGTTCATGCCCTGGAAAGGCTACAACTTCGAGGACGCCATCGTACTGTCCGAACGGGTCGTACAGGAAGACGTCTTCACCTCGGTTCACATCGAACACTTCGAGCTGGACGTGCGCGATACGAAACTGGGCGAGGAAGAGCTGACCAACGATATTCCGAACGTCAGCGAGGAAGCGACCAAAGACCTCGACGAAAACGGCATCATCCGCATCGGGGCCTGGGTCCGGGAAGGCGATATCCTCATCGGCAAGATCACGCCCAAAGGAGAATCGGACCCTACGCCGGAAGAAAAACTGTTGCGCGCCATTTTCGGCGACAAAGCCGGCGACGTGAAGGACGCTTCCCTCAAGGCTCCCCCCTCAACCTCGGGGATCGTGATCGATAAACAACTCTTCGCCCGCGCCAAGAAGGACAAAGTCCAGAAGGTTCAGGAAAAAGAGTTGCTGACCAAGCTGGAAGACCAGCACAAGATCGCCCTGAACGAACTGAAGACTATCCTGATCGATAAGCTGTTGGTTATTGTGAAGGACAAGGTCTCCCAGGGCGTGAAGAGCATCTACAACGAGCCGCTCATTCCGAAAGGGACGAAATTCACGCAAAGCGCCCTGCGCGAAGTGGATTACACCAGCGTCGACTACAGCAACTGGACGGATAACGCCGCCGGCAACGAGCTTATCGCCAAGCTCCTGCATAACTACAGCATCAAGGTCAACGAGGAAGTTGGCCGCTATAAGCGGGAGAAATTCAACATCAGCATTGGCGACGAACTGCCGGCAGGCGTGCTCAAGCTGGCCAAAGTGTATATGGCCAAGAAGCGCAAGCTGCGCGTGGGCGACAAACTGGCCGGCCGCCACGGCAACAAGGGGATCGTTTCCCGGATCGTGCGCATCGAGGACATGCCGTTCCTCGAAGACGGAACGCCGGTAGACATTGTCCTGAACCCGCTGGGCGTACCCTCCCGGATGAACCTGGGGCAGATTTTTGAAACCGTACTGGGCTGGGCGGGCGAGAAGCTGGAAACCAAATTCAGCACGCCCATTTTTGACGGCGCCAGCAAGGAGGAGATCGATGAGTACATCCAAAGCGCCGGGCTGCCAAGCCTGGGGCAGACGTACCTGCATGACGGAGAGACCGGCGACCGCTTCCACCAGCAGGCAACCGTTGGGGTGATCTACATGCTGAAATTGTCTCACATGGTAGACGACAAGATGCACGCCCGCTCCATCGGCCCGTACTCGCTGATCACCCAGCAACCGCTCGGCGGCAAGGCCCAGTTCGGCGGCCAGTGCTTCGGCGAGATGGAAGTGTGGGCGCTGGAAGCATTCGGCGCGTCCAATATCCTGCAGGAACTGCTGACGATCAAGTCGGACGACATCAACGGCCGGGCCAAAGCCTACGAGGCCATCGTAAAGGGAGACCCGCTGCCCAACCCGGGCATCCCGGAATCCTTCAACGTACTGGTCCACGAACTGCGCGGGCTGGCGTTGGATGTGAAGTTTGACTGATGCTAATTTGATTGTTTCACTGGGGTGACGGTTTTTTCGCCACCCCATTCCAACAATACTCTTATATGCCATTTAAGAAGAATAATAATATTCAATCCCAAGACTTCGACAGCATCACCATCAGCCTGTCGTCTCCGGATGAAATCCTGGAGCGCTCCTATGGTGAGGTCCTGAAGCCGGAGACGATCAACTACCGCTCTTATAAGCCGGAACGGGACGGCTTGTTCTGCGAGCGGATTTTCGGCCCGGTAAAGGATTATGAATGCTACTGCGGCAAGTACAAGCGCATCCGTTATAAAGGGATCGTTTGCGACCGCTGCGGAGTGGAGGTTACCGAAAAGAAAGTGCGCCGGGAACGGATGGGGCACATCAAACTGGTCGTTCCGGTTGTGCACATCTGGTTCTTTAAGTCGTTGCCCAACAAGATCGGTTACCTGCTGGGATTGTCTTCCAAGAAACTGGAGTCCATCATTTACTATGAACGCTATGTCGTCATCCAGCCCGGCGTCAAGGAGGCGGAAGGCTTAAGCCAGGTCGACCTGCTCACCGAGGAGGAATACCTGGAGGCGCTTGACACCCTGCCGGCCGACAACCAGATGCTGGAAGATGAGGATCCCAACAAGTTCATCGCCAAGATGGGCGCCGAAGCTATCCGGGACCTGCTGATGCGCCTCGACCTGGACCAGCTTTCCTTTGCCCTTCGCCACCAGGCAGCCAATGAGACTTCGCAGCAGCGCAAGTCGGAAGCCCTGAAGCGCCTGCGCGTGGTGGAAGCATTCCGCGACGGGCTGGCCCGCATCGAGAACCGCCCCGAATGGTCCATCATACAATACCTGCCGGTAGTGCCGCCCGAACTGCGGCCATTGGTGCCTCTGGACGGCGGCCGCTTTGCGAGCTCCGACCTCAATGACCTGTACCGCCGGGTGATCATCCGCAACAACCGCCTCAAGCGCCTGCTGGAGATCAAAGCGCCGGAAGTGATCCTGCGCAACGAGAAGCGGATGCTTCAGGAAGCTGTCGACTCCCTGTTCGACAACTCCCGCAAGTCCAACGCGGTGAAAGCCGAAGGGGGAAGAGCACTGAAATCGCTCAGCGATATCCTCAAAGGGAAGCAGGGGCGTTTCCGCCAGAACCTCCTGGGTAAGCGCGTCGACTATTCCGGCCGTTCCGTGATTGTGGTGGGCCCGACCCTCAAACTGCACGAATGCGGCATCCCCAAGGCCATGGCCGCCGAGCTGTTCAAGCCGTTTGTCATCCGGAAGCTCATCGAACGCGGGATCGTCAAAACGGTGAAATCGGCCAAGAAGCTGGTTGACCGCAAGGATCCCGTCATCTGGGAAATCCTCGAAAATATCCTGAAGGGCCATCCGGTGATGCTCAACCGGGCCCCGACGCTGCACCGCCTTTCTATCCAGGCTTTCCAGCCCAAGCTGATCGAAGGCAAAGCCATCCAGCTCCACCCGCTGGTCTGTGGCGCTTTCAACGCAGACTTCGACGGCGACCAGATGGCCGTGCACGTGCCGCTGAGCCACGCCGCCATCCTGGAAGCCCAGGTGCTGATGTTGTCTTCCCACAACATGCTCAACCCCCAGAACGGCTCCCCGATTACCCTGCCGTCGCAGGATATGGTACTCGGGCTGTACTACATCACCAAAGAACGCCGCTCGGAGGGAGACATCAAGGTGAAAGGCGAAGGCCTGCGGTTTTACTCGCCGGAAGAAGTGCTCATCGCTTACAACGAAGGCAAAGTCGACCTGCACGCCATGATCAAAGTGCGGGTTAAAGTGGAAGACGAAGAAGGCAAACTGGTAAATAAACTGATTGATACGACCACCGGCCGGGTACTCTTCAACGAAGTGGTGCCGGAAGGGGTGCCCTACATGAATACGCTGATGACCAAGAAGAACCTCAAAAAGGTGATCAGCGATGTGATTGAACGCACCGACTTCGCTATCACCGCCGACTTCCTGGACAATATCAAGGAAATGGGCTTCCTCTGGTCCTTCAAAGGCGGCCTGTCCTTCAACCTGGGCGACCTGATCACGCCCACCGTGAAGCAGCGCACCCTGGAAATGGCCCAGGAGGAAGTGGATGAGGTCTGGGACAACTACAACATGGGCCTCATCACCAACAACGAACGCTACAACCAGATCATCGACAAGTGGACTTACGCCGACAACCGCATCACCGACGTGCTGATGAAGGAGCTGGCCACCCACAAACAGGGCTTCAACTCCGTATACATGATGCTGGACTCCGGCGCCCGGGGCTCGAAACAGCAGATCAAGCAGCTGTGCGGGCTGCGGGGCCTGATGGCCAAGCCGCGGAAGTCTGGAGATACAGGGGGAGCGGTTATTGAAAACCCGATCCTTTCCAACTTCGTCGACGGCCTGTCCGTACTCGAATACTTCATCTCGACCCACGGCGCCCGCAAAGGCCTGGCAGATACCGCCCTGAAAACGGCAGATGCCGGGTACCTGACCCGCCGCCTGGTAGACGTCGCCCAGGATGTGGTGATCCACGAAGAGGACTGCGAAACGCTCCGGGGCATAGAAACGGAAGCCCTGAAGGACAACGAGAAGGTGATCGAGAACCTGGCTTCCCGCATCGAAGGCCGGTACACCCTGCATGATATCTATCACCCGGTGACCGACGAGGTAATCCTCAAGGCGGGCGATTATATCAGCTCCAAATCTGCCGAATACATCGAAGAGGAAGGCGTGGAATCCGTAACCATCCGCTCGGTGCTCACCTGCGAGACGAAGCGCGGGGTATGCGCCATGTGCTACGGGAAAAACCTGGCTACCGGCCGCCGGACCGAGAAGGGAGACGCTGTGGGCATCATCGCCGCCCAGTCTATCGGCGAACCGGGTACCCAGCTGACGCTCCGGACCTTCCACGTCGGGGGTATCGCCTCAATCTCCAAGTCCGAGTCGGAGATCGTCTCCAAGTTTGCGGGCAAGATCGAGTTTGACAGCGTCCGGACTACGGAATACACGGATGACGGAGGCAATGAAACGAATGTTGTGCTTTCCCGGACCGGCGAAGTCCGCATCGTGGACAGCAAGACGGGCAAGCAGTTCGTATCTCACCACATCCCTTATGGCGCCACGCTGCACGTCAGGGAGGGCCAGGAAGTCCAGCGGGGTGAAATCATCTGCGAGTGGGATCCGTTCAACGCCGTTATTATTTCCGAGTTCGGCGGTATTGTTAAGTACGACTCCGTCGAAGAAGGGGTTACTTACCGCGTAGAGCGGGATGACCAGACCGGCTACGTCGAAAAGGTCATCATCGAGACCAAGAACAAGCGCAAGATTCCGACCATCAAGATCATCGATGCCGATGGGGAGGAACTCCGCATCTATAACCTGCCGGTAGGCTCCTACCTGTCGATTGAAGACAGCGAGTCCATCCGGGCAGGGCAGAAGATCGCCAAGATTCCGCGAAAACTGGGTAAGATCGCCGACATTACGGGCGGCCTGCCGAGGGTGACCGAGCTGTTCGAGGCCCGCAACCCGTCCAACCCCGCGGTGGTTTCCGAGATCGACGGCGTGGTTTCTTTCGGCAAGATCAAGCGGGGCAACCGCGAGGTGATGGTGGAAGCCAAAGACGGCCAGAAGCGCAAGTACCTGATCGGCCTTTCCAAGCACATCCTGGTGCAGGAGGGCGACTTCGTACGCGCCGGCACGCCGCTCTCCGACGGCGCCATCGCTCCCCGGGATATCCTCAACATCAAAGGGCCGTTCGCCGTGCAATCGTATCTGGTCAACGGCGTACAGGAAGTATACCGCTCCCAGGGTATCACGATCAACAACAAACACATCGAGGTGATCGTGCGCCAGATGATGCGCCGCGTTCAGATCGAAGACCCGGGCGATACGAGCTTCCTCGAAGGCGAAGCCGTCGAGAAGTACGAATTCCTGGAACAGAACGACTGGATTTTCGACAAGAAAGTTGTCACCGAGGCCGGCGATTCCAACCGCCTGCGCCCCGGCCAGCTGGTCACGCTGCGCCAGCTGAGGGAAGAAAACTCTTTCCTGCGCCGCAACGACAGCAAGCTGGTGGAACACCGCGACGCCGTCCCGGCAACCTCCAGCCCGCTGCTGCAGGGGATCACCAAGTCTTCTCTGGGTACGGAAAGCTGGATTTCCGCCGCTTCCTTCCAGGAGACGACCAAGGTGCTCAGCACGGCGGCCATCGGCGCCAAGAAGGACTTCCTCAACGGCCTGAAGGAGAACGTGATCGTCGGGAAACGCATCCCGGCAGGCACCGGCCTTCGGGAATATCAGGACCTGTTCGTTTCCTCCATGCAGTCGCACCTGGAGCATGAAGCCCGCCGCGCTCACCTGGAGGAAGTGGAAGAGGATTAAGCATGGCATTGGTTGCTCGTCCTGAACAAACATCGGACAACAGCCATCCGCTAAAACGATACACAGCAAAACGCCTCTTTTCGGTTTCGCCCGGGAAGAGGCGTTCCATTTCTCGGACGGGTCACTTTTAAGTGGCCCGTAATAAAAAAACAGCCATGATCAACTTAGTCAGCGACACCGTGACCCGGCCCACCCCCGGCATGCTGCGGGCCATGATGCAGGCGGAAGTCGGCGACGATGTCTTCGGGGAAGACCCCACGGTCAATGCCCTGGAAGCCAAAGCCGCCGCCCTTTTCAACAAGGAAGCTGCCGTATTCTGCCCGTCGGGCACCATGACCAACCAGATCGCCATCAAAGTACATACCCAGCCGCTGGACGAAGTCATCTGCGACGAAAACTCCCATATCTACCAGTACGAGGCGGGAGGTTATGCCTTCAACTCCGGCGTAGCGGTCAACCTGCTGAAGGGGACGCACGGCAAGATCGATGCCGCCCAGATCGAGGCGGCCATCAAGCCTACATTCGACTGGCTGCCCCGCACCCGGCTGGTGGTGCTGGAAAATACCTGCAACAAAGGCGGCGGCAGTTATTACACGCTGGAAGAGGTGCGCCCCATCACCAAGCTATGCTGGCACTACGGCCTGGCCCTGCACCTGGACGGCGCCCGCATCTTCAACGCCCTGGTGGAAACCGGAGAGGCGCCCCAGGCGGTAGGGGAGCAGTTCGACAGCATTTCCATCTGCCTCTCCAAAGGGCTGGGCGCGCCGGTGGGTTCTCTGCTCATCGGCTCCGGGGATTTCATCCGGCAGGCGCGGCGGTTCCGCAAAGTGATGGGCGGCGGCATGCGGCAGGCCGGATACCTGGCCGCCGCCGGCATCTATGCCCTGGACTACCAGGTGGAGCGGCTGAAGGAGGACAACGAACGCGCCCGGAAGATCGGCGCCGTCCTGGCAGAAATGCCCTACGTGAGCGACGTGCGCCCGGTAAAAACAAACATCCTGATCTTCGACGTGAAACCGCCGTATACGGCCGCATCCTTCCTGGAACAGTTGGCCGCTCATGGCATCAAAGCCTCGCC
>JAGFJD010000297.1 GCA_024102975.1 Phaeodactylibacter sp. | reverse complement strand
GTCAGATTTTGGGTTCTCACGAAGGCATTTTTCCGCCCCATAGCAGCGCTACGGGGCGGAAAAATGGCAAAGTGAGGTTCCAAAAGCTGGCATTTGCAGCCAAAATGACTACCTCCAAACATGCTCTTAAACCATTTCCCCTTATGAAACGTACAATCCTACATCTGGCACTTACAATGGCTTTTACTGTGACGACGATGAACATCACCAATGCACAATTCATTTTCCCCAAAACCGATACTGATCCGGCGACAGACACCCTGCACGGGTTCCGCCTGACTGATCCCTACCGATGGCTGGAAGACAAAAACGACCCGAAAGTACAAAAGTGGAGCCGCGCCCAGCACGAGGCCACCCTCGACTACGTCAACGGCTCTTACCCCGAAATTCCCGGCCTGCGCGACGAAATCCAGGCCTACATCGACCGCGACATCATCAGCCCCATGCAGCTGGTGGCCGACCGGCAGTTCTACACCATCCGCAAAAAAGGCGACAAGCAATCCAAGCTCTATACCCGCCTCGACGGCAAAGACATCCTGCTGTTCGACCCGGAAAAGCTGGACCCCTCCGGCAAAACCTCCATGACCGGCAGGGATTTTACCCAGAAGGCGGAGCGGGTGGCCGTCGGCGTCCAATCCAAAGGGGCGGAAATCAGCACTTATTACATCATCGACACCAAAACCGGAGAGGTGCTGGGCGCCCCCATCGAAGGCCTGCGCGGCTTCTCCTGGACCAAAGACGAAAAGCACGCCTACCTCTGGGTACGCACCCAGGAGATGATCGACCGACAGGAGCCCGTAGAAGTCCGCCTCCACAAAATCGGCAGCCCGCGCAGCGAGGACGTGGCCCTGCTTATTCCGCAGGATGCCAAAAACATAGCCGGAGTATTCGATACCCGCTACAGCGACCTGACCTTCTTCAGCGAGGGCGACTTCTACGCCACTCACTCCCTCCGGATGAAACCGATCGGTACCGACAAAGAGCCGGTGGAAATTTATGCCAATCAGAAATTCCGGGCCTCGCCCAATGCCATCGGCAATAAGATTTACTTCTACACCAACCACGAAGCGCCCAATTTCAAACTGATGGTGGCGGACAAGGGCAATCCCGGTTTTGAAAACTGGAAAATGCTCATTCCCGAAAAAAAGGATATCGTCCTGGAAGGCTATACCGTGACGGACGATTACATCATCACTCAGGAGAAGAAAGACGTGCTCAGCCGCCTGCGCCTCTACAGCCTGGACGGCAAATTTATCAAAGAAATTGAGGTGCCGGAGGTAGGCAATATTTCCTGGGTCAGCTACAACCGCGACGTGAACGCCGTTTTCGCCGGCCTGAGCACCTTCACCAGCCCCTCCAAAATTTTCCGCCTCGACCCGGCCCGGCTCGCCGACAAAAGCCTGAAATGGGAACTCTTCTACGAGCAGGAAGTACCGATAAATACCGATGAGATCGAGGCTCGCATCGAGTTCTTCGAATCCAAGGACGGCGCCCGCGTGCCCATCTTCATCGTCCACAAAAAAGGAGTGAAGCTGGCCGGCAACAATCCCACCCTGCTCTATGGCTATGGCGGTTTCAACAACGGCATTTCGCCCTCCTTCGTTGGCCTGCGCGCCTCCTTCATCAACCGGGGCGGCGTCTTCGCCGAGGTAGGCCTCCGGGGCGGAGACGAGTTCGGCGAGCAATGGCACGAAGACGGCATGCTGTTCAAAAAGCAAAATACTTTTGACGACTTCATCGCCGCCGCCGAATACCTGATCCGGGAAGGGTATACCAACACCGGCCGGCTGGCCATGGAGGGCGGCAGCAACGGCGGCCTGCTGGTCGGCGCCGTGCTCACCCAGCGCCCCGACCTCTTCAAGGCGGCCACCTGCGCCGTGCCCCTGCTCGATATGATCCGCTACCACAAGTTCCTCATTGCCCGCTACTGGATTCCCGAGTACGGCGACCCCGACAAAAAAGAGGACTTTCAGAACATCCTCCAGTACTCGCCCTACCACAACATCCGCATGGGCGTCAATCATCCGACGACGCTGGTCATCGCCGGGGAGAACGACTCCCGGGTAGACCCCCTGCACGCCAAAAAGTTCGTCGCCGCCCTGCAGAACAACCCCGGACAGGTGGACCCCATCCTGCTGTACATCAACTACGACAGCGGCCACGGTTCCGGCCAGTCGACCGAACAGCTGATCGATTTCTACGAGTTCCGGACGCGGTTTTTGCTGTATCAACTGGGGATGGTGGATGGGATGGAGCGGTAGGGGGGTGGTTGCCTTTCGACAAGCTCTTAGCCCAAGTTCGATATGTTGGCCCCAACTTTCGTTGGCTCAATTTTCGCGGCCAGCCGTCGGCCGTCAACCGTCCGCCGGAGTTGGGGTCTACATATCGAACACCGGTTAGGTCAACGGCCACCGGCGGCATTTTTTCACTTTCTGTAGCACTGATCCGGAAGGGTTTTATGCACTCTTTCGTATTTGCCTGTTGAAGACGAAAAATACCCTCATAAAGATTAACGAGAGCTATAGGCGGTTTTTAAGCCGCCTTGTTAGTTCCATCTTCTCATGAAGTATAGCCAGGATCAGTAATGGCTTGTCTCCGCGTTCTAATGCAAATATGTAGTGCTTCTGGCAGCGGAGAGAACGGACTATTTTTTCTTCGATTTCAATCTTTTTGTATAGCCCTTCATCTTGGGATATTTTATCTAAGCAAGCAGACAGTTGAGTATTGTATTTTAGCATCTGCTTTTTGCCAAAGCGTTCAAAAGTATACTGCAAAATCTCATCGAGGTCTTTTGCAGCGAGTGCTGAAAGCTGGTAGGTAGGCATCAAAGCGCATTATTCCTTTTCAAGACTTCGGTTGCGATCTGATCGGGCGTTTTATCGGATATTCCTCCACTTTCTGCATGAGCTATGCGTTCCCGCAGGAAGGCCATGAGTTCACTCCATACCTGGTCTTCTTCTTCGTTATCCCCGAAGAGTTTCTCCAGAACCAAATCTTTAATAGACTTGCCTTGCAAGGCTGCCATTGCTTTGATTTGCTGGTGCTGCTCTGATGATATTTCGATGCTTAATCTCATAAGTGCAAATATACACCAAAATGTACAAATGTACAAATGTTGTTTTTTGCTTGGGGTATTAGTTGCCGTTTCGCCTTCTGTGCCGCAAAATCAGAAAGAGATCGGAATACCTCTTAACTCACCGGTAATAATCCGCCATTTCCATCATCAGCCCGTTCACCAGGTCGTACCACTTGTAGTGGCGGTCGTTGGTAGTCAGGGCGATGGTCACTTCGTATTCGGGCAGGTACATCAGGATAGCGCGGTAGCCCATCAGGGCGCCGGTATGGCCCATGTGGAGGATGCCGTTGTCGTCCCACAGGCGCATCCCCAGGCCGTAGTGGTCGCCGCCGACGGCCTTGCCGATGTCTTTGATCATCTCCTGCAAAGAGGCGTCGTTCACCAGTTTTCCGGTATACAGGGCATGGCCAAACCTTGCAATGTCGCTGGGTGTGGAGACGATGGCGCCGGCAGCGCCGACAGCCGACAGGTGATATTCATAGGCGCGGTCGTTTTCCGCCAGGCTGTCGATCTTGTTGCGGCGGGTGCTGAAATCGTCATAGAGCGTTTGTTTCAGCCCAAGCGGATCGAAGATGTATTCTTTGTAGGCTTCCCCCAGGGGTTTCTCCAGGACTTTTTCGATAAGCTCGCCCAGCAGGTAGAACCCCGTATTGGAATAGGCATAACCCTGGCCCGGCCGGAAACGCGCCCGCCGGTGGGAGGCGAAGTAATGTATGTCGTTGGGTTTCCAGGTGCGGTATTTCCAGTTGCCTCGGTAAAAGGCAGGATGGTTGAGATGGTCGATGACGCCGGCGGTATGGCTGAGCAACTGCCGGATGGTCACTTCTTTGCTGTAGGGGATATTTTCGACGGGAAGGTAGTCGTAGAGTTTATCGTCCAGTTGGAAGCGCCCTTCTTCTACCAGGCGCAGGATCAAAGCAGAGGTGAACAACTTGGAGACGCTGGCTACCCGGTAGCGGTGGTTGGGGTTTACCGGCTCGTTATTCCAGGGGTTGCTTCGCCCGGCGGTGGACGTGTGCAGGGTGCCGTCGGGGGTGATGATGGCGGCTGAAGCCCCCAGCAGGTTGCTCACTTCTTTCTCATAAAGGCTGGAAAAGGCCTCGCCCAGGTGTTGCTTCACGGAATGGCCGTACTTTACATCCAGGCTGATCATTTTGGTGCGGACCACCCGCCCGTCATCGGCTTTGATGGTGATGACGTATTCGCCCTTATCCTCCCGGCCCGGATTGCCGTACAGTTGCACCAGATAAGGATCGAAGGTCAGCCAGTCCGGCAGGTTGTGGGCTGTAACTTTCAAAACATCGTGGTCGAGATCTTCAACTTCGATATCCAGTTCAAAAGGAGATTCGGTGAACGCCTGAATATATCCACCTGCCGGCTCCACGAAAATGGGAGGCGTGTTGAAAGGGTCAGCAATTGCAGCGATCAGGCCCGACAGCGCCAGAATAAAGACGGCTGCCGGCCATCGGGTGTGTTTCATATGTGCCGCCAGTTTTTTACAATTTGGACAAATAGAAAAAGCCGAAGGATACCGATTCCGAAATAATCCCGAGACATATATACGAAATTACCAACGTTATTCCCAGCATTTAGTTACAGAAAATTACCGGCCATTGACCTGACTTTAACATTTTAGAACGGCAAGAAGTACCTGGACAGACAGAAATACTTTGACATACATAGAAATAAGGAAATACCTTGTGGCCAGGAGCCGGCCTGTTGTTACCGGAGTATTTCTATATATTTCCACGTATTTCTCCATTTGTGTCCTGCCCCAACGGTTTCAATAAAACTGCACAATATCCACCAGCAACCCATTCACCAGGTCGAACCACCGGCTGTGCGGGTCATTGGTGGCGAGGACGATGCAAAGGCCATTGGCCGGCACGTACATCAGGATGGTGCGGTAATCCATCAGGGCGCCGGTATGGCCGTGGTGGACGATGCCGTGATCGTCCCACAGGCGGGTGCCCAGGCCGTAGTGGTCCCCGCCAACGGCGAAGCCATAGTCCGCCGTCATTTGTTCCAGCGAAGCCTGGCCGAGAAACTGCCCCCCGTAGACGGCCCGGCCGAACTTAGCGACATCGGTGGGGGTGGAAACGATGGCCCCGGCGGCACCAACCGCAGAAAGGTGGTATTCGTAGGTACGGATGTTCTCCGCCAGGTTCTCTATCTTGTTGGCGCGGGTGCTGAAATCGTCATAAATGGTCTGATCCAGGCCCAGGGGTTCAAAAATCCATTGCTTGAAGGCCTGGCGGAGCGATAAGCCGGTCACCTTTTCGGCCAGGGCGCCCAGGAGATAAAAACCGGTGTTGGAATAAGAATAGGCCGTCCCGGGTTCGAACAACATGCCTCTCTGTATAGCGTAGTCGATAATATCCTCATTCGTCCAGGTGCGGGTCATCCAGTTGCCGGTGAAGAAGTCGCTGCTGTTGAGGTGATCGACAAGGCCGGCGGTATGGCTCATCATCTGGCGGATGGTAATAGCCTGGCTGTATTGCAGGCCGTCGATGGCCAGGTAGTCCTGCACCGGGTCGTCCAGCCCGAAATAGCCTTCTTCCACCAGCCGCAGGATCAGGGCGGCAGTAAAAATTTTGGATACGCTGGCCATCCGGTAGCGGTGGCCGGCGTTGACGGGGGCATCGCTGAAGTAACTGTGCTTGCCGGCGGTGGAGGCCAGCACCTGCCCATCTGGTGTTGCCACGGCGGCCGAAACGCCCATGATGCCGGTAGTGGTCAGGCTGAAATGCTGCAACAGTTCCATGTCCAGCTTTTCCTGGAGGCTGAGCAGGACCGCCACCCGGACGGTAATCTTCCGGCTGCGCTGGTCCTTCCCGTCGTCGGCGATGATGGTAAGTTCGTAATTTCCTTCATCCTGGCGGGAGGGGATGCCCCGCAGCTTGCGGGCGGCCGCATCGAAGGTAAGCCATCCGGGCAGCCCCTCTACTCTGACCGCCACCTCGTCGCCATCGGGATCCTCGACCGTTATGGAAAGGACGAAAGAAGAGTCGGCATAGGCCGTCGCCTGCGCCGGCGCCCCGATCTCGGGAGGCCGGTTGACTGGTGGCGCCACTGTCTCTTTGGAGCAGGTGGCGAAGAAAGATAAAGCGAGTACGGCAAGGGGGATAAAACGTAGAAATGAAGGCATTTTGAATGAATGTTTTCGGGAAAGATAGGGAGAATTTGGGAGATGGGGAGAGTGGGAGAGTGGGAGATGGGGAGATGGGGAGAGTGGGAGATGGCAGGGCCAACGCATCATGATGGGAAATATATGGTTGAGATTGTCAAAAACATTACTTTACTTTGTGTTGTTAAACAGGGACACGCAAAGTCTATACAATCAGAGTGCTAAGGCATCGAACATACCGCCTGATAGGGAGCCTGGGTTTGCTCCTGCTCTTCGTCCTGCCCATGGGCGTGCGGGATGCCCATCACCTGCTGGAACACCACGAAGCCATTCTGGCCTGCGACGCCAGCGGCAACGACCAGCATCTCCACGGGGAAGAGCTGAAGCACCACGATTGCACCCTTTGCCTTATCCATTATGCCCAGTTCCTGGAAACAGCGCCTTCGGCGGCTCACACCTCCAGGCCCTCCATTCAGGTAGAAGAACATTTCGGGTATTCCTTTTTTCATAATCATCCTTCCCTTTCCCATATCCGGGAACGTGGTCCGCCTTGTTTCGCCCTTTTTGTGTAGTATCGGAATTGTATCAAAAGAAAGGTGAAACATGAAGAAAAGGCTGTTGCTGAAGTGGCAATGGCTCCCGGTGTTGGCCCTGATCGGCCAGGTGCTCCAGGCACAGAACAATTGTGACATTACTCTGCGGGGTAAGGTCGTGGATGCGCACACCCGGGAGCCGGTAGCTTTTGCCAATGTTGCTATCGAAGGCAGTGATATCGGCGCGATGGCCGACGAGAACGGGCTGTATCTCATCGACAACATCTGCGAAGGTTCTTATACCATTGTATGCTCACATGTGAACTGTGACCACACCGAGCATCAGATCACGCTTACCGAAGACACCCAGCAAGACTTCGTACTGGAACCCCATGGGGTATTCATCAAGGAAGTCCTGGTAAAAAGCAAGGCGGTGCCGCTGAAGGCCGCCGGCGCCGGCGGCGTGCTCGACGCGGCCCAGCTTAGCTCCGAACGCGGGCTGACCCTGAGTGACGCCATCGGCAAACTCCCTGGCGTGACGACCCTCAACACCGGCGCCTCCATCGCCAAGCCGGTCATCCAGGGGCTGCACAGCAACCGCGTGCTGCTGCTCAACAACGGCATCCGGCAGGAAGGCCAGCAGTGGGGCACCGAGCACGCTCCGGAGATTGACCCCTTCCTGGCCGATCAGGTCGCCGTTATCAAAGGTACCGGCAGCATACGCTACGGTGCCGACGCCATCGGCGGCGTGATCCTGGTGAAACCCCGCCCGCTGCCGGAAAAAGCCGGCATCGGCGGCGAGTTCAACCTCCAGGGCCTGAGCAACGGCCGCACAGGCATCGCCTCCGGCATGGTGGAAGGCCGGCTCAGCGGCAGGCTGCCCCTCAGCGGCCGCCTGCAGGGCACCCTGAAAAGGGGCGGCAACCTGCAAACGCCGGATTACTTCCTGGATAATACCGGCGTACAGGAGGCCAACTTCTCCTGGGCCCTGGGCCTGAAACAGGAAAAGTGGAACACCGAGCTGTTCTTCTCCCGTTTCTACACCCGCCTCGGCATCTTCAGCGGCGCCCACATCGGCAACCTCACCGACCTGCAAAACGCCATCGAGCGGGAACGGCCGCTGCAGGACGGCGCCTTCACTTACGAGCTGGGCCGCCCCCAGCAACGCATCTACCACGAGCTGTTCACCTGGAAAAGCGAGCTGGAAACCGGCGAACGGGGTACGCTGCAACTGCAACTGGCCCGCCAGTTCAACCGCCGGCAGGAGTTCGACGCCCACCGCCCGTACGGCGATCTGCCCGACAACTTCGACGAGCCGCAGATCGAGTTCGAGATCACTACCCATACCGCCGGGCTGAGCTGGGAACACGGCCCCGTCCACAACCTGCGGGGCAGCATCGGCACCCACTTTATGCGGCAGGCCAATACCACCGACCGCGGCGCCCTCATCCCGAATTATGAGAATTACACCGTGGGCGCGTTCTGGATAGAACGCTGGAAAAACTATCCCTTCCCGCTGGAAGTGGAAGGCGGCCTGCGTTATGATTACCAGTGGATGGACGTTGGCCTGCAGGGGCGGGACACCATCAACCGGCAGCTGGCCTTCAGCAACCTCTCCGGGACGATCGGCGCCATCTACCGCTTCCCTGAACTGGTGGAACTGCGCTTCAACGCAGGCACGGCCTGGCGGGCGCCCAACGTGAACGAACTGTTCAGCGACGGCGTACACCACGGCGCTGCCTCCTTCGAAACGGGCGACCCCAACCTGCGGCCGGAACGCGCCTTCAACAACAGCCTTTCTATCGAACTGGACGATAAGGACAAACTGAGCGCCACGCTCAGCCTCTTCTACAATGTCATCGACGATTTCATCTTCCTCGAACCACAGGCAGAACCGGTCCTGACCATCCGCGGCGCCTTCCCGGCTTTCCGTTACGCCCAGGCCGACGCCCGCCTCATGGGCTTCGACTGGCAGGCGGCCTGCGAAGTGATGCCCGGCCTGCGGCTGGAAAGCCAGGCCTCCCTGCTGCGCGCCTGGAACCGCAACCGGCAGGAACACCTCAGCCTTATGCCGCCCGACCAGCTCGAACACGCCCTGCGGTACGCCTTCGGGAAGGCAAAAGACGACGAGGCTTCTCCCTTCCTGCGCCTGGCCATGATCAACGTGCTGGAACAAACCCGGGTGCCGGGAGTCAGCTCCGCTCACCCGGAAGGAACCGACTACGCTCCGCCGCCGGCCGGCCATACGCGGTTCAAGCTGGAAGGAGGGGCGCGGTTCCGCCTGGGCAAACAACCCTTCGAGGTGAACCTGGCCATCTTCAACCTGTTCAACACCAGCTACCGGCAGTACCTCAACCGATTCCGTTATTTCGCCGATGAGACGGGCCGGAACGTATCGGTGCATCTGCGGGTGCCCTTCGGGATTAGGTAGCCGAATCGTCAAATGGCACCTTCGTTTCATTGCCGGATCCGGGCTTGTCATGCTTGCCTGCGGATAGCCTGCGGACAAAACTTGTCAAGCCGTCGGCAAAATTTCATTCCAACAGAAAAAATTCCTTAACAATTTTTTAAAACTCAACGACCATGTTAATGACTCATGCAAACTTCATGCGCTTTCTGTTTACTGTTTTTGCTGCTTCGGCTCTCTTCTGGACAGGTTGTCAAAAAGACGACGACAACCCGCCGGCTGACGAGCCGGAACTGATCACCACTGTAGTCCTGAACTTTACCGATCCGGACGGCAACACCACTTCTTTCCAGTTCAGCGATACCGACGGCTTAGGAGGCAATCCGCCCGTAGCGGATGACATCACCCTGTCGGCCAATACGACTTATCAGCTGGATATCGAATTCAAAGACGAGTCGAATGCCGGCAATGTGAAGGACATCACCGAAGAGGTGCGGGAGGAAGCCGAAGAGCACCTGCTCTGCTTCGCTGCCACCGGCGTGCTGGACATCCCTGTTACGCTGGATACCGACGGCAACGGCGCCCCCCTTGGCCTGGAAACGGAGCTGACAACCGGGCAGGCCGGCAACGGTACGCTCGCCATTGTCCTGAAGCACGAACCGGATAAAGGAGCGGACAATCCCTGCATTACGGGGGAGACGGATGTGCAGGCGGAGTTTGAGGTGACTGTGCAGGAGTAAGGCGCGATTCGGACGACCTGGTTTAGCTGCCCAAATCTTCATTATCCGGGCGCATTGAAAAGCAGTTCCCGAATGCTGGCATTCTAATAACTGTTGCGCCCGGATACTTTCACCCATCCATATACCTATTGCTGTTGGCACTAAATAACGGGGCAGTTATTTTCCCGCCGGGAACTGCCCCGGGACTACGTTCCGGAAGCCTTATTCTCCCAACTGCCCTGCCGCCCATTCCAGGCCGATCCGGTTCTTGAAAAACTTGCCGCGCAGAGCTGCCAGCTTGAGCTGGGCCTCCACCAGTTTCTGCTCGCGGGAGTTGATGAGGAAGATGGAGCTTTCTCCCAGGTCAAATTTCTGGATTTCGGCGTTGAGCAGCGCCTGGTAGTTGCCTACGTTATCTTCGGTGAGGCGGATTTGCTGCAGGAGGTTCTCCAGCTCGTTGTAGTAGGCGCCGATCTTGTTGGCGATCTCCAGGCGTTTTTGCTGCAGGCCGTATTCCGCATCCTGGATTTTCAGTTTTGTCAGTTGTAGTTTGCCCCGTTCTTTACGCAGCAGCAGGGGGAAGTCGAAGCGCAGGCCCCATTTGTAATTCTGGGATACCAGATTGTTGAAGCCCGAGCCTTCTCCGGTATCGTAGATGAAGTCGCTGCCGTCGCTGAGGAAATTGTACTCCACATCCAGGCGGGGTTTGAGCTGTTCGGCGGCCAGTTTCCTGTCCACTTCCAGTTGGCCGATTTTTACTTCATAGCGGCGGATTTCGGGATGAGCGAGGCTGGCGCTGCGCCAGATGGCGTCCGGCCCGAGGGCAGGCAGGGCCGGCTGCAGTTCGGCCAGGGCGGGCGGGCGCAGGCGGGCGGTAATTTCCACCGGTGCCTGCCCTTCGTACCAGAGGAAGTTGGACATCAACAGGCCGGCGTTCCGGTAGCCGACCCGGGCGTCGTTGAGCGCCAGTTGCCGGTTCTGCACCTGGATCAGGGTTTCCAGCGTGTCGATGGCCGGCTTGTCGCCCTGGACGTAGCTTTCCACGATGGCGCCATACCGCTGGCGGGTAAGTTCCAGGGCCTCCTGCTGGATCAGCAGTTCGTTGTAGGCCCGGGCCCACTCCCAGTAGGCGGAGGCTGCCTCCAGCAGCAGGTCGTTGATCATAGCCCGGCGCTCCGCCTCGTTGGCCCGGGCCATCAGCTCGGCCTGCCGCAGGGTGGCCCGCCGTTCGTCGATGATCAGGCCGCGGGCCAGCGGCACTTTAAGCCCCAGCACCGCCTGCCCCGCCTCTGGCAGGTTGCGTTCGGGATTGAGATAAATGCCGTCGGTAACCGTGTAAGCGGCCTTCAGCTCGGCACCGTACCAGGTAGGGATTTTCAGCCCTCCTTCGCCGATGGCGAAGTACTCTTTCTTGTCGAAGGACTTCTGGTCCCATTCAGCATAAGCTTTGGGGTCGAAACCGCCGCGGGCCAGCCGTTCCAGCGCTTCCGCCTGGTTGTCGAGCAGGCGCGCCTGCTTCGCCACCGGGTGGTACTCCAGAATCCACCGGAAAAATTCCTCCTGGGAAAATACCCGGGCGCTGTCGGCAGGCTGGGCATAAACGGAGGCCAAAACGGCAAAGAAGGACAACAGAAATGCCATTGCCGCCCGAGTGAAAGAGCCGGTCTTGCCGGGCACCCGGGCCGGCCTGGCCCAAACCGGCCCAAAACGCAACCCGATATCCTGCTTCATTTGAATTGACTTCATAAAACGCTTCATTTAAAAAGAGGTCTCAGCAGCTTGCCTGCCTGACACAGGCGGCGCGTCCTGTACATCCTGTAGTAAGACGGGGGCGTGCAACAAGTATAGGCTGGCAGAGATTATCAGGATATGTGCCTCCTTATGGTGCAAGCCACGACATCTTGTAAATCCTGTTAATCCTGTCTACTTTCGGCCTTTTGCATAACCCCGTCCGGTACACCCTGTGAAATAAATGGAGTTTCCACTGCGCTATTTCACAGGGTAAATCCTGTCCTTATTTAGGGATGGACTTCACCGGCGCTTTCAACTTCGGCGCCTCTGCTTTGTCCTCATCGTAATAATCCGGCGGGAAGCCGTTGAGCTTTCGCCATATTTCATACCAGAGGGGCACGTCGTTGAGCAGGGCGATACCCTGGGCGCCGGAACCCACCCTCAGTTCCTCCGGCCATTCCTTGCTGTCCTTTCTGGGGCCGACCAGGATACGGTACTGCCCGTTGGCGCTGATCATATTGTCGATGGCGACCACCGAGCCGCTGTAGGTGCCGAACGACTGCCCGGGCCATCCGGAGAAGATGAAGGCCGGCCATCCGTCGAAGATGAAGCGCACCTCCTGGCCGATGTCGACCAGGGGGAGGTCCATCGGTTTGACGTAGAGTTCCACGGCCAGTTCATAATCTGCGGGCATAATGGTGACGATGCTTTCCCCTTCCTTGACCGTCTCGCCGATACCCGGTTTGATCGCTTTGGTGATGTAGCCCTGCTGGGGAGCGAGAATGAAATAGAACCGGCTTCGCTGTTCATAATTGGAAGCCTGTATCCGCAACTTGTTCACGCTGCCCTCCGCGTCGTACTTGGCAGACAGGGTACTGAACTTATCCGACTCCGCTTTGGCGATCTTCTGGTTGTATTCGTAGCGCACCGTCGTCAGCTCGAGGCGGGCGTTGGCCAGTTCGTTCCGGCTTTCCTCTACTTTATTCTGGCTGGATACATACTTGGCGCGGGCCTCCTGCATTTTTATCCGTTTCTCTTCCACATCCGCCCTCGACTTAATGCCCTGGTCGAAGAGCTGGACGGCCCGGTTGTACTGGACCACTGCCACCGAATCCTGGTAGTAGGCCTGTTCCATGTCGGCCTGGCTGGAGGCCAGCTTGAACTCGGTCTGCCGGATTTTGTTGGCCAGTTGCTGCTGTTTGTAATCCAGTTCTGACCTCATGGCATCGATCTGGCCTTCCAGGGCGGTTACTTTCTGCCCATAGGACACGATGGCGCCTTCTTTGGCGTCGACCTGCTGTTCGGTGCGGGCCACCAGGTCGGGATCGAAGTACTCCGCCTTGATCTCGGAAAGGTGCACGATGGTGTCGCCTTTCTGTACGAGCTGGCCCTCCCGCACGTACCATTTTTCTATTCGTCCGGCAATCGTCGACTGAATGGTCTGCGGGCGCTGGCCGGGCTGCAGGGTGGTTACTTTTCCTTTGGACTGGATGTTCTGCGTCCAGGGCAACAAGAGGAAAAGGATGACCAGGGCCATGGTGCCGACCAGCCAGCGGGTGAACATCTGGTTGGCGCGGGAGAGGGTGACCTGGGAAAAGGATTTGAACTGGTTGAATTCAATCCTTTGATTGATGGTATTCGGTGATATATTGAGCATATCTTTTTTTTTAAGGGTTCACGGAGGAGTTGACGCGTTTTGGGGCGTTTACCCGGTAGGGCAGGAAGATTCGTTCGAAGTGATCGCTTTTCGAAATTTTTTCGAAAGGCCCTTCCTCCAGAATGTTGCCGTCCCTGAGGAGGATAATCCGGTCGCAACGGGAAGCGAAGAAGGGGTCGTCCGTTACGGCAATCATCGTCCAGGGTTTATCGGCGCTGGCCAGGTAGTTGCAGATCATTTCCCGGTCGGTTTGTTCCATGCCATAGAAAAAGCCTTCGACGGCCAGCAGGCGCGGCTGGGAGATGATACACCGGGCCAGGATGATGCGGGTGCGGATGCTCTGCGGGATGTTGCGCCCTTCGGGCAGGAGCAAGGTATCGAAACCCTGCGGCAGGCGTTGCACATAACTGCTCAGGCCAATATCATCGGCAACCCTGACGACCTGCTCCAGGTTTACTTCCGGGTGTTCCAGGGTAATATTCTCCAGGATCGTGCCGCTGAAAATATCTTCCCTGGCCGAATAATCTCCCATGTGGTGCCGCAGGCTGCCGATGTTGATGTTGCGCAGGGGATACCCATTATAGGAGATGCCTCCTTCGAAATCGGAATACAGCCCGGACAGCAGTTGCAGCAGCGTCACGCGCCCGGAACTGCTGTAGCCGGCAATACAGATTTTCTCTCCGGGCTGCGCTTCGAAGCAAAGGCCGTTGAGTACCGGCTTTTTGGCATCGGCATAGCTGAAATTGAGTTGGTCGACTTTAATGCTCATCCCCTTGCCGGTGTCGATGTCTTTAAAATTGATGCCGGTTTCCTCTTCGATGGGCAGGTCGGTCACATTGCCCAGTTTTTCCAGCGCCGTCAGTACGTCGTAGATCACCTCCATGGCCAGGATGAGCTTCTCGACCGAAGCCATAACCAGGAGCACGACGATCTCGGCAGCAACGAACTGGCCGATATTGATCTGGTTGTCGATCACCAGGTAACTGCCCAGGAACAGCAGGCCGGCGGTGATCAGCGTTTTGAATCCTACGATATTGGCGTACTGGAACAACAGGATCTTGAAATGCTTCTTGCGGCTGTCCAGGTAATTACACACCAGGCCGTCGGTCTTGTTGAGCGAAAAGGCACTGCCTCCCGACATTTTGAAGGTATTCATGGCCCGGGCCATTTCCTCCAGCCAGTAGGCCACTGCGTATTTGTATTTCGACTCCTTCAGGCTGGTAGACAAGCCGCCGGGCCCCGATATCCGAAAGATGAGCAGGAGGATCATGACGAGCACAATGCCAAAAAAGATGAAGAACGGATGGTAAAAAGAGATCAGGATGAGGCCAAAGGCAACCTGCAAAACGGCAGTGGAGAAATCCATCAGGATTTTAGGCACTCCTTTCTGGAGGGTCAGCGTATCGAAGAACCGGTTGACCAGCTCCGGAGGATAATAACGAATGACCGAATCGAGCTTCAGGCGGGGGATGCGATAGGCAAAGTCAAAGGCCGAGCGGGCGAAGATGCGCCGCTGGATGGTCTCCGTGACGGTTAGCTGCATGACCTTCAGGATTCCGGAAAGCGCGGTGCCCATCGTCACGACGGCCACCAGGATGATCAGGGAAGCCGACAAGGCACCGCCGGCGATCAGCCCGATGATCGCCTGGACGCCCAACGGAATACTCAGCGTGATCAAACCGGAAAAGATAGCATATACATATATGTAGGTAATATCTTTGCGGTCCAGTTCCAGCAATTTGAAAAAGCGCTGCAGGGGGCGCCAACGGGTATTATTCTCCATTTTCGGTAATTTATCCAGGATACAGGGTCAAAACAAGACGGGCAATGCAATGTCCCCATGACCCGTTTCTTTGATCAATTAAACATAAGATACGCAACTAAAGGTTTAAAAAAAAAGGGGGGATTGCTATGGTTTTGCGTTTTGTTCGGGCATCCCGGCATTTCCGTTGAGTCGCCCTTCGTTATTGCAGAACAGCATTTTCCAGGCAAAATATACAAGAAGCTCTTCTACTTGCTTCAGCACGTCGCCTTCCCCCTTCACTTCGGTCAGGCGGGGCAGGTGTTCGGCAAAGTAGATGTGGTTGTTCGCCATTTCCAGAAGGTTGCTGGCCAGCGCCCGGGGATAAGGGAAGCCGGGATTGTTTTCCAGTATGATGTCGGCAATTTTCTGAGAGAGGGACTTATAAGACAAAAAGAAGCCATCCTTGTTCTGAGCATCCACCTCCTTGTTGTGGTAGGCCTTCGTCCCTTCGGCTACGACGATGCGGTGAAGCACGTCCTCGTCAATGAAAGTGATCTTGGCGTCCCGCTTTGCCGTATCCACAATACAGCTGATGGCTACTTTAAGTTTTTCCCGCGGGTCCCCGATGTGGGTTGTCCGCATATCGATCCGGAAATTCATCCATTCCCAGTACCAGTTGACCAGATACACCAGCAGGAGTTGTTTGTTCTCGAAATACCGGTAAACAGAAGCTTCCGTAGAATTGATGCGGCCGGCCAGGCGGCGGAAGTTGAATTGTTCGATACCCAGTTCATCGATCATCATTACACTGTTGCGCAGTATCTTGCGGCCCAGGGCTGTCCGCTGTGGATTGCGCAAAAATAATTTCTCGTTAATGCTGAGTTCAATCGCCAGAATAGACATGAAAAAAAATTAAAAAATGAGGGATTAAACAATGGATTCCGGGAAATCGGGCCTAAAACTCTGCAACATAAGTCCATGTAGACAATTTTGGCCTCTTTTGGCGCTGGCCGTCCCCGACACTGCCCCGGCACTTTGTTTACGGGGCAGGCAGTGTGCGGGGCACACTCCTTACGTAGCTCCGGCATGGGCGTCATGCGCGCCTTGCCCAGCACCAAAACAGACTCGAAATTCTTCGATCAAACTTATGTTACAGAGCACTAATTCAAAAACTCGGCCACGCTATTGGACTGGTACATTGCCCGAAGGTATTCCTGCAGCTTTCTCCGGGCGAAGAAAATCCTGCTCTTCACCGTGCCCAGCGGAATATCCAGTTCCGTAGCGATCTCGTCGTATTTGAATCCCTGATAGTGCATCAGGAAAGGAATTTTCATCCAGTCCTCCAGAGAATCGATCAGCGTGGCGACTTCCCTGAGGGTCACTTCCGCTTCTCCCAGGTTTTGCACGGTGCGCCCGCCCGAATTCAAAAAATAGTTGTTGGGCGTTTTGTCGTTGAGTACCTGCCGGCGTTTTTTCTGCCGGTAGTTGTTGATGAACGTATTGCGCATAATGGTCATCAGCCAGGCCCGCAGGTTGGTATGGGGCTGATACATGCTGCGATATTTGAAAGCTTTGTAGGCCGTTTCCTGCAGCAGGTCCTGAGCGTCATCTTCGTTTTTGGTCAGATGGCAGGCAAAAGAAAACAACAGGGATTCAAACTGCGAAAAAGCATTGGTGAATTCGAGCTGTGACATAGCATGACACTTTAAATGGTTAGCTATTCTTTCTAATGTGATAGTAAAACTATCATTTTTGCAAAAATAACAATCTTTCCGACATAGGGTTGCAGGAAAAGCAACTTTTTTTCAGGAAGAAATGATGCAGAGGATGCCTTCTCTGACTCCGGAGTTGGTGCCTGGTTTTTCCGGCATCCGGGTAAAGGCGCTCAGCTAATAAATTCAATGAAGACTGGACTTTTTCCCCGAAAACATGCTATATTTGTCCCGCCTTTGGAAAAGCCAGGGTGAAGTGGCCCCGATCGTACTGATAATCAGCCCTTAACGTTACGACGAGCCCGTATTTCTTATCCCTTTTTACCAATAGCGGGTGTGGCGGAACTGGTAGACGCGCTAGACTTAGGATCTAGTGCCGCAAGGCGTGGGGGTTCGAGTCCCTCCACCCGCACTGAAATGGTAGGAGGGTGGAGGGGCGCGTAGCCTTCGCCAAGGCTTCGGCTCCCGGAGGAAGTTTATCCCGCCTTAGTGGAGCAGGCACATTGGGCCGTCACGCAACTTTGGCGGGAAGTCCCTCCACCCGCACTGAAACAAAGGCTGCTTCGCGCAGCCTTTTTTGTACCTGGAAACCGGAAGGCTTCTTGAAAATAGATAACCATAACAAGCATATCGCCATGCCAAAAGTTGTCAGAGAAGATATTGACAATTTGAACGCCGTTCTGACGGTGACCCTTGAAAAGGAAGAATACGAACCGAAGTTCAGGTCCGAACTCAGCAAATATCAGAAGCAGGCCCACATGAGAGGGTTTCGCAAAGGGAAAACGCCGATCAGCGTCATTAAAAAGATGTACGGCAAATCCGTGCTCGCTGAGGTGATCAATGAGATGCTGCAAAAGGAGCTGTCGGGGTATCTCTCCGGTGGAGACCTCCGGATTTTGGGGCAGCCTCTTCCTTCCGAAGATCAGGAGCCCGTCGACTTCGAGCTGAAGGACCTGCACAATTATACCTTCAAATTTGACCTGGGCCTGGCCCCGGAGTTCGAAGTGCAGGGCGTGAGCCCGGAAACATCCTTTGAAAAAACGGAAGTTGAAGTCAGTGAGGAAATGATCGACGAGGAGCTGGAAGCGGCGCGCAAACGCCACGGCGAACGCCGGTTCGTCGAAGACGATATCCGGGAAAATGACATGGTCAAGCTGTCTGCCCGGGAAATGGATGGAGCGGCGCCTAAAGAAGAGGGGATAGAGTCGGAATTCAGCGTTCTGGTCAGCGCCATTACCAACGAAGAAGCCAAACAGCAATTGCTGAGCGGCAAAAAAGGCGATACCTTCCGCCTGGACCTCTTCGAACTGGAAGAGGGCAAAGACGAAAAATACGTGCGGAAATATTTCCTCAACCTCGGCGATGACGATGAGCGGGAGGCCGGCAGGGAGTACGAAGCTGAAGTAGTGGAGGTCAGCCGCATCGTGCCGGCGGAACTGGATCAGGAATTCTTCGACAAGTTCTTCGGTGAGGATGAAGTCAGCAGCGAACAGGAAGCCCGCGACAAAATCCGGGAGCAGATCGAAAAGTTCTACAGCGGACAGTCGGAAGCCCTGCTTTTCCGGGATATGCAGGAAAGGATCATGGAACTCAATGAACTGAGCCTGCCCGAAAGTTTCCTCAAGCGGTGGATGAAAAGCAACAACGAGAACCTTACCGACGAGATCATCGAAAAGGAATACGGCGCCTTCGCCAAAAACCTGCAGTGGTCGCTGATCCGCAGCAAGCTGGTCAAAAGGTTTGATATCGAGGTGCGTAGCGAGGAAGTGCTCGAAACCTTAAAGAACCGGATTCGTGGTTACTTTGGCGGCGTGGCGCCGGGCATGGAACACATCATCGACAGTACAGCCGCCCGCCTCATGGAAGACGAGAAACAGGTAGAGCAGGCCTTCGAAGAGGTCCTTTCCGACAAACTCTACGAAGCGCTGGCGGCAGAGGTCGGCATCAACGTCAAAAAAGTGAGCCGGGAAGCATTCGAGGAGATCGTGTCCAAAGCCCGGGAAGATTCGGCAGCCTCTCCGGCCGAAGAAGAAGAGGAATAAAAATTTGGCCCCATTCAACCGCCCAGCAGCCGATTTGTTATACAATTGATTATTTAACAATGGGCCAGAACTGGCAATCATAACCTTACAAAAGCAAAAACCGCATGTTCCACAAAGATGAATTCATGAAGTATGCTACCAGGCACCTCGGGATGAGTAGCATGCATCTCGAAAAATACATCGACTCGACGACCCCGGCCTTTGCTCCCAATGTCCAGGGATTCACTACCGCTATCATTGATGAAAGGATCAAGAACGTCTTCCCGATGGACGTATTCTCCCGCCTGATTATGGACCGCATCATTTTCCTGGGCGTCCCCGTGAATGATTATGTGGCCAATGTCATCCAGGCGCAGCTGCTGTTCCTGGAATCCGATGACCCCAAACGCGACGTGCAGATGTTTATCAACAGCCCCGGCGGCTCCGTGATCGCCGGCCTCGGTATCTATGATACGATGCAGTACGTGGCGCCCGATGTCAATACCATCTGCACCGGCCTGGCCGCCTCCATGGGCGCCGTCCTGCTCACCGCAGGCACCAAGGGCAAACGCACCTGCCTCTACCACAGCCGGGTGATGATCCACCAGCCGCTGGGCGGCATGCAGGGACAGGTCACGGATATGGAGATTTCCTACCGGCTGATCAAGGATATGCAGAAGCAGCTCTACGATATCCTTGCTGCCCATACCGGCCAGCCTTATGACAAGATCGAAGAGGACTGCGACCGCGACAACTGGATGACCGCCGCCCAGGCCAAGGAGTACGGCCTGATCGACGAAGTGCTCGACCGGAACAATCCGAAGAAAGAAGAATAAAGATTTCAGAAGGTCCGGGCCTCTACGCTAAACCACAGAGGCCCGGATTTTCGATTTAAGTAAAACGCGTATGATGCGACGCAGCAAACAAAGTTATCGCTGTTCTTTTTGTGGCCGGGACAAGTCCGAGGCGCTCATCCTGATCGCCGGCATTGACGGGCATATCTGTGAGGTCTGCGTGGAACAGGCAGGAGAGATCATCGAAGAGGAACTCTACGGCGGCAAAAAGAAAGAAGAAGGGAAAAAAGACTTTCTCATCCCGGACAAGATCACGCCCAAAGAGATCAAAAACCACCTCGACCAGTACGTCATCGGGCAGGACGACGCCAAGAAGTTCCTCTCCGTTGCCGTCTACAACCACTACAAACGCCTGCGGCAGCCCCGCCACGAAGAGGTGGAGATCGAAAAATCCAATATCGTATTCGTCGGCCAGACGGGCACCGGCAAGACCCTGCTGGCCAAAACGATCGCTAAATTCCTCAACGTCCCCTTTTCTATCGTCGACGCTACCGTCTTTACCGAAGCGGGTTATGTGGGCGAAGATGTAGAGAGCATCCTCAGCCGGCTGCTTCAGGTTTGTGACTACGACGTGGCTGCGGCAGAAAGGGGCATCGTCTACATCGACGAGATCGATAAAATCTCCCGGAAGAGCGACAACCCCTCCATTACCCGCGATGTTTCCGGAGAGGGCGTGCAACAGGCCATGCTCAAAATGCTGGAAGGTACCGACGTCAACGTCCCGCCCCAGGGTGGCCGCAAGCACCCGGAGCAGAAACTCGTCAAGATCAATACCAGCAATATCCTGTTCATCTGCGGCGGCGCTTTTGACGGCATCGAAAAGATCATCGCCCGCCGGGTCAATACCCAGGTGATCGGCTTCAGGTCGGACGAGGCCCTGGCGATCGACCGCGACAACCTGCTGCAGTATATCAACCACCAGGACCTGAAGAGCTACGGCCTCATTCCCGAACTGATCGGCCGCCTGCCCGTGCTGGCCTTCCTGGAACCGCTCGACCTTGACGCGCTCAAACGCATCCTCGTGGAGCCGCGCAACGCCCTGGTGAAACAATATAAAAAACTGTTCGAACTGGAAGGCATCAAGCTGGAATTCACCCAGGACGCCATCGAGTACATCGCCGAAAAGGCGCTCGATTTCAAACTCGGCGCCCGGGGCCTGCGCAGCATCTGCGAAGCCATCATGACCGACGCCATGTTCGACCTGCCGTCTTCGCAGGACGTTAAGCACTTCGAGATCAGCCGCGCCTATGCAGAGGAAAAACTGGGCCACAGCAAACTCAGCAAACAACTCCGCGCCGCCTGATTTTTTTTCGCCGCAAAAAGAGAGCCGCTGCCGGGAAACACCCCGGCAGCGGCTCTCTTTTTGCGGCGTACAGGCAGCCCTGACGGCTTTCGGAAACAAGCTTTCGGCAACACACAGGCCCGCCGCCGCGCTGCCCCGCCAGCACTCCTTTCACATGCCATTCTCCAAATTCCCTTTCTTTTTTTAAGCGTATTTCCTTCGATTTTACTGTGAAAAATGCCCTCTGCCAAAAAATAACCTGAATAAGTATAGGTAATTGCTCCAGAGTTCTTATCTTGTATATACATTCAATGTTTGAACAAACAATAAAACCAACTAAAATCCTCCTGTTATGAACGCAGTATTAAACATTGGCAAGTACTTGTATGCGATCCCGTTCGCGGTCTTTGGCATTTTCCACTTTATGAATGCAGAAGCCATGAAAGGCATCGCCTTCGGGAGCCCCATTTTGGTCTACCTGACAGGCGCCGCACTGATCGCCGGTGCGGTGAGCCTGCTGATCGGCAAAATGGATAAGCTGGCGGCAGTGCTCCTGGCTGTTTTTCTGCTCCTTACAGCCTTCCTTGTCCACCTCAATGCCGCTATGCAGGGTGATGCCGCCAACTTTCTGAAAGACCTCATGCTGGCAGGCGCCGCCCTGATGTATGCCGGCCACCTGGCCAAAGACAATGCGGTGATTGGTTGAATTCTTTCTCCACAACGAAAACAAAAGAGCGCCCACGGAGCAATTCCGGGGCGTTTTTTTTATAATTGTCGGGCCGCCGCCCAGCCCACGTTCCGGCCGGCGGCCCGACAATTGTAAAACTATGCGATATTTTGCCGAACTGGCCTACAATGGCACCCAATACCACGGCTGGCAAAAACAGCCCCACAGAATCAGCGTGCAGGAACAACTGGAAACAGCCTTCTCCACCATCCTGGGCACAGGGATAGAAGTGGTGGGCTGTGGCCGGACCGACACCGGCGTACATGCCCGGCAGTACTTCATGCACTTCGACTTCGACGGGCAATTCCCCAAAGCCTTTCCCCGCCGCATCAACAAGTTCCTGCCTCCCGATATCGCCATCTACCGCATCTTCGAAGTGGCGCCGGAAGCACACGCCCGGTTCGGCGCCGTTCACCGGGCTTATGAATACCACATCAGCTTTGTCAAAAACCCCTTCGGCCAGGAAACGAGCTATCTTTACCCGTTCGCTCAACTGCCCGACCCGGCAAAAATGCAGGAGGCCGCCCGCCTCTTGCTCGGCTACAGGGAGTTCTTCCCCTTCTGCAAGGCCGATACGGATGTTAAAACGATGCGCTGCGACCTGCGCCGCGCCGAATGGGAGGGTTCGCCCCGGGAAGGCAAAATGGTATTCTTCATCGCCTCCGACCGCTTCCTCCGGGGCATGGTGCGCCTTATCGTCGGCATGTGCCTCAATGTGGGAACCGGCAAGACGAAGATAGAGGAAGTGCGCCACGCCCTCGACCGGCAGGAACGCCTCAAAAAGAGCTGGAGCATCCCGCCACAAGGGCTTTTCCTGACGGAAGTGAGCTATGCGAGGTACTAAAAGTAAGCCCGGATCACCTGCTCGTATAAGTCCCTGAGGACCTGTTCGGCCATATCGTCCTCCTCTGTGAATTCCTCCGGGGGGGCATTGAGGTAATGTTCCGGGATGGCGCGTTCGTCGCCCGAGATGTGAATCTCCCGGATGGTGGCCGCCGTGGAGGCTTCGAAGCTGCCGCCGGACAGTTCGCAGTCGGGCGTTCGGGCCTCGATGTCGACGGCAGCTTCCCAGGCCACGGTTTTGGTTTTGATGATGGTGGTGACGGCGCCCTCGGCCGTGCCATATACCGGCACTTTGGATTCATTGCCGGCGGAATCGGTTACGGTTTTATATTCCAGGACCACCTCTTTGTTAAAGTCTTCTTCGCCCAGCTCCTCATCGATATCGATTTCAATGGGGCCGAGGCGGATTTCGATGGCGCAGTCCGGGTTTTTAAACGGTTTATCAACCGATACGCGAAGGAAGCCGCCGCTCATGTCTTCCAGTTCGCTGAAAATCCGGTTGATCTCCCAGGTGTAAGGGTTGAACGGGGCATCGATATCCACCTGGTAATAAACGATTCCTTGGTCGTAGGCTGTGCGGATGAGGGAATCGAGCCTGGCAGAAGGCGCCTCGTCGTACTCCCGGGCTTTGGAAAAATCGCCGTAGGCCCATTGGGCATAAGCTTTCTGCCCGGTGGAGTCGGAGCGGGCCAGGTTGTCCTGCCCCTCCTGGAAATAATGATTGTACAGGCGTGTCCGGAACCATCGGGCCTGTTGCGGCAGGGCTTGGGCTTCCCTTTCGAAGGCGCCGGGCAGGAAGGCGCGGGCTTCCTTGACCTTACCCTGCAGGCCGTAGATCAGGTTTAGCCCTTCTTCCCAGCTTTCCGGCGAACCGGCGCCGGACAGGCGCTGGCGGACGGCAGCCTGCTGTTCGATGATCCGTTCCAGGGATTGTTGGAGGATAGTGCGGTTGGCTTTTTCGTCCTTGCCCTTGTTGAGGCCCGCCAGGGCCAGCTTGAAGGCCTTGTCGTAGTCCTGGTTGTCGAGCGCATCCTGGGGGCTGCTGCAGGCGGCGAAGAGGCAGAAGGCCAGGAAAAGTATTCTGTACTTCATCATTTGTCCGGTTGTTCGCCGGCCAATGTAAGAAACTTATGCCTGATTGGCAATCCCGGGTTTTTCTCCGCATCAGATATTCCCGGCCGGTTTCAAAATCCTACAACTGCTCCAGGTGCTTCCCGATTGCCGCCGCCGTCACCGGCCCCAACTCAAAAGAAGCTTCCTGCGCGGCTTGAAAATGTACCCTGGCAGCCTCTTTCCTGCCGGTTTCTTTGAGGATGACGCCGGCGTGGTACAATGCTTCCGGCTCGCCGGTCTGCCCGATGACGTGCCGTTCGAGGATTTCCAGCGCCTGCGCCGAGTATCCGCTGCGGTAGGCCGCCCAGGCAAGCAGGTGATACGACATGGGGTGGGGGCGTTCGCGAACCTCTTCCCTGGCTATTTCCAGGGCTTCCCTTGCCTCTTCCCGTTCGCTTTTGATGTGGCATATGTAGCTTTTATACATATTGCCGTATGCCGGCCTGGAAGCTTCCCGCATGAACCATTCTTTGTGCTGCTCCTCTGCGGCGGCATCCTTTTCATAGGCGGCGATCTCCGCCAGGAGCAAATGGTAATCGGGCACCAGATGGATGGATTGCAGGAAGCTGACGATCCGCTTGGCCTCTTCCGGATTTCTGTCGTGGGAGAAGGCGATCCAGGCGATCCCCTTCAGGCTGTGCAGGTCCGAGCGGTTGTAGCGCAGCGCTTCCAGGTAGGTGGTGTATGACTTTTTTATCCTACCCTGGTGGCCGTACATATCTCCCAGGTTGGACAAAGCCCAGTTTATGGTCGGAGGAGAGCCGGAAGTTTTTGCCAGGGCGGCCGCCTTTTCCATACTGCGCACCGCCTTATCGAGATCATCCGACTGGTCGTGCAGCTTTGCTTCCCTGATCAGGTAGTCGAAACGGGTGCCGGGGGCGATGCCGTCGAGCAACAAGGTTGCCTCCAGCCGGTTGCCTCTCTCCAGCGCCACGTCCGCCAGCATGAGGGAAGAAGAGAATCGGTTCTCTCCGATGCCGTATGCTTCCCGGATGTACCCTTCCGCTTCCCGGAAGGCGTGTCGGGTGATGGCGTTGGCCGCCAGGGATTGCAGGACGCCCACCCGGCCGGGCAGGCGGTTGTTGATGGCCCGCAGCAGGCTGTCGGAGCGGTGCAACTGGTTGATGTCGCCGGACAACTTGAAACCGGAAGCGTACAGCCCGGCCAGCTTTTCCTGGTACACAAAATTGCCGGGAGCGGCCTGGAGTTTTTGTTCCCAGAACGCAATCCGGGAGGCCAGTTCCTGCCGGCTTTTCCGGAGGTGATCCGGCGACAGGTAGTGCTCGTAGTCTGTTTTATGAGCCACCTGATATTGGGGGGCGATAAAAACTGAGGCCATTATTATCAGGGCGGATACAAGGATGAAAACTGTATTTTTCATGGTGGAGGATTATCTGGGATTGCTGTGCTATTAAATGGAGATATGATTGGAAGCCAGGCGGCATTGCGCTGTCGGCTTCCAATAACCAATAACATACTGTAATAAATTAATGCGGCGTTGCCAGATACGGGAACACATTCAGGAACGCCTTGTCGTTGGCGTCGACGTTGTCGTCCGTCAGGCCGGGATTGGCGGTACCTTCCGGCCCGCCGAAAATGAGCAGCAGCTCGACCGAAATGACATCGTCGGCCAGGGCGCGGCCGGTAAGTACATTGGCACCGTCGAAGAAGGTGGTTTTTCCTTCGGTGGATACGGTCAGCACATCCGTTGCCAGGATGCCGGTGAAGGTTTCGGCGTCCAGCCCCAAGGCATTGTTGGTATAACCGGGGTTCAGCGCGAGGAGCTTGCTGCGGAACTTGTCGGCAAAGGCGGGGCCCTGCTGCGAAGGCGTGGTGGTGTTGAATTTATCCTTTTCGGCGGCATCGACGAAGACGGTGTTGATCGCCGGGCGGCCCATCTGGTCCTCCTGCATGTAGCGGCTGTCGTCGGCAGGCGTCATGGCGTCGTCTTCGTTGCAGGAGGTGAAGGAAATGGCCAGGGCTACTAAGGCCAGAAAACCTGTTTTTACTATGCTTTTCATGGTTGAAATTAGTTTTCTAAAGTGATTGAAAAAGTTTGCCGGATTTCCGCAGGAAGGCGATTTCCCGGCATATTGCCTTGGTTCAGGCAAGGCTGTTCCAGCCGGGGAAGCGCCATTTCCTCCGGAAAAAGGGGGTGAAACGAAGGGGTTTGCCCTCGCTGTGGCGACGGATTTAGATTTTTCTTTTGGATTCCACCCAGGTGTTAAGGGAGGCGGCGGAACCGAGCATGGATTTGGGCACTTCGATGACGACGGAGAGGACGTTGGTTCCGGCAAAGGTATCGGCGCCGGGATCGTTGAAGCCGGTGGCATTGCCGGCGATGATCTCGCTGTACTGTGCAAAGTCAAAAAAGAACGGGTCGTCGCGCGGGCCGGCAAACACTTTCATGCCTTTGCCGCTGCCGATGATGGCAGACTCGCCATAGGAAGTAATCTCGGCTTCTAGTACGCCGCCTTCAGATTCGACCTGGCTTATCAAGCCGGTTTCGGACGGGGTGGCCGGGCCGAAAACCTGCACTTTTCCGTCCTGGAAAACAGCCTGGATGACGAGGTCTTCCACGGCGTCGCCGGTATTGTCGATGTTGAATTCGACCATTACCTGTTCGTCGAACCGGGCGGCAGCGGTGGCTGCCGGGTCGAGCAGGCCCTGCAGGTTGGCGACGAATACCATGTTTTCCGCGTTTTCGGGACTTTGGAAAGCGTAGTAGTCGGTAATGTCCGAAGTCGTAGAGGTTATAGCGGGGGCATCGATGTGGTCGGCTGCCCAAACGACGCCGGCAGCGGTGGCCAGCAGCGACAGGGCAGTCAGGAGCAAATTCTTCTTTTTCATATCAAATTGTGGTTTAATAAAAAGAAATACGTGTTTACATCTCTAGTTACGGAGTGATCTGAGCGAGCGGATTTCGGGAGAGGGTGTTTTTTCAAAAAAAGTTTAGCGGCGCGCGCCGGATGCCCGGTGCCCGAAGGCAGGCAATATTGATTTTCAAATCCGTTAATCCCGAACTGACGTTAAATTATGCCATGCTTTGCACGTCCATTCGGGAAGAATTGCAGTCAAACCGTATACAACACCACCGTCTCCTGCTTCCCCCGCAACAACATATCCCCAATCTTTTTCGGCTCGAAGGAATGGGGAGGAAGCGATAACTTGTCCAGCAAAAATTTGGAGAGCAGGATGTTGACGCCCAACTCGTTGCATTTGGATTGAATGCGGGCGGCGGTGTTGAGCACGTCGCCGGAGAAGGCAATGTCCCTTTTTACCACGCCCACCTCCCCGGCCATGACGTGGCCGTAGTGCAGGCCGGCCTTAAATTCGGGCGTGACGCCGTAGGTTTCCTGATAGTAGGCCGTTCGGCGGCGCAGTTCCAGTTGAATATCGAAGAAGCAGCGTACGCAGTTAGCGTTCTCCATGCCGTTCTTCATCTTCCAGCTGATGACGATCTCGTCGCCCACGTACTGGTAGATTTCCCCCTTGGCGTACAGGATGCTGGGGGTGGCGTGCTGAAAAACATCCCTGAGGAAGTTGAAATACTGCACTTCGCCCAGTTGTTCGGCGATGGTAGTGGAGGAGCGCAGGTCGAGGAACATGAAGATGCGTTCTTCCCGCTTGGGCTGGAAGTATTTGCCCATCAGGAAGGCGACAAAGGTGCCGGGGCCGTATTTGTCGTTGACCTGCAGGATGATCAGGGTGCCTACGACGACGAACAGCCAGAAGAGGTAGTTCTGCAGGCCGTTCAGGCTGAAGAGGTGATCGATTTCCCTGGCCCACACCTCCGGCGCGGTGAAAGGAAGGCCCCGTTCAGCGCTGTGCAGGAAAAGGCCGGTAACTACAGAGATGAAGAGATACAGCAGGGTAAAGGAAACGAAGATATTGAGCAGGGCCCAGCCGTAGGTCTTGTTCCGCAGCCATTCTTCCCAGAGAAAAACCACCGTACTGCCGCCCAGGATCCCCGCCATCAGGCCCGACAGGATGCTGGTCTTGAGAAATAAGGAAACATCGGCGCCCGGCAGGTTGCAATCCAGGCCCCGGACGGTAGCATACACGTTGAAGAACTGGAAAACAGAAATGAAAACCCAGCCCAACGTGATCCAGGCGACTTTGACGGCGTCGCTTCTTAGTTTGTTGGCAGTGAAGATGCTCATAGCAGTCCGTTTTTTCAGAGCATAAAGATAACCTCAGCAAGTGAAAGATGCCCATTTTCCCGGATTTCCCCTATAAGCTATATTTGCTTACCTTCATGAGCTAAAGATCAAAACACTCCAACCATGAAACTCAGCCAGCAATTCCTGACGGTATTCCTTTTCCTTTTTGCTGCTCATGCTGTCTTCGCCCAGCTCCGGTACCTCCACTGCGGCCGCCTGATCGACTGCGCCGGCGGCCAGGTGCGCGAAGAAGTGACCGTCATCGTCGACGGCAAAACGATCAGGGAGGTGCGCGGTGGTTATGCCGAAGCGGAAGAGGGCGCAGCCG
>JAGFJD010000296.1 GCA_024102975.1 Phaeodactylibacter sp. | reverse complement strand
ACCCCCACCGAGATCGTCCGGGCCTGCCCCAGGGTTCCGAAATCTTCTCCCTGCTGGGTATTGAGAGCGCCCTGGCTGGCGGTATTGGTCGACACCTCGGGGTCGAAGCCGCGGTAGTCGGTGATGGTGAACAGGTTCTGGCCCTGGGCATAGACCGTCAGGGAGCGGAGGCGCATCTTTTCCACCACCGGCACCGGGAACTGGTAGGCCAGGCGCAGGTTCTTCAGGCGGATGAAATCGCCGTCTTCCAGGAACTGGGTGCTGAAGCGCTCCATCTGCCCTTCCTTCAGCGAGGGGCGCGGCACGTCGGTTTGCTGGCCCGGTTCCCGCCAGTAGTTCTCCAGCACGTAGCGGCTGTTGTTGCCGTAGGGCAGGCCGCTGCGGAGCTGGCCGTAATTTTCATAAGCGTGGCGGCTCTGGTTGAAGATCTTGTTGCCGCCGGAAAACTGGAGGAAGGCGGACAAGGTGACGCCTTTCCAGGCAAAGGTGTTGGTAAAGCCTCCGAAGTAGGTGGGGATGGCACTGCCCACGATCTGGCGGTCGTCGAAGTTGATCACGCCGTCTTCGTTAATATCTTCAAACAAGGCATTGCCCGTCTCGGAGTCGACGCCCAGGAACCGGATCATATAAAGCGTGCTGACCGATTCGCCAACCTGAAGGATGTGGTTGCGGCCGAGGATTTCGCCGTCGTTGAACAGCGAATCCACCCGGTTGTCCAGCAGGGCCAGGTTGAAGGTAGTCGACCAGGAGAAGTTCCGGCTTTTGACGTTCAGGGTATTCAGGCTGACCTCGAAACCGGTGTTACTGATCGCGCCGACGTTCTGGATAACCGAAGTGAAGCCGGTCAGGCCGGAAACATCGGCGTTGAGCAGCAGGTCGGTGGTATTCTTTTCAAAATAATCGGCTGTCAGGCTGATGCGGCCGTCCAGCAGCCCCAGGTCAAGGCCGATGTTGAGTTGGGAGGTCCGCTCCCAGCTCAGGTCCGGATTTTCCAGCTGGGCCGGCGAGATGCCGCTGCGGCCGTTGTAGGGCGCGTCCAGCCCCCACGTCCCGACCCAGTCGGCGCCGATCTCCTGGTTGCCGGTGATGCCATAGCTGCCGCGCAGCTTCAGGTTGCTGAGCAGGCCCTGCCCGGCCATGAAGGGTTCCTCGCTGACGACCCAGGCCAGCGAGCCGGAAGGGAAGTATCCGTAGCGGTTGTTAGCCCCGAAGCGCGACGAGCCGTCGGCCCTCACGGTGAAGGTGGCCAGGTACCGGCCCCTGAACCCGTAGTTGAACCGGCCCAGGTAGGACAGCAGGCTGGAGCGGCGCTTGTTGGACGAAGCGAAAACGATGTTGGCCGCCGCCGCGATGCTGGGCGTCTCGTTGGTGGAATAGCCGGCGCCCTCCATATCCGAGAAGACGGCCTTGATCTCCTGGGCGGAGAAGCCTCCGATGACGTTAAAGCTGTGGTCGCCCAGCACCCGGGTGAAGTCGAGGGTATTCTCCGTTTGCCAGGACAACTCCTCCCAGGTGGCGAAGATGCCTTGCCCGATGCTCGTCTTGTTGCTGAAGGTCGGGGTGTACGATTCTTCGTTGAGGGTATTGAGGTCGACGGACCATACCGATTTGAAGGTAAGGCCCGGGATGATCTCATACTGCCCGAACAGGGAACTCTGCAGGCGGGAGGAGATGGAGCGGTTCTTGTACTCCAGGGCGATCAGCACCGGGTTGTCCAGCGGCCACCAGGTATTGTAATTGAAGGGGTTGGCGTAGCTGCCGTCATCCTCGTAGATGGGCGCCGAGGGGTCCCAGGCCTGGGCGTTGACGACCACGCCGTATTCGTCGTTCTCGTTGATGGTACGCCGGTGGTTGGAGCGGTTGACGGCGAAATTGGCGCCCACCTTGATTTTCTCGTTGAGGCGGTGGTCGAGGTTGAGGCGGCTGCTGAGGCGCTGAAATTCCTGGCCGATCTGTATGCCGGACTGGTTAAAGAAGTTGCCGCTGAGGTAAAACTGGGTCTTGTCGTTCCCGCCCTGGATGCTCAGGTCGGCATTGTCGATCTGGCCGGTGCGGAAGATGGCGTCGTAAACATCGGTCGTCTGCACGTCCGCATTGGGGCTGTCGGGGTCAAATCCGAAATCTTCGTTGAAGTAGCCGGGCCCTTCGCCGTCATTTTCAGCCGCCACGTTCATAAAGCGGGCGAACTCCCGGGCATCCATCATTTCGGGAACGTTGGTGATGTTGGAGAAGCCTTTATAATAGCCCACGTTCACCTTCGTCTGCTCGCGCGTGCCCCTTTTGGTGGTGATCAGGATGACGCCGTTGGCGCCGCGGGACCCATAGATGGAAGCCGCCGAGGCATCTTTCAGGATGGTGATCGACTCGATGTCGTTGGGGTTGAGGTCGGCCAGCGGGTTGACCGGCTGTATGTTCTGGTTGAGGGCAGAGTTGTTGCGGGAGACTACCGGGATGCCGTCGATGATGAACAACGGCTGGCTGCTGGCGCCGATGGAGGTGATGCCGCGGATGTTGACGTTGATGGCCCCGCCCGGCGTACCGGAGGGGCTGCTGATGTTCACCCCGCTGGCCTTGCCCTGGATGGCCGATTCGAAGCTGGCTGCCGGCACGTCTTTGACATCTTCGGCGCTCAGGGATTCGATGGCGCTGGAAACATCTTTTTTCTTCTGGGTGCCATAGCCTACCACCACCACTTCATCCAGTACCTGTCCGGCGGCGAGCTGCACATCGATCACGCTCTGGTTGCCAACGTCTACCGCCTTAGGAGTGTATCCGGTGTAGGAAAACTCCAGTTGCTTTGTCTCTGCGGAAATGCCCAGTTCGTAATTCCCGTCGAAATCCGTGACCGTCCCGGAAGAGGTGCCGACGATCAGGACATTCGCCCCGATGAGCGGCTCGCCGGTCTCGGCGTCGGTGACGGTGCCGGTGATGGTTCGCTGCCCCGGGGCGGAGCTTGCCCACCCCAGGCAAACAACGGCTATAAGAAGTATTCGCCAATGTTTCATACCTAATTGTTTTTTGGTGATGAGATTTATACCGTGTTGGAATTGAAAGAGGGCCCGGGCCGGGCGGGCTTGACAGAGCAGCAGGTTGTGGTTCGCAAAGAGCGGCCGTCAACAGGAACAAGGGCATGCCGTCAGTCGAATCAAGCCCTGAAAAGCCGAAGGAAGCGGAATTGACTAACAGTCAAAGATAGGTTGCAGGCCGCGAAGGCTGGGCGTCTCCAGGCGGAGGGCCGTCGTTGTAGCAGGCACTATGGACCTTCGAATCTGCATGCAATGATGAAATTTATCAGACCGAAATTAGGCACTTTGCGTTGAAATACCAAATCTGGCCGTTTTTTTTACACTCCGCCCGATTTGACAAAAAGGGATTTTTTTTGTAATCTTACGCCTGCATCAGGCCCTTTAACGATGGAAAACTTTTATTTTCATAATGCCATCCGGCCCTCTGTCCCCACCCATAAGCAGCTCAGCCTGATGGGGCTCCAGCCTATTTTCGACTGCTAGCCTGCCTTGGTTTTTCTTTTTTCATTTCTTCGGAAACAGCTTGAGCACCCTGCTTGACTGAAGTTTCGACGATTCATTCATTTTCTATAACCAAAACCTTTCTGCATCATGAGAAAAGCAGTACAACTCGCGTTGGCCTTGTTGCTGTATACGGCCTTCCTGCCCGCTCAGCAAAGTGTTACCTACGATTTTGAAGACGGCCAGATGCCGGCCGACTTCATCCTCTACAATGTCGACATGCTTACCCCCTGGCTGGAAGACGACGCCCCCTGGGCGGAAACGGCCTGGATCGCCTCGGAAAGCTCCCGATTCGACGGCTTTGCCGCCCTGAGCATTTCCTGGTATATCGACGAGGACGGCAATGAGACGGGGCCGTCCGACGATTGGATGATCCTGCCCAAATTCGAGCTGGGCGCCGGCGCCGAGCTGAGTTTCCAGGTATCCTCGGCCACGACCAGCGGCGATTATCCCGACGACTACCAGGTACTCATCAATACCGGCGACGCTACTGTGGAGAGCTTTGCCGACAACGGCGAGATCATCGCCTCCGCCCAGGGCGTGCCCAACACCTTCCAGAACGTCACCGTCGACCTGTCCAACTATGCCGGACAGGCCATCCACATCGCTTTCCGCAACGTGACCAATACCAATGGGTACGGCCTGTGGATCGACAACATCACCGTATCCGGCATCGTCACCACCGCCACCCGCAAGGTTGACAACCAGAGCTTTGCCATGAAACTGACGCCCAACCCCGCCGGCCAGGGCCGGGTTCAGCTTTCTTACGTACTGCCGGAAGCCGCAGAGGCAGAATTGCTGATTCAGGACATGATGGGCCGCACCCTGCGGAGGCTGCCCCAGGGGCGCCTCCCGGCGGGAAACCAACAGGCCCTGATCGACATTAATGACTTATCTACTGGAACATATATCGTTTCCGTCCGTACTGACCTGAAGATCGGCACGGCGAAAATGATCGTAAGGCACTAACTGGCAGATTCCCCTTTATTTGCCGGCAGTTCCCTCCTGCGGGAGGGACTGCCTTTGATTCCCGTTTTGTTTTTTCTTTTTAAAAAAATGTGAAATGACTTTCCATTACGCTCTACTGCCGATCTTCTTCCTGCAAATCCTCTCTCTTCCTGTTCTCAGCCAGGGCTACACCAACTGGATCGTCGGCGACACGGCCGACTACATCAACCCCGGCACAACCCTGCCCGGCATCGTCCTGGCCGGCGGGGGCGGCGACAATGACCAGGCCATGCGGTGGATGCTCGGCCGGGCCGGCGGCGGCGATGTCGTCGTCATCCGCGCCAGCGGGTCGGATGGATACAACGACTATTTCTACAGCGAACTGGGCGTCGGCGTCAATTCTGTGGAAACCATCCGCTTCGAATCCGGTGCAGCTGCGGAAAACCCTTACGTGATCAACCGCATCCGCGATGCGGAATGCCTGTTCATCGCCGGCGGCGACCAGTACGATTATTATGCCTACTGGAAGGACACGCCCGTCGAGGAAGCGATCAACTACCTGATCAACGAAAAAGGAGTTCCGGTGGGCGGCACGAGCGCGGGCATGGCCATCCTGGGGCAGTGTTATTACACGCCGTCGGGTTCCTCTCTGGATGCCGGCGAAGCCCTGGGCAACCCCTACCATCCGGATTACGAGATTCTGGGATGCAACGATTTCCTGGATGTGCCCTATTCCGCATACCTCGTCACCGACACCCACTACGAACAGCGGGAGCGGCCCGGCCGCCACGTGGGCATGCTGGCCCGCATCGCGCAGGAACACAATACGCGCTCTTTCGGCATTGCCGCCAACGAATACACTGCCGTGGCCATCGACGAGTTCGGCCTGGCCCGTGCCTTCGGCGACTATCCGGAATACGAGGAAGACTACGTCTTTTTCCTCCAGGCCAACTGCCAGGATGAATTCCTGCCGGAAGTGATGGAAAATGGCGTTCCCCTCACCTGGAACCGGGGGCGCAGCGCCGTCAAGGTATACGCTCTGCCTGGCCGCCCCGGCGGAGAGGGCACTTTCGACCTCACTGACTGGCAGACCGGCAGCGGCGGCGGGTGGCAGAACTGGTACGTGCAGGGCGGAGAGTTGATGCGGGCTTTCGACACCGGGCCGGACTGCGCGGCGGTGTTAAGCGACTTGAAGGATATTCCTGCCGGCCAGAAACTGATCCTCTTTCCCAACCCAACCTCCGGCGAGCTGTTCCTGCAGTGGCCTGCCGGCCAGAAGATAGATGGCGTCGAACTGCGCAACGCCTACGGACAGGTGTTGCGGCGGGAAGCCGGTGCTGTCCGGGAACTCCACCTGCAGGGGCTGGTGCCGGGAGTGTATTTTTTAGAAGTGAAAATGGAGGGGAAGATACTGGCTGGAAAGATTGTGAAAGATTAACCGCTGTACTGGTGCCGGAAGCACTAGAGGCAGGCTTGGCAGGCACGTCAGTGGCAAAAAAGAAGTATGGGCGCTGTCATTTTTTGATCCGCAACTCCTCCAGAGGCAGTTCCATGCCGGGCATGATGGCTTCTCCTGTAAGTTTTTTGCCTTCAAAGCCCGTTATGGTTTCCACCTCGCCACCGGCGCGGTAGATATAGGCTTTTTCTTCATAAGGGTCGATCAGCCAGGCCAGGCGGACGCCGTTTTTGATCCAGGTGTTTTTCATTTTCTTTTTCAGCCTCGCCAGGCGGTCGGTCTGAGAGCGCACTTCGACAATGAAATCCGGTACGGCTCTCAAAAAGGATTCTTCTCTTTCCTCCCGGGATACTGAGGAAAGGCGTTCCGGGCTGATCCATCCGCAATCGGGGCTCTTGACTGCGCCATCGGGCAGCGCTATGCCGGTGGAAGCGCTGAAGGTTTCTCCAATTTTGTCTTGATACCACCAGCGTACAAGAAAAAAGTTGGCAATAGATTCCCGGTTACCCGATCCAAATTTCACAGGGGACATAATAATTATTTTTCCACTCTTTTCCCGTTCCATCCGCAGGTCCGGATAGCGGGCGGAAAGCGCAGTAAATTCTGTTATAGATAAGGCTTTATCCAGGATCAACGGCCCCAGTTCGGCGATATCCTTTATCGGGTCATGGATTTTTGCTTTCGGTTCAGCACTTGACGCCATAAAACTGATTTTCCAACAATATAAGCATAAATAGAGACAATTGTTGCCTGTGGAGGTTTTAAAGCCTTCCACACTTTTACTATCTACTTCCCCGCTTTTTCCCCAAAACTCCCTATGTTTGGGCAAACCAACGACGAACACTGCCTATGAAGCTCTTCAGGAAATTCCCGGACAGCATTGTCATCATCATGGCCATCATGCTGGCTTTCGTTATCCTTACCTGGATCATCCCTGCCGGCGAATTCGACCGGGCGCAGGTGGCCGGGCGGGAAGTCATTGTTCCCGGCTCCTATCACAAAGTGGAACCCCGGCCTCAGGGCATCGGCGACTTTTTCATGGGCCCCATCCGGGGATTCATCTCGGCGGCACAGATCATCGGTTTCGTGTTTCTGGTGGGCGGCGCGTTCAATATCCTCACCCGGACCGGGGCAGTGGATGCTGGCCTGCGCGATATCATCAAGCTGAGCGAGCGCCGCCCGGGTTATAAAAAGTGGATCATCCCCCTGATTATCATCCTGTTTTCCCTGGCGGGCGCCACCTTCGGCATGTGCGAGGAAGTGTTGGTCTTCGTTCTGATCACCATTCCGCTGGCCCTCGCCCTGGGTTATGATTCCATTGTGGGACTCTCCATTTCCTTTGTGGGCGCGGGGGTGGGTTTTGCCGGCGCTTTCATCAACCCCTTCACCATAGGGGTGGCTCAGGGCATCGCCGAGCTGGCGCCGGCCAGCGGCATGGGCTACCGGCTGATCGTTTGGGCCATCGTAACAGTCATCGCTATTGTTTACATCATGCGTTATGCCAATAAGGTGGAGAAAGACAAAACCATCAGCCCCATGTACGAGATCGACGAGGAGCGGGACATCTCGCACCTCGACGAGGATGCCGGCGAGGGGTTCACCACCCGGCACAAGCTCGTGTTGTTTATCCTCGCCGCCGCCCTGGCCCTGCTCGTCGTGGGGGTGAGCAACTGGCACTGGTACATCGATGAAATTTCCGCCCTGTTCATCGCCATGGGCGTCGCCGCCGCCATCGTCGGCAAGCTCGACCTGGACGGGGCCGTCAGGGCCTTTAAGGATGGCGCCGGAGATATGATCACCGCCGCCCTGGTCATCGGCCTGGCCAAGGGGCTGATCGTCATTGCCGAAGACGGCCGCATCATCGACACCATCCTCAACAGCCTGGCCTCTGCCTCCGAGGGCCTTCCCCAGGCCATCACGGTAGAGATCATGTTCGTTTTCCAGACCATCCTCAATTTCTTCGTACCCTCCGGCTCGGGGCAGGCAGCCCTCACCATGCCCATCATGGCACCGCTGAGCGACCTGCTGGGGGTAAGCCGGCAGACGGCCGTGCTGGCCTTCCAGTTCGGAGACGGCCTCATCAATATGATCATCCCGACCAGCGGTGTGACGATGGGCATACTGGCTGTGGCCAAGGTGCCCTACAACATCTGGATCCGGTGGTTTACGCCACTGCTCCTGATCCTGATCGCCGCCTGTATGCTTTTGTTGTTGCCGCCGCTGTTCCTCTTCTCCTGGTAAATCTCGGACGGGCCACTTTTAAGCGGCTCGCAACTTATTCATCCTGGCCCATATTCACACCACTTATTTAAAGTGGTACATCCGGCGATTAATTACCAGAAAATGAACGCGATATTATATTACCTCTCCCTCCCTTTTATTTATTTGGTTTCGCTGCTGCCATTCCGGTTGCTGTACCTGCTGTCCGACCTTTTGTTTGTCCTGGTTTTCCACCTGATCGGTTACCGGAGGGAAGTTGTCCGGAACAACCTCCGCAACGCTTTCCCGGAAAAAGGAGAGGAGGAAATCCGGCAGATTTCCCGAAAGTTTTACCGGTCATTCTGCGACCTGACGCTGGAGAGCCTTAAGAACCTCACCATTTCCGCGGCCGGGCTGAAGCAATTTATCCTGTTTGAAGACACTTCCCTGTTTCAAAAGTACAAAGCGGAAAACCAGAGCATCGTCATCGTCCTGGGCCATATTGGCAACTGGGAACTGGCCGGCCCCCGCTTCAGCCTGGAGCCCATCCATACCCTTTACGTGGTCTACCATCCGCTGAGCAACCCCTATTTTGAGAAGCTGGTTTACCGCATGCGCACCCGGCTGGGCATGCATTTGTATACGATGAAAAACACCTTCCGGGGGATGGTGAAAAACAGGGGCCAATGCACGGCCACCGCTTTCATAGCTGACCAGACGCCCTCCGCCCGGAACACTTACTGGATGGAGTTCCTCCACCAGGATACCGCGGTATTTACAGGCCCGGGGCGGCTGGCGAAACGGTTTAAATACCCGGTCGTTTATATTGCCATCAACCGGCTGCGCCGGGGGAAGTACCGCATCGAAAGCGAGCTGCTGGCAGAAAACCCGGAGGCGCTCACCGAAGAACAGATCACCGGGCTGTATATCCGGCGCCTGGAACAAGACATCCGCGCCCGGCCGGAGTCCTGGCTGTGGACCCACCGGAGGTGGAAGCGCTCCCGGACGAACCCTTCGGACGGGCCACTTTCAAGTGGCCCGTAGGTTATTCCGCCAGGTTGGTATACGCACCACTTAAAAGTGGTACGTCCGGTTCGGACGGGCCGCTTTCATGTGGCCCGTAGGTTATTCTGCCAGGCTGGTATACGCACCACTTAAAAGTGGTACGTCCGGTTATTACTCTTCATAAACCTTCCAGTACGAAAACGGCCATTCCTCCCAGTGCCTGACTAAACCCGCTTTCACCGGATTTTCCAGGATATAGGAGATCACATTATGCAGGTGTTTTTCGTCCCGGATAAACCGATCAAAGCTCTCCCGCTGCCAAAACTTTCCGGTATGTCCCAGAAGAAGGTTGCAATATCGGGCAGAAGCGCCTTTAATGCGGTTCATGATCCGGTGGAGTTGATGGTGTTCCAGTTTTTCCAGTTCCTCTTCTAAAAACATATCCTCCGACTCCTCCCCGGTATCGATCAGCATATGAACATGATTAGGCATGATGCAATAGGCAAGCAAGGAATAGAGTTCGCCGTCAAACCGGTGCAGTTGCTTTTCAACTTCGGCAGCAATTTCTGGTTGCTTCAGATAAGTTGGGCCTGTTAGTACTTGATCTAACAGTTTGTCATAAACCAGGAAAAATCGCTGTCGTTCTTCCTGAATGTATTCATTGGCATATTTACCGTATTTGGCTTTAAATTCTGCCACTCTGGCCCGATAGGCAATTCTAAGCTCCTGGATTTTAACCCAGGGTACAGATCCTTTCAAACGGAAAGTGACAAAGAAGGTGGCACCCAGGGGCTGGATGTGGGGTAAGTTCCGTTTGTAGGCGGGTTTGAGGTTGGTGGATTGCATAGTAAAATATGTTAAGCGGTAAAGTGATTATTTAGGTTTACGCACCACTTAACCCAAGTTCGACAGGTAGACCCCAACTTTCGTTGGATCAGTTTTCGCAGCCAGCCGTCGGCCGTCAACCGTCAACCGTCCGCCGGGGTTGGGGCCTACCTATCGAACACCGGTTAAAAGTGGTACGTCCGGTTCGGACGGGCCACTTTCAAGTGGCCCGTAGGTTATTCCGCCAGGTTGGTATACGCACCACTTAAAAGTGGTACGTCCGGCACCGTCCTTTAGCGACGTCGCTTATAAAACCGGGGTTCCAGTGATTCCAGGACGAAATCCCACAAATCTTCATAAGGGATAATTTCGATACCATGGGTCTGGTTGGCCACTTCCAGCGGAATGGCTTTCAGTTGTTTGTGATATTTCTCGGATTTGCGCAGTACGGCGGCTTTGTGAAAACCGCAAAGCGGAATCTGGATCAACATTTTCACGAAGTAATTGCTTCGCCGGAGCGCCTTGTCGCGGTACAAATAGCGCACGCGGTACTTGTTGACGGAGTCGATGCGGCCGATGGCTTCCTTGTATTGCTTTTTAACGATGAGGAAGAGGATCTGGATAATGAGGATCGCTACATTCATGCCTTGTTTATCCCTGGAAAACAACGGCACTTCATTGAGGAACCGACCCAGGCGGAACTTCCTCAGATGGCCGTTTGCCTGCCCGGAGGCGGCTTTCCCGTTTTCCAGCAAAAAGTGGATGTACGCTTCGTGGATGCGCCATTGCTCCTTATCAATCTCCCTCAGTTTGCGGAAGCCCCGGTGGCTGACGGCTTCCAGGAACACTTCGCAGGCCCGCTGATAGCGCCGGGCGTGGAGGGAAAGGATCAGCAGCAGCTCCATGTTGACAAACCAGTTGACAGTGCCGGCAGGAATAAGCCCGGCAGCCTTGCGGGCAGTGCGGTCGCCTTCCTCAAACTGCTTTAGCTGGATCTGCGCCAGGATCTGCTGGTGCAGGAAGGTATATATAGGCGTTTTCACCTCGTAACCCTTGGCTTCGAACGCGCGGATCGCCTGTTCGCAGCTCTCCACCGTGCGCCCATAATCGTTGACGGAGCGGTAGGCGATGATGCGGAGCAGGTTGCCGAGGAACAGGAGCCGATACGTCCGGTATTCTGTCATGGCTCCTTTTATCCGGTCGAAGTATTTCAGAGCCTGCCGGCTGGATACGGCCTTGGCCGCCCGTTCATTGATGAAATTGGCGATAATCAGGGTATAATACTCTTCGGCCAGCGATTCAAACCGCCAGGCCTCCGTATACTTTTTATGCAGTTCATCGTATTCCTGCATTTTTTTCAGGTCGCCAATGCGGGTGCCATAATGAAAACGCAGCACCTGGCTGGCCTGGACGACGATTTCGGTCAGGTCGAACTTCAAAGCCAGTTTCAGGGTCTTTTCCGCCAGTTCTACCGCAATATGACGGGCGCCCTTACGCAACAGCACCTTAACCGCCGCCCAGTCTTTCTGGCAGTTGTAATAAGCCCGCTCCTGTTCGTTCAGGGAGGGGTCGTCCAGGTGTACGAATAGCAGGCTGTTCAGCAGCCGCCTTTTCAGGCTGGACTTCAGGTTGCGGTAGCTGGAGTGTTTGTAATTGGGCCCGTACAGAAATTGCAGGGCTTCTTCATCCGTTTTGACTTTCCCGTCGCAAAGGGCCTCATAAAAATGCAGGACCATACTGTTGTTTTCCGGCGCTTTTTCCAGCACCTCGAGGTGACGGGCCTTGCTTTTTGTGATGATGCGGATCAATTCCAGGAGCGTTCTCATCCAACCAAAGTTTTCGTTTTACCCATCTTGTAGTCACCACAATAAATTGACTTCCAAGATGTTAAATAATTTTTTTGCGAAAACATTTTTCAAATTGCCGGTGAGTTGGCGCTGTCAACTGTCCTGGTTTTTGAAGGATAAATGCAATAGATTTGGGGTAGAATAAAATCAAAACTATTTGCGAAAACCAAACGCCTGATACCATGAATCCTGAAACTACTCATCATGTACCACAGGCAGGGCTGCGCCCGCCTTGCGGAATGCGGTTGAACAGCATTATACAAGAAGACCTGGACCTGTGAAGAGCGCCAGGGCAATGCAGGCTGGCCATCGCGGGGCGTACGCCGAAACAAGGCATATCCCACGCCGGCCAACCCACAACCTTCAACTGCCCACCACTGGTGCCTGAACAGCACGCTCACGAAGCACTGAAAAATGGTTGGTTCTTAAGCTTACGCGCAGGAGCAAGCCGCTACGCCGGAGCGGCCTGATCTCAACGAGTATGTACTTTGTTGGAAATTACTTCTTGCGCAGATAGAACAGAATTTCTGAATTGAAGAGAATAAATATCTATAAATTTTACCAAGTAAACAAGAAATGACCCAGAAAATTAGCACCTGCCTGCCGGAAAGAGCCCTTCCTGGCTCTTCCCGGTTGCTGGTAGAAGTGGAGTTTGGCATGCTGAGCCGCCAGTGCGCCAATTACGGTATTTGCCGGATCGAAATTGCCCGGGGCCCAGGCCGCTCAGAAAACAGCAGATGCGGAGCGTGCTGCGGCCGGGCCCTGGCCTCCGCTTCCGGGGAAGGGGAATTACAACTGGCGTTCTTCCGTTCCAGCCTCCGGAAGGATGCCCTCCGCCGGCACTTCAGCCGGGAATATTTCCTGGTGGAAGAAGCCTTCGCCCTTCCCGGTTTCCTGTGCGAAGGGCTGAAAGCCCCGGCAGCGGCCATCGATTGCGGGCGATATCCCATCCTGAAAACCCCTTATTTTTTGATCGTTCTTTTTAATAACCTGATAAAACTCTGAATGATGGTAAAGCAATTCCTTTTGATTCTGGCGGGCCTGTTTGTGTTTTTATCCCTGATAGGGATGATCCTGGCAAGCCATGCGATAACCAGCGATGATTATGCAAAAATAAAACCACCGCCCGAAATCCTCAAAACCCCCACCAGCAACCCTTTCTCCGGGATACAGGTGGCCAGCGTGCCTGGTTCGGACACGATAACCCTGAACCCGTCCGCACGCCCGGCGTTTATCAACTTCTGGGCAACCTGGTGCCGCCCCTGCATTGCCGAAATGCCTGCCATTGAAAAGCTTTATCAGGCACAGAAAGGCCATTCGGACTTCTACATCGTCTCCACCAGCGGCCAGGAAGAGCAGATCGAAAGCTTCGTCCGGCAAAAAGGCTATTCCTTCCCGGTATACCGGCTGATCAGGACGCCCCGGACGGACAGCCTGATCCGCAAGATACCCCTCACTTTGCTGGCCGAAGGCTCCGGCCTTTGGATCCGCCACAACGGCAGCGCCAACTGGGACAGCGAAGCGGTCCATCAGTTGATCGAAGAGCTGGCAGATACCCGGTAGGCTGAAAGCTGTCGCTTGTCTACGGAGTGGATGAACGAGTGAATTTTCCCCGGAAGAGCCTTTGGCGAAGAGGGGAAACGGAGAAGCGGATTCCAGGGGCAGTTGGCCGCGATTCCCTTTTGTGCCCTTTGCCGGGTTTTAGGTTTTACACATATACACATTAAAGCTATGAAAACCCACATCTTTCCTTTCGACTTCGTCCGGGAAAGCCTGGAGGGCCTTTGCGCCCGCCAGAGCGTTCGCAGCCAGGCGATCTATACCGCCGTATTGCTGAGCCTGGCTGCTGCGCTCCTTTCTCTGCCTATGATCGAGGTTGACATCAGCAAACAGAGCCGGGCGGTCATCCGGGCCAGGCAGAAAAACAATGAGCTGTCGGCCCCGGTATACGCGCAGGTCGAAGCTTCCTTTCTCCGGGAAGGGCGCCAGGTCGTAAAGGGCGACACGCTGTTGATCCTGAGTGCGGGCAAACTGGATGAAGAACTTACAGCCCTGAGCGCCCAGCTTGACCTGAACAGCGCCTGCATCCGGGACCTGCAGCGGTTGTCTGCCGTAGATTCGGCCGGGCTGAGAACCCTGGAAACGTCCCTCTACTACCAGGAGTACATAGAGTTCCACCAGAAGGTGGCGGAGCAACAACTCAAAGTGGATTTCGCCAGCCGGGCCCTCAAACGCAGCGAGCAACTCTTCGCCGCCGGGGCCATCGCCAGAGTGGAGTTCGAACAAGCCGAGTTCGAGGCCAACCTGGCGCAGCGCATCCTGCAATCTATCTACGAACAATACCGGCGCAACTGGCAGCTCGAACTGGAACGCCGCAAAAAAGAAAGCATGGAGCTGCAGGCCCGGGCACAGAAGGCAGAGAAGGAAAAAGCGAATTACTACATCACCGCGCCCATCAGCGGAACGGTGACCCAGTACGCCGGGCTGCAGCCAGGCAACTTCGTCGCCCCCAACCAGCCACTCGCCACCCTCTCCGCCGACGACACGTTGATTGTCGAAAGCTACATTTCTCCGGCAGACATTGGTTTGATCCGGGAAGGCATACCGGTGCAGTTCCAGATAGATGCCTATAACTACAACCAATGGGGGCTGGCGAGCGGCGCCGTCGCCCAGGTCTCGGAAGACATTGTCTTTTATCAGGAGCAGCCGGTATTTGCCGTCAAATGCTCTTTGCGGGAATCTCACCTCCAACTGAAAAACGGCTACCGGGGCAAACTCAAAAAGGGCATGACGCTGACGGCCCGTTTCTTCATCGCCCGGCGTACCCTGTACCAGTTGCTGTACGACAAGGCGGATAATTGGCTGAACCCGAAACTGCAATAAGGATTTACAGCTCCCCGGCCAGGATCGGATAGGCCAAAGGCTGCACAGGGGCCAAAGCAGACAGGATCGACAGGAGCATAAGGACCATTAATGGTGCTGTTCCGACCCTTAGTTAAAACAGACAGGATTGACAAGCTTGACAAGATTGACAGGATCAGAAAACATCAATTATGAAAACCAATATCAAACAACACGACATCACCGACTGCGGCGCGGCCTGCCTGTCCTCCGTATCGGCTTACCACGGCCTGCGGCTGCCCCTCTCCCGGATCCGGCAGCTGGCCAGTACCGACCAGAAGGGCACCAACGTGCTGGGCATGCTGGAGGCTACTGAAAAGCTGGGGTTCTCTGCCAAAGGGGTACGGGGCGACATCGATTGTTTGAACAAAATCCCTCTGCCGGCCATTGCCCATGTGATCGCCGATGGAGGGTTGCATCATTTTGTGGTGCTTTACCAGGTGAGGAAAAGGAGCGTAATCATTATGGACCCCGCCATTGGGCGGCGCGTCCGGCTGCCGATGGAGGCTTTTCGCGATATGTGGACCGGGGTGCTGCTGCTCCTGGCGCCCAACGACACCTTCCGGCCCGGCAACCGGCAGACGCCCGCCTGGAAACGCTTCCGGGAACTGGCCCGCCCGCACAGAGCGGTGCTGGCGCAGGCGCTGTTCGGTGCCGCAGTGTACACCCTGCTGGGGTTATCCACCTCGATATATATTCAAAAGATCACGGACTTTGTCCTGGTGGAGGGCAACCTCAACTTGCTGAACCTGCTCAGCACCGGCATGCTCCTGTTGCTGGCCCTCCAGGTTTTTATCGGCGTGCTGAAAAACCTGTTCACCATCCGTACCGGCCAGAAGATCGACGCCCTTCTGCTGGTGGGGTATTACAAACACCTGCTCCGGCTGCCGCAGCGGTTCTTCGACACCATGCGGGTCGGCGAGATCATTTCCCGGGTAAACGATGCGATCAAAATCCGCACCTTCGTCAACGATGTGGTGATCAACCTGTTGGTCAATATCTTCATCCTGGTTTTCTCGTTCGGGCTCATGTTCACCTATTACTGGAAACTGGGCCTGATCCTCTTCGCCATCATCCCGCTCTATACGCTGATCTACCTGGTGGCCAACGGCCTGAACAAAAAGAGGGAGCGGCACATGATGCAACGGGCCGCCGAGTTGGAGAGCCAACTGGTCGAATCGCTGAACGCCATCAAAACGATCAAGCTCTTCGGGTTGGAAACCTTCGCCAAGGTGAAGACGGAATCCCGCATCATCGCACTGCTCAACAGCAGCTACCGCTCCGGCCTGAACACCGTCTTTGCCGCGCACAGCACCGAGTTTGTGAGCAAGCTCTTCGTCGTCATCCTGCTGTGGGCAGGTTCCGGCTTCGTCATCCAAAAGGTGATCACCCCGGGGGAGCTTCTTTCCTTCTATGCCCTGGTCAGCTATTTTACCGGCCCCTCGCAGGGGATCATCCATTTTAACAAGGCCATACAAAATGCCCTGATCGCCGCCGACCGGCTGTTTGAGGTTTTCGACATAGAGCTGGAAGAGCAGGGCCAGCAAATGGAGTTGCTTCCGGAAATGATCGGAGATATCCGCTTCGAGGAGGTGCACTTCCGATACGGGTCGCGGAAGAAGGTTTTTGAAGGCCTCAGCCTGGCCATTCCCCGGGGGAAAATAACGGCCATCGTGGGGGAGAGCGGCTCCGGCAAGTCCACTCTTGCCGCCCTGGTTCAAAGAGTTTACCCCATCAGTGAGGGCCGCATCCATATCGGCCGGTTCGACATCCGGCACCTCACCGAAGAGAGCCTCCGCCGGTGGGTCAGCGTCGTCCCCCAAAAGCTGGACCTCTTTGCCGGCAACGTCATCGAAAACATCGCAGTTGGGGAACTGCAGCCCGACGTGTACCGGGTCATGGAGGTATGCCGCCAACTGGGGCTGGAGGAGTTTATCCGCAGCCTGCCGGCAGAGTTCAATACCTACCTGGGAGAGAACGGCGCCAACCTGTCCGGCGGCCAACGGCAACGGCTGGCCCTGGCCCGCGCCCTGTACCGAGACCCGGAAATCCTCATCCTCGACGAAGCGACCTCCTCTCTGGACTCCGTGTCCGAAGAATACGTGCAGCGGGCCGTCCAGGCGCTGGCACAGAAGGGAAAGACCATCGTCATTATCGCCCACCGGCTGAGTACGGTCATGAACGCCGATAAAATCCTCGTCCTGGAGAAGGGCCGCCTCAAAGAACAAGGCGCTCACCAGTCGCTGCTGCAACGCCGGGGCCATTACCATCGCCTTTGGGAAAAACAGTTCCCCCCGGCAGTGCGTACCAAACTAACCGGCACTCCGGCGTAATTATCATTTGAGTGCGTGACATATTCGCGGGTTTTATCAGTCGTCTGACGACTTTCCGTAACCCCGCTTTTTTGTAACACACTCTTATCATTTTCTAAAACCTGCAATCATGTCCCTACTGGAAAAAATAGACCGCGTAGAACGCATTCACCAGATGATCCAGTACAAGCGGACCGGCAACCCCGTCCAGTTCGCCAAAAAGCTGGGCATGTCCGAGAGCAAACTCTACCAGACGCTCAAAGAGTTAAAACAACTGGGCGCCCCCATCGCCTACTGCCGGTACCGGCAGTCTTACCTCTACCTGCGCCCCGTGCGCTTTCGGTTCGGGTTCGAGGAAAACGCGCTTAGCGAAAGGGAAGCGGCAGGGATCGGAGGAGGGGGGTATATGGGTTCACTGTTTCATGGGTTCATTGTTTCATGGGTTCATGGGCCAGGGGAACCATGGGCCCGTGAGCCCGTGAAACAGTGAAACAATGAAACAATGAACCACTAAACCCAAAGTTCCTCTCCACGCACTTTATTCAGAGCCTCGCCTTCCTGCCGGGGCTCTTTTTTTTTCCTGATTCAGAAAAAAAAAAATCGACTTTAACAAAACTCCAGCCATAGTAGAGTGCGGGGCCGTACCTTTGAATTGTCAATTGAAAATAAGGCTATTCACTACATTTTTTAACCATAAAAACTTTATTAGCTATGAAGATCAAAGATCAAAACTCCGTTCAGGCATTGTCGGCAGAAAACATGAGCCAGATTTCCGGTGGCTGGGGCTGGGTGCCCTATGCCGTAGGCGCAGCCATCATCGGAGACTTCCTGATGGGGGTCAACGACGGGTTCCACGAAACCTGTGAACAGACCTGCAACAGCCAACCGTAACCGAACCGATTGTATCACTAAAACCTTAAAAACATGAAAGATCAATTTAACCTTCAGCACATTAGGCCGCTTGCCGAAGACGAACTTTCCACCTTCACCGGTGGAGGCGGATTTTGGTACACAATAGGGCATATGATCGGCGCTGCCATGGCAGAATACGGCGGATGCGAATGCAGCGGCAACTCCAGCGACCTGTTCAACGGCTATGATTCCTGGTATCCCTGATCCTGAAACAGCTGGATAAGCACCTCGCGATCAGCAACCGGCAAGGGTTCGTTTCGGGCCCTTGCCCTTTCTTCATTGAAAATGCCTTCGAAAGTGGAAAAAACAAAGGAACTCGCCGCCTATACGCTGTACATAGTAATCTTATATTTTATCCTGTTCGTCTTCTGGTGGTTAATGATCCATTTCATGAACATCAGGAACGATATCCTGGACCGGATCCTGAAGTCCGCCGGCCAGCTCGTTGCCGCCATCATCATCCTGGAAATAGAATACAAGAAGGGAGAAGAAACGGCCTGCCAGGTGCGGGCCAGCCTCCGGGCTCGCCTTCCGTCCAACCTGAAGCTGTTTTTCCTGTTTTTCCTGGCTACTTTTTCTGGCATGGCATTTACAGTTTTTCTGGCGGTCCGATCCGGGGCCTTAGGGCTGGAGGTCGCCGCCCTGGCCGCCGGAGCCTGGCCATCTACCCTTCTGAACCTGACGGCCCTCAGCGTACTGAGTATCATCACTGTTGCGATTGGCGAAGAGATCATCTTCAGGGGTTTGCTCCTGAACCGGCACCACGCGATCCTCGGTTCGATGCCGGCCGTCCTGATCCTCAACTCCGCGCTGTTTGCCCTGGTACATTTCAACTTCGGGTTTCCATTAATTATCCTGTTCATCGGCAGCTTTTTATTCGGGGTCAGCTATGTCAAATTCAGAAATCTGTTTATTCCCATCGCGATACATTTCGCTTATAATTTTTCCTTCTTCTGGTTTGCCATTTACGATGAACAGGGAACATACCCGGCTGTTTTCGTCCGGACCGACGGGCTGCCGACTGAAGTGGCCTTTGGCTGGTACAATATTGCCCTGAGCCTCATCCTGATCCTGATCGTATGGGCATTGCCTCAAAAGTGGGCGCAGCTTCAGCCGGAGGAAACCGGTGAGCACCCTGCCGGGACGGTACGCCCGTAGCGCCCGAAAGACCAGATTGAAGGGCGTGCCGCCAGGTACGCAACATCATGATTGTTCAGATAATCCAACATCAAAAACCTGTCTCTATGAAAGCTTTATTCCAACGCCTGGCCGGCAAATCCCGGCATTCCGGATCCGGCAACAACCCAGTTGTCACCCTGCGCACCCACCTGGGCACCATAAAGCTGGAGCTTTTCCCCGGGCAGGCACCCGTCACCTGCGCCAATTTCCTGCGCTATGTGCAGGAAGGGCGCTACGCCGATGCCCACTTCTACCGGACGGTGACCCTGGACAACCAGGGCGCAACGGCGACCAACATCGAGATCATCCAGGGCGGGCTGGGCTTCGTGCAACACCCGCTCCGCCTGCCGCCGATCGAGCACGAAGGCACCGCCCGCACCGGCCTGTGCCACCTCGACGGCACCCTGTCCATGACCCGCAACGAGCAGGGCGCCAGCTCCGAGTTCTTCATCTGTATCGGCGACCATCCCGAGTTGGACGAAGGCGGCATCCGCCACGGAGACGGCAGGGGCTTCGCCGCCTTTGGCCGGGTCGTCAAAGGGATGGATGTGGTGCGCATGATCCATCGCATGCCGAACAAGAACCAGATGTTATACGGTCCGGTGAAGGCGGAAGTGGCCTTGTAACTCCGGCTCCGGTGACAGCCATCACCCCATCATTCCGAGATTTCACCTATCTTCACCGGAGCTATACCAAGGTACGCCCGGGAAAACCCAATCGGAGTGCCATCGCCAGGCGTGCGCAAAAAAGGCAAATTCCCAGCTGCACGGATTTGCCCGGCAAAGCGGCGACCCCCATGTAATCATGAGCAACGGCAGCCGGGACGTCCCCATTCCCGACCTGGCCGCCGCCATCCGTGACGGCCTGCTCAATGCCGACCCCGCGCTCACCTTCCGGATCGGTCACCTCGACCCCGGCTGGAACCGCCTGCTGGCCTTCACCAATACTCAGGGCCGCTACATCAACGACAGCAGCGAACCCTGCACCCAGAACGCCGACAGCGGCAACGGCCACTTTATCCACATCGAACAGGAATTTTCCAGGCTCCGGGCCGGCGAAACACAATGGGCGAAAATGCGCGACGCACTGGAGGACGCCTTCGCCTGCACCCCGGTAGCTGCCGGAGTGCCCGCGGCGGCGTCCCCGCTTTGGTACCTGCAGCCCGGTGGAATCATCCACTTCAACCTGCCGGAGGGACCGGATTACCGGCTGACGCTCTACAGTTGGCTGGGGCAGCGCCTGGGGCAGTACCGGATTACCTCAAGGGAAGCCTTCCCGGCGCCGGCGGGCGCGGGGGTGTTCGTGTTATGGGCGGATGGGCAACTGGTAGCATCCGGGAAGATCGTAAGCCTTATGGTACGCTGAATTATTGAACAGTATGAATCAAAAATCAAAAATCGCACATCGCCCTCCCCGCTCTCTTCCGAGCGATCATAAAAGAAGGGAAAATACCCCCGCTTCCTTTCTCCTGTTTTTTTTAGCCTTCCTCTCCCTCTCCGCCTGCCGCACCTGGCAGGCCGCGCCCTACGATTTCCCCAAGCCGGCAGACACTTCCGACCAACCAGTGGCCATGCCGGAGCAGAAAACCTGGCAGGCCGGCAGCGTTTTTGCCGACAACCGCTTCCCTGCCGCCCGCCTCAACGATTTCCGGCAGGAAGACGACAGCACCTTCCGCGCCTCCATCCTGCCCGAGAATACGCCAGTCAACCCCAGTCCCTGGTATGCTTTCCGCCTGTGGGCGGAGCAGGAGCAGGACATCCGCCTGGTGCTGGATTACACCCACGCCAGACACCGCTATTTCCCCAAGGTCAGCCGGGACGGCAAAACCTGGGAGGCGCTGGACAGCAGCCGGTTCTCCATGCTCGACACAGAAGACGCCCTGCTGGCGCTCCGCCTTTCCCCTGACACGCTCTGGCTGGCCGCGCAGGCGCCCGCCGGCGCCCGGCAGGTAGGCCAATGGTGCGCCAGGCAGAGCCTCCACCCGGCGGTGCAGTGGGATACCATCGGCCGGAGCAGGCTTGGCAGAGCGCTCTGGATGCTCGACATCGGGGAAGGGAAACCCCGGAAAAAGCCGCTCATCGTATTGCTCTGCCGGCAACACCCGCCGGAGGTGACCGGCTGGGAAGCCCTGAAATTCTTCGTGGACGAAATCCTGGCGGACGATGAAACGGCCCGGGCCTTCCGCCAACAGTACCGGGTGCTGGTTTTCCCCCTGCTCAATCCCGACGGCGCCGACCTCGGCTTCTGGCGCCACAACGCCGGCGGCGTCGACCTCAACCGGGACTGGGCCTACTACCGCCAGCCCGAACCCCGGCAGGTGGCCGACAGGATCGTACGGGAGGCGGGCAGAAACCATTCGGATGTGTTAATCGGCCTGGACTTCCACTCTACTTATAAGGATGTTTTTTACACCAACGACGAGACCGAAACGCCTCCGTCCCTTCCCGGCTTCAAAGACCGCTGGCTGTCCGAACTGCGGGCCGGACTGCCGGAATTTGAGTTTAAGGAAAGCCCTTCCAATGTGGGCGCCCCTGTCACCAAGGGCTGGTTCCTGACCCAGTTCGGAGCAGTGGGCATGACCTATGAGATCGGCGACGATACGCCGCCGGAGGCGATAGAGCAAAAGGGCAGGGCTTCGGCAAGGGTGATGATGCGGTTGTTGGAGAAGGAGAGGTAGAAAGGATTGTAGGAAAGACAGTTATAAAAAATATTTTATGTAATTAAATAAATGGTAAAAGCAAGAAAAAGAATTGTTATGATTATGTTTTTTGAGTAACTTGCGCATACCTAAACCCTAATCAATATGCAGATTGCCACTCATAAGCCCAATACAGCCTTTTTTATCTTCTTGCTTTTAGGTATTTTTGTTTTGCTCTTCGCTGTAAAACGCTGGGAAGATGTCGTGAAAGAATTGCCTGATGGTACTTTTGAATACATAGAATTACTGGTTTCTGACTTGACAACTGTAACTTCGGCAGAAACGATTTTAATGGGGGCATACCCTTTATTGCCGGAGAACTTAAAGCGTCCCATAGCCAGGCGGTTAACTGTTCCGCCAGGAAGTGGCAAAAATTTACGATAGATAACATGAAATTCAATAGGAAAGTAAGCCATAACAAAATATAACAAGTTCTGCTAGAACCTTTCAATGTTATGAAAGGCCAATATGATAATATTCACATCACCTTCGTGGCTCACCCCAAAGAAAAAGAAACGGAAGCTTGGGAAGATAATGGCGATAGTTTTCTTTGGCTGGTACTGCCGCAAGAAGAGATCACGGCCGCAGGCATGGCAACTGCTCTCCTGAAAGAACTGGAACGCTTTCATTGGTTGGATTACCAACAAATCCGTGAATTTGTTGCAGAACGATTGCCTTATAGCGAGATGCTTTCTTCGGAGCGGCCGGAATAACGCCTAATCCCCTCTAACTAGAACAACCGAGTCAAAACCCGGTCCCTTCCACCTTATAACCGCATCTCAAAACTCATTAATACCTCCGGCTTTCCCATTTGCGATTTTTGATTTTTGAAATCCGATTTTTGATGTTCCGCCGTCCGCCGTCCGCCGTAATCACAGCCCCACCACCCTCACATAATCCACCATTGCCCGGTTGACCTCCACGTTCATATTGATATTCCAGGGTTCGAAGGAAAGCCGGAGGGTGTTCCTGCCCTTGTTCAGCCTGACGACATACGCATTGGAAAAGCCCCAGTCCGACCACTCGTCCGTGCCGCGTTGCGGGAATACCAGGGTGCCGATGCGTTCGTTGTTGACGAATAAATCCCGCACAGCGCATTTGTTGTCCGTATTCCAGGGGCCGCTGCCGTTGGCGTAGCGGAAGTCGACGAGGTATTCGCCGGCCTGCGGCACGTCCAGGAGTATTTCGATGGAGCGGTTCTTTTCGTTGGAAATTTCCACGAAGCCGGCCCCGGAATAATTGGTATACGGCAGGCTGGAAGCATCGGTAAATTGTTCGATCTCTAAAATCCTAACCGCTGTTTCCGGCGCCACCCGCAGCGGCTCGCTGGTGAAGGATTCGAAGCCCTTGCTGTCCAGGGCGCTGACTTTGTATTCGGCAACCTCATCAGTAGGAACTTCCAACTGCGTGGAAGTGGTTTTTTGCAACACTTCGCCATCCTTATAAACGAGGTACTCCATAGCGCCAGCTATCGCTTCCCACTGTAAAACAGCACCTTCCAGTTCCAACTGCGGCGTGGGCAGGGAGAAACGGTTCTCCACCAGGTTGATGGCGCCGCCGTCAAACGCCTGGCCGTTCATTTTTATAACAATAGCATGCTCGCCGCTGACATCGGCGGGCAGGAAAGCATCTTTCAGCGGCTCGCCATCCAGCGTGATGGACCCGATCCGGTTGCCGAAGCCTTCTACGGTAATGTTCAGCGTAGCGCCCCGGTACCGGAAGTTGGACAGGGTTTTCGTCCCCGGATAGGAACCGGGGATTACCGGGCTGAACCGCAGCCCGTCCGCCTCGAACGACATGCCCATGAACACCCGGTGTACCATGGCCAGGTTGCCCGCCATGCTCCACAGCATGCGGTGAGAGTTGATCTCGGTGCCCAGGTAATCGCCGGTGCCGGCCACGAAGTTCTCGTAGTTGGTCAGGAACAGGCCGCCGGCCCGGTAGATGGCGGCCAGGCCGTGGTTGAGCACCTGCTCGTTGCCGGCTTTGGCGGCGGCCAGGTTCCAGTAGGATTGTACAAATGGCCAGATGCCGTCGTTGTGATAGGGCGGGATGCCGGGTATCTGCGGGTAGATGCACGTGACGCCAAAATCCGTCACCGGCGATCGGGCGATGATGGACTGCGCCTTTTCCTCATCCGCCACATCGAACAGGACGGCCAGCGCCTCGCCCAGCGCTTCGAAGCGCGGAGACAGGTTGAGGTACTGCCGCCCGTACAGGTACTGGCCGTAGTAGCCTTTGTCGGCCATCCACAGATAGTCGTTGATGGCTTTTCTGATTTCCTCCGCCCTTTCGGCATACACCTGATGCGGCTCGTCCAGTATTTTGGCCATTTCCGCCAGGATGAGGTGGGCGCGGTAGTGGACGACGTTGGTGCCCAGGTTTTCGGACACGTAGATGTCCATGTTCGACATCCACTTCGGGTAGGTCTGCTCCCGCCAGTCGAGGAAGGAGGACTCGCCGCGGTACATGCCGGTTGTGGGAGACTTCAGCACCTTGTAATCATCAGAGAGGGTATTCCTGATGATGTCGTGGGCCTGCCGCAGCCAGTCCATATCGCCGGTGGTTTTATAGATCTCCCAGGCGGCCAGCGCCCAGGTGGTGCGGTCGGAGGAGACAGGCCAGGCGCCGCCGGAGCCGGTGTCCTGGATGATGCGGCCGCGTTTCACTTTTTTCATCAGGCTGATCTTGGCCACTTCGGGTTCGTGGTAGGCGAAGGCCAGGAAGATGCTGTAGCTGATGTCGCGCGTCCACACGCCGCCCCACTTGGCGCCGGTGCGCAGGGTGCTGTCCGGCTCGATATTCAGGATGGCTTCTTCCAGGGATAGGTTGAACAGGGCGTCGACGATGGGCTGATCGGATTTGTATTGGGGGCGGCTGGAGAGATTTTCCGTGAGCGTCCATTCTTTGTCCTTATAATCTTCCGGGTTATACGGGTTGAGTTTCAGGGTAATCTCGTAGATGTTGTCGCCATCGGGATCCTGAAGCTGGAGGCCTTCCTCTTCCAGGTTGACGAAATCCCAGGTGAGGGGTTCGGCACCCCCGGCGATATAGAAGTTCTTAAAATCGGCTTTGGCCACGCGGCTGCCGTCGAAGGCCTCGTAGTAGCCCTTTTCTTCGAACTGCTGCAGGACGGGCGACATGTCCACCCGGAAGGTATACTCGTAGTTGACCGGCAGGAAAGTACCCGGGGCTTCCGGCGCAGTCTCCGGCAACTCGCCGAAGCGGATGACGGGCGACTCGCGTTCTTCGCCGATGACCAGCCAGTGGTTTTTGCCCGGAGGCAGTTCGTTGTCTTTTTCGTTGATGCTGAACTTGAAGGTGATCAGGCGGGAGTACGTCTCGCTGGCCGGGCTTTTGTAGTTGGAGGTGAGGCGAATGGGGGAAAGGGCCACGGCCTGGTTGTCGCCCTGCACCACTTTGTCGGGGTAGAGGGTGAAGGCGTCGGATTGGTAGATGGGGGTTTGTTTTTCGGGCTGGCAGGCGGCAAGGACCATAAAAAGGCAAATAACGGTGTGATATTTCATACAGCAAGTTGGCTTTAATGAGCAGAATACGGCAGATAAATGTAGGAAAAAAGTGTCAATCCTGATTCTCAGAGCCTTTATTACTCAAAAATCCAACTTGCGAATAGTTGGAGATAAAGGACAAAGAACTTAAATTTGTTGATAATAATTTTCAGGTTTGAAATCAAAATGGTTACACCTATGGAAAGCGCCATTCAAAAAATACCGGATCATCTCATATACGAGATGATAGATGGGGACCCGATCTATTATAAAGGTTACCGAGATTATTTAAACGGGAATAAGCAAATTGAAGAGCTAATGGGAAGCAGTATCCTACAATCTTTGATCATTTCAAGGCTGGTGTTTCTATTACAATCCAACTTAGGCCCGGACTATGAAGTGCTTACAAACGAAGTTGGAATACAAGTCGGAGTAAAAGCCTGGAGAGCGGCAGATATTGCAATTGTCAAAACCCGGGAAATTGAAGGCGTAGAATCAAAAAATAAATATTTGGGGTTTGCACCGGAGGTTGTTATTGAAATTGACACAAAAGCGGAATTAACTGAAATTAAAAACCCGTTAAGCTACTACCACGAAAAAACGGACGAATTGTTGAAATTCGGCGTGAAAAAAGTGATATGGATTTTCACTGAAACCCGAAAAGTAATGGTTGCCCAAAAAGACAAAAAATGGGAGACCAGCGACTGGAAAGAAAATATTTTTATCATCGAAGCGATAGAATTGCAGATCGATGACTTATTGAAAAAACGGAATTAAGGAGTTGGACAGGTTTAACCTAAAGGCATTTCCAACAACCAGGCTCGATTACCATGTCCGAATCCTCTTTCTACCAATCTCCCCTCGCCCGCGTCCACAACCAAAGCTATGGACAGCACGCCCGCCTGGCCGCTCAGGAACTATTGAGACAACTTGGAAAACAAGGGCATCAGCAAGGCCTGATCGTTGGCCTGGGCTGCGGCAGCGGCATCCTGGAGGAGGCCATGAGCCGGGAAGGATATGATGTATTGGGCGTCGACTATTCCACAGCACTCATCGGCATCGCCCGGCAGCGTTGCCCGCAGGGGCAATTCCACGTTGGCGCCCTGATGGATTTTGAAATCCCGCCCTGCCTGGCCGTCACTGCCGTCGGCGAAGTGCTCAACTACCGCTTCGACGAGCGGCACCAGCTGGAGAACTTGCTGCCTTTATTTGAAAGGATTTACCGAAGCCTGCAGCCGGGCGGCATCTTCCTGTTCGACATCATCGAACCCGGGATCGCAGACGGCACACCCCCCGTCCGCCTGCTGGAAAACGAGCACTGGGATATGGCGCTGAACTTCAGCGAAGACAAAAACGCCGCCACCCTGCAGCGGGAGATCACCCTTTACCTGAAGGAAGGAGCGCTATACCGAAAGTCGAAGGAAGTACATCGGCTGAACCTCTACCGGAAGGAAGCGGTACAGCAGTTGCTGGAACAAGCCGGCTTTGCCGTCGCCACAACGAGCAGCTTCGCCGGGCAGGCGCTGCGCCGGCATCATGTGGGGTTTGTTGTGAAAAGCAAGCAGATTAACCTCAATACAACATAATTTGGCGCTACCTGGTTATTCCGGGGCAGGCTGGATGGTTAGGAATACGGTTTTAGGTGTTAGGCACCTGTTTAGTGCCCGATTAGGCCTGGGTTGACCCTAAAACCTAAAGCCTAAGACCTAAAACCGAGCGAGGGGTACAAAAAGGAATCGCGCCCCCACTCCCCTACCGCCAACATCGCAGGCGAAGCAACAACAATATAGCCATGCTCCCCTACCGCACCAAATGCACCGCCCCCGTATATTCCAGCTCCACCCCGTCCAGAAAGCGCACCCGGATCACGTAGGCATAGGCCTCGGCAGGCATCAACTTGCCCTTGAAGGTGCCATCCCAGCCGGCGGACAAATCGTTAGGCCCGAAACCGCCGCCTTCAAAGAGCAGGGCGCCCCACCGGTCGAAGGCCTTCATGCTCACCACTTCCTGCACGTTCGGCACATCGCCGAAGACGACAAAGCGGTCGTTGCGGCCATCCTCATTGGGAGAAAAGGCATTGGGGATGTAGACGGAGCGCACTTCATTGACCACGATACGGACGGAGTCCGTCGCTGTGCAGCCGTCGTCCGTGGTGCCCGTAAAGGTAAAAGTCGTGGTTTGCAGCGGTTGCACCAGCGGTTTCAGGCAGCCGCTGTCGCAAAGCACCAGCTCCGGCGGCGACCAGACGGCGGTGGCCAGGGTGTAGTTGGACCGGACGGGAAGCACGAGGCGCTCCCCCAACCCAATGGGCTGATCCGGCCCCAGCTCGACCCACAAGGAGTCGGGCTCGTCCAGCGTGATATCGTATTCCAGCGTACAGCCAAACCGGTCGGTTATGGAAAAAGCGTAGGAACCGGCGCCCAGTCCGGGAAAAAAGGCAGAGTCGGCCATCACCGCCGCGCTGTCCAGGCTGATGGAAAAGGGCGGATAAGCATTCCGGATGCCCGCCACCCCGATGGAACCATCCCGGAACCCCGCGCAACCGGGATTTTTAGCGGCCACCTCGGCGGTTATGCCCCGGTTGGGAACCACCTGCAGGGCGAGGGTGACGATGCTGTCGCAGCCGATAGAAGAAAGCAGGGAATCCACGTAAACGCCGCCCTCCGTGAGCGGGGTATCGCCGAAAAGGTATGCACCGCCTTCGCAGATCGTATCCGCCACCGAATGGAATTTGGGCTGTACGTACACCACTTTTATGTTGGAGATGACCCGGCACCGGGAATTGGCCAGGTTGGCGGGCGAGTTAGCCAGCAGGTATCGGTAGTAATAGTAACCTCCGGAGAGCTGGGTGTGCTGGATGGCGTTGCCGTTAGCGCCGGGAATATCCTGCCAGGTGGCGCCCTCGTCGAAGCTCTGCTGCCACTGCAGGGCGGGATCCGGATACTGGTCGCCCAGTATGGTGGCTTCCAGGGTGATGGGGCTGCCGTCCTCGCAGATGTTGGCCACCTGGGCCGGCAGGATGAGGGCAGCCGGGCCGCAGGCCCGGAAGGAGATGTTGTCGAGGGCCAGGTCGTTGCCGATGCCGCCGGGGGCGTTGTTGCGCAGGGTGAGTTTGACGGAGGTTTCGCCCGGCTCGGTGGTGAAGGTGAAGCCGTAGGTGTTCCACATATTATTCTGCGGGATATCCCCGGAGCTGTATCGCACCTCGTCGTTGATCAGGAAGGAAACGTTGGGGCGGATGTGGCCGGCAACGCCCGAGCGGATCAGGTTGATGATGTCGGCGGAAAACTCGTAGAGGGTGTTTTCGCACAGGCCGTCCACCGTTTGTTCATAAAAGATGCCCGCCGAATAGCTGGCGTTGACTACCATCATATAGCCCAGCGGGTCGCTGCTGTTGTCCCGGATAGGCAGCCAGGTGGCATAGAGCCCCCCCCAGGCGCCGGTATTGTTGGTGATCGTGTAATAACCGTCTTCAGGCGGCGGCGACAGGGTGTAGGCATAACCGGGAGCGATGCCGGGGTCGGAAAGGATAAGGTTGCTCGGGCCGGCGCCGAAATCGCCGGCTTCGAAGATGTTGGCGCCCAGGTTGCCGGTACAGGTTTCCTGGGCGGGAAGGCCGCAGGCAAAGAATACCGCGGTGAAAAACAGCAGGGCGATAAGTCTAATTTTCATGAGTCCTCTTGATTAATATTGAACGGCGCCTGGCAAAACTAATGACCAGCAAAAGCATCTGCAACATCAATAGTACTGCCCACCCAAAAGATACCTTTTCACATAATCCCCAATCCCATCCTCCAGAGAATAAAACTCCTTCTCATACCCTGCTTCCCGCAGCTTGCTCATATTAGCCTCGGTAAAGTACTGGTAGGTGTCGCGGATGTCTTCCGGCGTGTCGATGAAGCTGATGTTGGGTTCCCGGCCCATGGCGCGGAAGGTGTTGGCGGCCAGGTCGTAAAAGGAGCGGGCTTTGCCGGTGCCGAGGTTGTACAGGCCGCTGGCGGGCTGGTGTCGGAATAGCCAGTAAATGACCTCCACCACATCTTTGACGTAGACGAAATCCCGGCTTTGCTGGCCGTCCCCGAAGTCGTCGCGGTGGGAGCGGAAAAGCTTCATGCCGCCGGTGGCCCTGATCTGGCGCGCAGTGTGGAAGATGACGGAGGCCATCCTGCCTTTGTGGTATTCGTTGGGGCCGTAGACGTTGAAGAACTTCAGGCCGTACCAGCAGGGCGGCCGGGCTTCCTGTGCCAGCGCCCACTGGTCGAAGCGGTTCTTGGACTCCCCGTAAGGATTGAGCGGGTGGAGCCGGCCCACGATGTCGTGCCGGTCGTCGTAGCCCTGTTCGCCCAGGCCGTAGGTGGCGGCGCTGGAGGCGTAGATGAGCGGGATGCCGTGTTCAGCGCACAGTTCCCAGAGGGCCTTGCTGTAGTCGAGGTTGAGTTCCTGGAAGATGCCCCAGTCCTTCTCGGTAGTATCGGTCCGGGCCCCCATGTGGAAGATGGCGCTGACGAGGTAGTATTTCTCCCAGAGCCAGCCGGGGAAGTCGTTGCGGTGGACTTTTTCTGAATATTGCTTGCCTTCCAGGTTGCGGTTCTTCGCTTCATGGCTAAATTCGTCGACGATGACGATGTCGGTTATCCCTTCGTCGTTCAGCTTGCTGGCCAAACAACTGCCGATGAAACCTGCGGCGCCGGTGATTACGATCATTTTTTTGGGCAAAGATAACAGACAGGAGCCACAAAAATGAAATTGCCGGAATTTCACCTCTTATGCCCGGGGGAGTTTACATCCTTTAGAGCATGTTTGGAGGCAGTCATTTTGGCTGCAAATGCCAGCTTTTGGAACCTCACTTTGCCATTTTTCCGCCCCGTAGCGCTGCTATGGGGCGGAAAAATGCCTTCGTGAGAACCCAAAATCTGA
>JAGFJD010000295.1 GCA_024102975.1 Phaeodactylibacter sp. | reverse complement strand
CAGCAGCCCTTCACCTGCCGGGGCAGCTTTTATCTGGCCATCGCCCCGCAGAGCAGCAGTTCCCTTTACGAAGTGCAGATCAGCCAGGCGACGGGCAACGTCACGTTCAACGGCCTGTCCGCCGGCCCGGTGGGGTTGGTCATCAACGGCATGGGCTTCCGCTCTGCCGACAATTTCCTCTACGCCGTCAACTCCGATACCGGCGACCTGTACCGCATCGACGCCACCGGGGCAGCCTTTCCCCTGGGCGAGCCGGACGGCATGCCGTCCAGCGCCAGCTACCCGGCCGGAGACGTCACCCCCGACGGCCGCTTCCTGGTGGTGCTGTCCGTCAGCGGCGGCTTCAACGGCTCCACCGAGTCCATCATCTTTATCGACCTGGAAACGCCGGGCCACCCGGCCAGGACAGTCGACTTCCCTTCCAACAGTTCCGCCGTTTACGACATCGCCTTCGACCCCGAAGACGAGACGCTCTACGGCTGGGATGCCCTCAACCAGCGGCTGGTCATCATCGACACCGACGCGGGGCGGATCAACGCGCCCTTTCCGCCCGACAACACCGGCGGCACCCTCGGCTCCGTCTTCTTCGACGCCTTCGGCAACCTGTACGGCTACGGCAGCTCCTATGGCAGCGGCATCCAGAACACCTTCTTTTCTATAGATAAGGCTACCGGCGAAGTCGCCATCGAAGCCACCGGACCGGCCGCCCACCGCAGCGACGGCTGCTCCTGCCCCTATACTGTGCAGATGAAAAAGCGGGCAGTACCCGTCCGGGCTATCCCCTGCAGCGAGATAACCTACTATTTCGAGATAGCCAATGCCTCCGGCAGGGTGCAGGCAGACCTTACTTTCGACGACACTTTCCCGGAAGGCTTTCTGATTACGGCCGTCGACAACCCGCTGGGCGGGATGATTACCGCCGGCGGTATCGGGACGAACCGGCTGAGGATAGAAGATTTCAACCTGCGGGAGGGGCGCAGCGTACTGGCCGTTACCGTCACGGTTCCCGAGGGCGCTTCCGGGCTGTATAAAAACCAGGCCCTGCTCAGTGGCCTGCCGGAAGGGCTGGGCACGGTTGCCGTCTCCGACAACCCCGCCACCGCTATCCGGGACGATTCCACTGCCGTTTTCATCGACTCTCTTTTTGTGGATCTGGGGCAGTTTCCCGGCACCCTCTGCCCGGGCGAAACGATCACGCTTACCCCCGAGGTTTCCGGCGGCACCTTCCTGTGGAATGACGGTTCTGCCGGCCCTTCCCTGACGGTGACGCAGGGGGGCGAATATTCCGTCACCGTCAGCAGTGGCTGCGACGAGGCCTCCGCCTCCGCCACCATCACGGAGAATACGATCACGCTGGATTTGGGGCCGGACCGGGAAATCCGGCTGGGCGACAGCCTTGCCCTCCAGCCCAATATCCTGGGCAGCCCGCCGTATGCCTACGCCTGGCAGACCGATTCCTTATCTGCCCTTTCCTGCGCGGCCTGCCCCTCGCCTGGCCTGCGCCCCTTCGAAGATGGATATTTCTACCTCTCCGTAACCGATGCCAACGGCTGCACAGCCGTAGATTCCGTGGCCGTCCGGGTCATCAAAGACCGAAAAGTCTACATTCCCAATGCCTTCAGCCCCAACGGCGATGGGCGCAACGACGCCTTCTATCCGCTGAGCCGAAGGCAGGAGGAAGTTGCAGCATTCCGGGTCTTTTCCCGCTGGGGAGAGCTGGTTTTCGAAACCTCAGATATTTACACCAATGACAGTAAGAGCGGCTGGGACGGGACGTTTGCCGGGAAGAGCCTGTCGCCGGGGGTTTTTACCTACACAATTGAGGTGCGTTTCCTGGACGGATTCGTGCAGCGGTTTGCTGGAGATGTGCAGTTGGTGCGGTAATAGACAGGATTGCAGGATTGCAGGATAAACAGGATAACACCCAAGCCGCAACGGCATACCGCCCCGCCTTTGGCAACTTCCCCCCTTCGGGGGGATCGAGGGGGGCTGTTTAACCGACAAATAAGCGCAAATAACCGCTAAATAAGGTTGGTTTAAGCACCATCTAACCGTGGTATAATTTCTGGCGCCTTTCTTTGCCTTCAGATTCACAACAATCATTTTTTCATCACCTCGTGTGCACTTAACAAAGGCATTCTAAGAGGCACACCTAAAATGCGTATATCATGCCAGCAATTACCAACCTGGAAAATGTACTCCACCGTTCCAAAGCCAATGGATTCCTGAGTTTCAACATCGAAGACGTTTCCGCGAACCTGACGGAAAGGCGGCAGAGGGGCACCTCCTTCACCGCTTTAGATGCGGAGATGGACCCCGATACGGGCGGCCCCAATACCTGGAGCATTCAAACCGACCAGAATGTAGATGTCGAATTCGAATGGACGCAAAAGGGGACATTTGCCAATATGGACGTGCCCATTGAATTTGAGTGCCAGGTACTGATGGAGCTGATCGGCCCGGGAGAAAAGAACGATGTTCCTCAGGAAATCGTCAAATTCAAGAAGGGGAATCCGCATACGTACACGAAAAAAGTACAAATCCCCGCCGGTTCCATCGACCCCGGCCTCTACCGGGTTTATGCCACTTTCAAGGTAAGGACGACGAACGACGCCAGCCTTCCGCCAGACGAACGCAACCAGACTCCCGTCGCCGGTTTTGTCGACCTGGGCACGATCAATTACTACGAAGCAAAATAACGATTGCCGATCCGATGGAAAGGGGTTTTCAACCGGAAAGCCCCTTTTCCGCTTTTTCCAACTGCCCGGTTGCCCGCCGTACCGCTTTTTCCTTGCGAAGCCCTTCGGCTTCCCGGCCCATAAACCCGGGCGCAAACGCGAATGCCATGCCTGACGGTAACGCTTATAATTTTTCTCAACCTTCGCCGAGCGACAAACCTGGCTTCCATCCTTTTGAGGGAGAATCCGATGGCCTTTTTTATTTCCACTACAACGATAAGCAGGGGCAGGCCGTTTTATACAGCCAGGGCTATGCTTCCGCCCGGAAGCGGAGCAATGTTTTGAATTCAGGCAAAACCTAAAACCCTTGACACCCTCTAACCCCCAAATCGTCCTGTTCGGCGGATCGGTGGAGCAAGTCAATTCCGTCATTCGTTTATGCCCGCCTGCCTTTGAGATTCGCCCATTGCCCCTGAATTTTAACTTTACCGCATCGGATGAATCGTTACGCCCCTCAGTTATCGCCCTGATCGTGGAGGCCAGCGGCAGGAAGCCTGCGGTGCAGGTCAAAGCCGTCCGGAAAAAATTTCCGGCGGTGCCGTTGTTGGCCCTGGCGCCACAACCGCAAAAGGACGACATCCTTGCCGCTTTCCGGGCCGGCGCTGATGATTTCCTGCCCCTGCCTCTGGATAAGGAGGGCATAGCCGCAGCCTTGTCCCGGCTGGCAACCAAACACAAGGCCGTCTCCGGCATGCCATCTTCGTTTTTTTCCCGGAGCGCCTCCTGGCTGAAAGAAGCGGTCGGGGGCTTCCGAAAAAAAAGGCGCCTTTTATCCGGCAACCTGGGCATCCTCTCCTCTCCTTATCGTTCTCTGTTTAGCCATGCTCCCGGCCAGAAGACCACCGCCGCCGACCTCAATGTCCGCTTCTTCGGAAGGTTTGAGGTTTACGCGCAAGGCAAAGCTCTGAAAAGGATTCCGGGCAGCAAGATCAATTCCCTGCTGGCTTATTTCGTGTTCAACCACGGAAAGGCTATCCACCGGGAAATCCTGATGAACGAGTTCTGGGGAGAAAACACGCCTTCCAGCGCCCGCAATTCCCTGAACGTCGCTATCCACAGCCTGAGAAAGTATTTCCAGGAAGCGCTGCCCATTCAGGAAATCATCCTGTACAAAAACGAATGTTATTCCCTGAATCCCGGCCTGGACGTCACCAGCGATGTCCGCCAATTCCTCGATTACTGGCAAAAGGGCAAGCTCATAGAATCTTCCCAGGGCCTGGAAAATGCCCTGGGGGCCTACAACAAGGCCAAGGCCCTCTACCGGGGGGACTTTATAGAAAACATCCACACGGACGAATGGCCGGAGCGGGAGCGCGACAACCTAAAGGAAATCTATCTTCTCCTCCTCGAACGCCTGAGTTCTTACTTCTTCCAACACCAGGCCTATAACGTGTCCCTGGATTTGTACAAAAAAATCCTGGATGCCGACCCCTGCCAGGAAAGCATCCACCGGCAGGTTATGATTTCCTACCAGATGCTCGGCCAGCGCGATAAGGCCATCAAACAATACCAGCGATGCCTGGCTGCCCTGAAGGAAGAACTGGGCGTAAAACCCTCCGAGGAGACAAAATCAGTTTTTGAAAAAATAAGCTGTGGTTAGGGCCCGTAGAAGAATAACTTCCCTAAAACAGGGCATCGAAAAAGAACATCTACTGGGTACCCCTTTAACGCTGGACAGAGGCGACCGGGGCTATGTACGGTGCGCGAGACCCACGGCGGCCCTGGGTTGTGTACAGCCTGCCCCGTACCCGAAGGGTCGGGGTGTACGATACCCCACCGGGCTGGGGTTGTGCAATAAGTATTTGTAGACAGGATTAACAAGATTATCAGGATATGTACTCCCGTGTGGCGCAAGCCACTACATCTTGTAAATCTTGTCAATCCTGTCTACTTTCGGCCTTTTTGCACAACCCCACCGTTGATCGTTGTCGGTTGTTGGTTGCCGGGTCTTCGGCATCAACCTGGTGCCAATTATTGGCTAGCAACAGTTGGGAACAACAATCAACGGTCAACAATCAACGGCCAACTTGTCCAGCATTAGACGGATAGCCCCTTTGACGGATAGCCACCCACCCTTCACTCCCCCGCCGCCTGCTCCAGCTTGTCCATATCCCGGATCAGCAGGCGCTTGCGGTTGAAGGTCAGCAGGTTGCGGTTGCGCAGTTCGTTGAGCACGGTGGTGACGGTCTGGCGGGAGGTGGCGGTCAGGTTGGCGACCTCCTGGTGGGTCATAAACTTGCGGACGAGCATCTCGTAGCCTACTCGTTGCCCCTTCTTCTCGCCCAGCTCGTGCAGAAACTCGATAATGCGGGTGCGGCTATCCTTGAAGACGAGGGATTCCAGGCGCTGTTCCATTTCCAGCATGCGCGAGCCCATGATCTTCATCAGGAAGAGGCTGAGGGCGTTGTGGTCGCGCATCATGGATTTCATATCGGCCACCGACATCACGCAGGCGGTGGTCTTCTCCATGGCGTAGGCGAAGTCCCTTCGCTTGTCCTCCCCAATAAGGGAAAGTTCCCCGAACACCTCCCCGGCGGAGAGTATGGCTTTGGTGATCTCCTTGCCGGATTCTCCGTAGGTGCCGATCTTTACCCGGCCCTCAGTCAGGAAGTAAATCTTGTCAGCATGCTCGTCGGGCAGATAGATGTATTCGCCTTTTTTGAAGTGCTTGTGGACGTGTTGATCCATATCTCCCCTGCCAACCTTTTTGGGGCAGAAGATGCCGGTCACGTCGATATTTTCCAGGTACCAAAGGGATTGATCGCTCATGATTAACAATTTTAAGGTATTTCTGGAGCGCGGACCCCGACAAAAATCGGGGCAGGCTCTCCAGATCCGCTGCATCTACACTCCCCTCCAACACAATTAAATCAACACTCCAACCGCCTGCCGGTTCTCGTCCTGCAAATTTAAGAGGTATTAACCGTCTTGATCTTAACAATAAGATTCTATTTTTATCACAAATGATAAATTAGGAGCGAGGCTTCTTAAGCAATGTGTTGAATGTACACCTCACATTCATTTTTCCCTTATCTTACTTCACCTTTTATCCTAAAACCGGATTCCTATGAAAAATGCGCTGTTTCTTCTTTTGCCATACCGGATATTCGCCCGCTCCAACAGCGATTTTTCTATTGAAGGCAATGATTTCCGGGTCGCTGTGCCGGACTCCTGCATAGCGGCTACTGCCACCGGCGTGCATCTGTTTGGAACCACTGCGGGCTTCAGCCTGAAAAGCAATCATTTTCACTATTATGAAGCTACCTTCCCGGAAGATAGCCTGACCGGAGTGAAATGCGTCAGTTTGGGAGGGGGGATGAACAACGAGATTAGAAATAACATCTATGAAAATATGGTTGTTGCCCATTTGGCCAGCGGAAACAACGGCTTTTCGCCAGACGGGCTGGTTTACCTCTGCGACTCCGTCACTATTAGCTATTCCGACATCCCGGATGAAGTCATGGTCAAAGACTTTCAGGTGACAGCAGACGGGAGTATCAGAGAGGATCAACTGGATTTTGATGCCTTCCGCAACCCTCTACCTACCGGCAATGCATTTTCCGGCCAGGTAGGCGGCTATACCTTTCAAAACCTGGGGCCCACGGTCAACTATCTTTTCTATGACGGCAGTGACCGGCAAGACCCCGAGAATACTGATTTTGGGCCGGTTGGGCTAGAACTATCTTCAACTTCAGACGAAAACACTAACTGTTTTACCAATCCCGAGCCCTGCACCCCACCTTGCAAAAAAGCAGATTTGGACCAGGTGAAGGCGGATTTTCGCGACAAGAAGGGCCGGTGGCAGGAACACAAGGCCGCCTACCTGCTGGAATACCCCCTAAACCACTTCCGGGATATGATTGTGGACAACGACACCATCGTTGCCTACGGGCTGGGTTTTTCTAACGACTTTATTCCCCAGCAGGGACTTCTATTATCCAAATTTGACTCTTCCGGCCACCATCTGTTCTCCAAAATGATCCTGGACCCACAAGGAGACCCTCTCTTTATTGACTACCATTGGGGTAAAATCGCTAAAACGCGCGACGGCGGTTATATCATGACTGCCGCTCCCACTCATGGCGATGCTGCCTGGCTGATCAAAACCGATCACGATTTTGAAGTAGAGTTCACTAAAGAATACCTGGATACCGTGAACCGCAGCCATTATAGGTATAATGTGCCCATTGAATTAAGTGACGGCTATCTATTGAGCGGGAGCATACAGCGGTCCAACTACAAAAACAACCCTTTTGTCAGAAGAGTAGACCAACAGGGCAATACGGTTTGGTTTAAATATTACGGGGATTATGAAACTAAAGCTGTATTCAATGATATGGCCAAAGTGAACGATACGCTTTTTGTGGCTTTCAGTACCACCGAAGTTGCAGATAACTCTGGTCTTATCGCTTCTGAAATTAAATATATTGATTGGAATGGGAATGTCGTCCGTTCCTGGCAGTCCGAACCTGATCCTGAAATTGGCTTTGCCAGAAAAATCCTCCTTGCTCCAGATGTAGGGCTTATAACTTTTGGTGAATATCCAGTAGAATGGATTGGTGAAACCCTTATAGTCCAGCCCACTCTAGCCAAACTTGACTCTAATTTTCAAACTGAATGGCTCCGCCATTTCGGTTTCGTAGCCCGGCTCGGGGCGGATGTCCTGTTTTGGGACATCGAACTACTTTCCGACGGCCACTACATCGGCGCGGGCGAGAGCTTTGTCCAGGCGAGCAACAGCTCCGCCCGAAGGGTAGGGTGGCTCCACAAATTTTCTCCGCAGGGGGACAGCCTCTGGGAAAACCTCATCGACGCCCCCTTTCCACTATCAGAATTCAACCGGGGTACGCTGGCCGGCGTGGGCGAGCTGTCCAGCGGCAGTATCGTAGCAGCCGGGGAAGCCATTGAGTTCAACCAAAGATACATCTGGCTGGTGAAGGTTACGCCAGATGGGTGTTTGGATACGCTCTGCTCCGTGGTGTCGGTTGCGGAGGAGGTGGTGGTGGTAGAGAAAGAAGCCCCCGCGAAGCTGTACCCCAACCCCAGCCGGGGGTCTTTAACAGTAGATTTGCCCGCCGGCTACGGGGCGGCCACTATAGCTTTCTATAATCTACAAGGGAAAATGCTACTGAGGCAAAACCTTTCAGGAGAAAGGAGTGTGATGAACCTACCGAAAGGCCTATTTAAACCGGGAGTTTATATTGCCGAAATTATCTCTGTTTCCGGCCAGCGCGAACGCTTTAAGCTTATCCTTACTCAATAACCCGAAGGCGTAGCCAGCAATTTCTCATGTGGCTCACAAGGTGACATCTTTTTTCGGAGGCACGGAGAAAAAAGGTGTCATCTTGCGGGACTTCCGAACCTCGTCATCACCTTACATGCTGCTAGTGGCCAGGGGAACTTTAAGTCGCCTGGCCTCAAGCAACAGTTCGCCATTCGCGGTACGCTTACAGAAGCCATGAAACCAAATAACAATGAAACCATCCTTCAGAGCATGTTTGGAGGCAGTCATTTTGGCTGCAAATGCCAGCTTTTGGAACCTCACTTTGCCATTTTTCCGCCCCGTAGCGCTGCTATGGGGCGGAAAAATGCCTTCGTGAGAACCCAAAATCTGACATTTTCGCCTCAAAAGCAC
>JAGFJD010000288.1 GCA_024102975.1 Phaeodactylibacter sp. | reverse complement strand
AAAAACCGGAAAAAATCTATCTGGAAAACACCAACCTCACCTACGCATTGGCGCCAACACAGGTTAATCAAGGCAGCCTCAGGGAAACCTTTTTCCTGAATCAACTTAGCGCACCTCAACTTGGCCGCCCGTTCCCACTGGCCATAACTTATCCGGAAAAGGGAGATTTCCTTGTGGATAATTTTGAAAACAACTACCTTTTTGAAGTAGGCGGAAAGAACAAAGATATCCGGCAGGTTGGATCTGAAGAAAATGCATTCATCGCCGCCGACGGTATCGAGATCGGTTTTGGACGAAAGATCCCTCTTTGGTTATTCGGGTTTTTGTATTAATTGAAAATGACTGCATCCATGAAACTCACCATCCTCTCCGACATCCACGACAACGTCTGGAACCTGAAAAAAGCCCTGGCCGGACCAGCCGTGCAGCAAACGGACGCCCTGCTCTGCTGCGGCGACCTCTGCGCCCCCTTTATCATCAGGCTGCTGGGCGAGGGCTACGCCAGGCCCATCCACATCGTGCTGGGCAACAACGACGGCGACGTGGCCAGCATTATCCGCGTGGCGGACAACTTCGAACACGTCCACCTCCACGGCGAATACTTCCGGGGCGAGTTCGGCGGCAGGACGCTGGCTATGAACCACTATCCCATCAAGGGCCGCATCCTCGCCGAGTCGGGCCAGTACGACGTCGTCTGCTACGGGCACGACCACCAGCTCAACCGGGGCGAGAAAACAGGAAATACCCTGCTGCTCAACCCGGGGGCCATCATGGGCTACAACGGGGCGGCGCTGAAGGATATTCCTGCTACTTATATGGTGCTGGATACCGGGACTTTGGAAGCCCGGGTATTCGGGTTGTGACCCTCCCTCTCGGCATCTCCCGCTCACTCCATCCCCTCCGCCTCCGGCAGTTCCACGAAAAAATCCGTCCCCACGCCGGGTTGGGTTTCGAAGTAGAGCCGGCCGCCGGCTGCTTCGACGATGCCTTTGCACATGGCCAGGCCGAGGCCCATGCCGGAAGATTTGGTGGTGAAATTGGGCTGGAAGACCTTGGCCCGGGCCTCTTCAGGGATGCCGGCGCCGTTGTCCGATACTTTGATGACGGAACGGCCCTCCTGCCGGAAAAGCTGAAGGGCGATCCGCCCCTTGCGGCCTTCAGGGATAGCCTGCTGAGCGTTTTTGACCAGGTTGGTGAGCACCCTTACCAGCTGCTTTTTGTCGGCGAAGGCCCGGAGCGTTTCTTCGGGCAGGGCCAGTTCGATGTCTTCGGCCGGTTCCTGGTGTTCGGTAAACAGGTTGTAGACGGAAGCGAGCACTTCGTTCAGCGCCAGCGTTTCGTTCTCGGCCCGGGGCATCTTGGCGAAGTTGGAGAACTCCGTAGCGATGTGCGTCAGGCCGTCGATCTGTTCGATCATGGTTTGGGAAACGCGTTCGATCATGGCGGCGGCGCGTTCGGGGTCGGAGCGCTGGGCGTGCTGCAGATATTGTATGCTCAGCTTCATGGGCGTGAGCGGGTTTTTGATCTCGTGGGCCACCTGTTTGGCCATCTCCCGCCAGGCGCCTTCCCGTTCCGATTGCCGCAGCTTTTCGGTGCTTTCTTCCAGCTTGGCGATCATCTGGTTGTAGGCTTCCACCAAATCCCCGATTTCATCCGGGCTGCCCCATTCCAGCGGCTCGTTGTTGCCGAGGCTGAAGCTGCGAAGCTTGTCGCCGATGGCGGCCAGCGGCCGGGTGATGGAGTTGGCTACGGCAATGGCCAGGGCGCCGCCCATGAGCAACAGGAAAACATAAACGTTAAACAAGGCACCCATAAACTCCACGACGCTTTCCTGCATGGCCTGGTCGGACGCCGTGTAGGGGATTTGCAGAAAGCAGGCCGGGCCGCCCGCCTCGCCAGGCAGGGTGACGTAGGCAGCTTTGTAAGCCCGCCCGTCCACCTCTTCATCGAGCACCACCGGGCGGAATTCCTTTTCTTCCAATGCCCGGAGGGCCCGTGCTGCCATTTGCGGCTCTTTCTCATCGCCCCGGAAAAGGAAAGGAGCGGAGGAGGCCAGTAAATACCCTTCCCGGCTGTAGAGGTTGATGTCCACTTTGTGCGTTTTGGACAGCCGGCTGATGCTCAGCGCATCTTCCGGCGGCGCCTCGGCCAGGCTAATGCTGCGCACCAGGACGTTCACAGTTTCGATGAGCCGCTCCTGCTGGTGTTGAATGGCGGTTTGCCGGAAATAGGCGATCGTCGCCATGCCGATGAAAGCGAATGCAGCCAGGGACAGCCCGATGACCGACAGCTGTATGCGGTGGCGAAGGGAGGGTTCGCCGATCAACAGCCGGGAAGGCGTTGCCGGGAACAATTCCAGCCGCCGGCTGCTGCTGAACAACAGCAGGGCCAGCAGCAGGGCCATCGCAAAAAGGCAGGAAAACAGGGAGAGGGGTTTGAGGTAGCCGCCCAGCGCTTCGCCGACGGCCGCCTGGTAACCGCCCGGCACCCCGTAGAAGAGGGCCGCATACCGGCTGTCGACCCGCTCCCGACTCGCTTCACCCTCCGGCCACGGGCCCAGGCCGGCCTTATCCTCCGGGATGGCGCCGTACCGGGCGGCGGGTTGGCCTGCAAAGGTGACGATAAAGTCGAAGGCACCCTGCCGGGCCGGGTTGGCAGGGATCAGTTCCTGGTAGATGCCCTCTGCCGGCCGGGTAGCGGGGCGGAACAACAGCCACCGGAGCGCCCTCCCGGAGGGCTGCAAAGGCCCAAGGGCATACCAATGATAGGATGCATTGGGTGCCAGGCGGTACAGGCCAGGAACCAACTGCCGGCCAACCGGCGCGGCGGAGTCCCATTGCAGGAGGTAATTGTTGCCCAGGTAAGGATAGGCCTCCAACAGGTATAGTTCGGCTTTTTCAGCCGTTTCGCCGCTCAGCCCGGGCAACAGCGTATCCGTCCTGATCAGTTCCGCAAGCTGCTCCTCCGCCCGGCTGTCGCGGGGCGAGACCAGGCTTTGAGCGAAAGCCAGCCGTTCCTGAGCGCCTCTGTCCAGCTGGTATTTGAAAAAGAAACCCGCTCCCAGAGCGGCCAGCAATCCCAGCCAGGCGATCAGCCAGGCCGGGCTGCCGGCGTCCAGTTCAATGAACAGATCGAGCAACAGCAGATACAGCAGCAGAATGAGCGCCACCGTCAGTACGCTGACATCCAGAGGAAGCGCCGCCGCCAGGGGCGTGTTCAACAGCATCGAACCGCCAATGGCCGTAAGCCGTTGCCGGCGGCTTAGCCCCAGTTGCATCACCCCCCGCCCCAGCCAGATGCTCAGCAACAGCAAGCCGAACAGGAGCAGGACGATGCAGGCCATGGCGGTGAAACTGAGCGGGCCCAGGTTGAAAATGTTCCGAAAATCGAAAGGCAATCCCGAATCCAGCACCAGATAACGGATGAGCAGGATGATCGCCAGCAAACACAGCGAAAGGAAAAAATTGGAAAGAAAGGCCAGCGCCATCTTCCCGGAGATGCTCCACCGCTGGAAGGCCGGCCGTTGAAAGCTATGCTGGGCAAAACCGAGCAAGGCAGCGGCCAGCAGGCCATTCAGCAGGAGAAGGGCCAGCGTGCTTCCCCGCCCCCGAGGCTGAAAAAGGCCTTCGAGATAAAAATTGCCGGTGAAGGAAAACTGGCTGTAAAGGGCGTTGAGCAGCAATACGGGCAGCAGGAAAAGAACCCAGCCCACCGCCGGCTGGTATTTCCTGCCGAGCTGCACAGCCAGCCGCCCGATTCCTGCCAGCCCGGCTGCCACCAACACGAACCCGACGCCAAAGGCCAGTGCCGAGGACGACCGCACCGCCCACAACTGCATACCCGCTCCTGTCAGGAACAGGCCCGCCCCCGCCACACTTTGGGTTAACTGGCCCCGGTTCATGCTCTTGGTTTAGTAGTGATTCCTTGTACCTATTTAGGCCTATCTCCATCCGGAATTTTCGGCCGGATAGGCAAATAGCCACGATTCCTTACGGAAAACCAGACGCTAAGTTACTGCTTCCTGCCGGGAATCGGGCAGCGGAAACTTTTATTCCCACCCCTTCGTTGGCATACCAGGAAGAAAGGCCTATCTTTCGTCCTTGTAGTGATTAAACGTTCTTTGCTGCGGGCTGCTCTATCGCGGTCGTGACCGTTAGCGTCACGAATGAGGAAAGTCCGGACAACGTAGAGCGCCACGCCACCTAACGGGTGGGCCGTGACCGAAAGCGTCATGGACAGAAAGTGCCACAGAAAGCTAGACTGCCGACGCCTTGGTGAAGAGCAGAAGCGGGCTTTGCCCGCCGAAGCTTTAGCGAAGGCGGGTAAAGGTGAAAACGTGCGGTAAGAGCGCACGCTCTGCCGTAGCAATACGGCGGAGGGGTAAACCTCGTGGGTTGAAATGCCACGTACACCACGATTCCTTTCCCTGACGATGAATGTCAGGGCAGGGAGGCGGGTTGCTCGCCTGCTTGTTCTCCTCCGGGAAAACAGTCGTGGGGGGTAGGCAGATAGACCCTGGCGGCGACGCCAGGGCTGGATAAATGATAGAGGCCGCGACAGAAGCGCAAGCTTCTCGTCACGGAACAGAATCCGGCTTACAGGCCCGCAGCATTTTAAAATGAATGATGGAATTTTACCCGGAAGAGCGACAGCGAAGACGGGGATGGAGCGAATGCGAACAGGGGCCGGGCGTTGAAAAACGCCCGGCCCCTGTGTGTATGTACGCTGTATTTTTGATTTTCCGCAGTGGCCCGCCGGGGCAGAAAATCAAAAATACAGCGTCACTCATTCGCGTCGAAGGCGCCGAAATCGAAGAGGAGGGAGAACCGCAGCGTATTATCCAGCGGGTTGCGCTGGTTGGTGGTCGGGATGAGGTAGGAGAAGTTGAGGCCGAAGATGTTGTACTTCAGGCCCAACCCTACGGTGAAGAACTTGCGCCCGCCCTTCTGCAGGTGTTCGTTGAAATAGCCGGCGCGGACGGCAAACTGCTTGTCGTACCAGTATTCAATGCCGAAAGAGTACATCAGTTCCCTCAGCTCTTCGCTCATGCCTTCCGGCGCGTCGTTGAAGGAGGAGAAAATGGCGCTGATGCCGGACTGTTCGCGGTAGTCGAAGACGCCGTTGCCGTCCAGGTCTTCGCATGTCTCATCCTGGCAGGGCGTCGGCACCATCAGCTTGTTGATGTCGGTGGCGAAGGTGATGGTGTTGTATTCGTCAAGGTCAACCTCCCAGGCGGCACCCAGCCCGAAGTTGGCGGGCAGGTAGTCGCGGAACAGGGAGTTGGTGTAGGTGATCTTGGAACCGATGTTGGTCAGCGCCAGGCCGACGGTCAGCTGCGACTCGGCATTTTCCAGCTCAATGGGCGTGCGGTAGGTGAAGGAGATATCGGCGGCGCCGGCAATGCCGGGCTCGATGGTCTCTCCGCCCTCTACCTGCTGGCCGGCGGCCAGGTTGGAGTAGATGAACTTGGCGCTCAGCGAGGCGGCGAACTTTTCGGACAACTTGCGCGCATAAGCAGCAGTAATCTCGAATTCGTTCGGCCGGCCTATGGCCAGCGGCTCCCCGTTCTGGTCGGTGAACTGTATGCTGCCCAGCGAGAAATAACGCAGGCCAAAGCCCAGCGCCTGCAGGTCATCCAGCTTGTAGTAACCGGAGAGGTAGGCCAGGTAGACGTCGTTGAGGCCCAGCGCCCGCAGCCAGGGCGTATAGGTGGCGGAAACAGCCAGTCCCTCTTCCGCGAAGACAATCTTCGAGGGGTTGAAGTGCATGGCGTTCGGGTCGGGCGAAATGCCAATGCCGGCATCGCCCATAGCGCCGGAACGCGCATCGGCGACGATGCGCAGGAACGGGACGGCGGAAACCACCGTATTGGTGCAGGGCGTACCGTCCAGATTGAAGTACTTCCCATTTTCCTCATAGCATTGTGCTGTTGCCTCCGTAGACAAAGCAGAAATCGCGAGCAATATGAGAAGAGAGTGTAGTAATAGATTCTTCATGAGATCCTCACTGTTTAACAAAAAAGTTTTGCAAATATAGTATTTGTTGGCGGAATTTCAGCCCTTCTTTACGACGCCGGAACTTCCGGCAGGACAAAAAAAGCCTCCTCCTTTGCCTTGCGCAAATTCCTTGCCACAATATCAATACGAAAATTTCGGGTTCTTATTTTAAGATGACCAGTTTTTCAAACGCACTTTGTCCGCTCAAAAGCATATTGCCGGTATTGGAAGCCCTCACTTTTACCTTGTACAGATAGACGCCCCGCGCCAGCCGGCCGCCGTAGTCGTCGCGCCCGTCCCACCCGATACAGTCGTCGCGCCGTATGGCCCCGTCAGAGAAAACAGAGGCCTCAATGGTTTTGACCAGGCGCCCGGAAACGGTGAAAACCTGGACCAGGACTTCCAGTTCCTGGTTGGGCAGGTTGTGGTCGAACTGGAAGCAGGTGTAATCCGTGAAGGGGTTCGGGTAATTGAGTACGCGTTCCAGGGCGACCTCTTCGGAGCTGGCGACGACGAATTCCGTATAGCCCTCGCTGGAGTTGTTGGCCACGTCCCAGGCCTTGACCCGGATGTTGTGGCGGCCTTCCGGCAGTTTGGACAGGGGGTAGCGCACCGTCCCGCGGGTGTAGTCGTCGAGTTCGGCTTCGTAGAAGTCGTTGAGCAGGTAGGTATTCTGGGTATTGTCGTTGAGCACCCCCTCCAGGTCGTGGCCGATGCTGTTGCCCACGACGTTGATGCCGTTGTCGTCTTCCAGCCGGGCCAGCAGGATGGGCGAGGCGTTGGTAATGCTCCCGAAAACAAAATCCTCGGTATTCAAAAACACATCCACCCTGGGCCCCTCGTCGTCCGCCAGGGCGTCCGGGCTGGAACCGCCTATTATAATGTTCTCGTAGCTGCCGGCAGCATCGTCCAGGGTGGATCCGTCCGCCGCATAGTAGCTGATCTTTCCGGGCCCGAACTGGTAGTTGATGTCCCTGGGCACGACGAAGGTAAAGCGGAAGCGCCCGTTGGCCGCCGAAGCGCGCCCCTTGAAGAGGACGTTTTTCTGAATTCGGTACGGATACACCATATTGTCGCCCTGGCCGATCGTCGAAGTGGTTTGGGCCTTGTCGTAGATGGTGGGATAAACGATGCCGTTGAAGCCGGAGAGCAGCCTTCCTTCGGCGTCGGTTATCATGCCTTCGACCGTCACTTTCTGCAGGGCCCGGAGGGTGTCCAGGCGGGTTTCTTCTACAGGCCTTCCGTTGATGCTGAGGGTGGCCACCCGGTATTTCGGGATGGCGACTTTCAGGGAGGGGTCGCCGATGAGGGCAAACTTGGGGGAATTGCCCTGGTCGGAATTGCCCACCGCGTTTTTGCAGCGGCGCATGGCCTCTCCCAGGGTGAGCGGCTCGTCGCCGTCGTGCTGGTAGAGGAAGTCGAGCGCGCTCCGGGTCAGCGCCCGGTTGCCGCCGACGTAAACGGCCCGGGTGGTGGTGAACAGGGCAATCGCCCCGCCTTTCGGGTTCAGGAAAACCTCCTCGCCGGCAGTGGTGAACGTAGGGTCGTCATAACCGGTGAAGGTGCAGGTAGCAGTGATGAAGACCGGCAGCTTGTCGTAGTTTTCCCAGGACAGGATGTCGGAAATGTTCAGCACCCGCTCCTGCGCCCAGCCCCTGGGGCCGCCGTGGCCGAGATAGACGACGGCCTGAGCGCCCTGAAAGACGGCCTTGTTGAGCTGTTCGGTCGCCTGGGGCACCCGCTCGCCTCCGGGTGTTGCTTCCTGCGGGAAAGCGTCCAGGTAGATTTTTTCCAGGTTGATATAGTGGACCGAGTCGTTGAGCTGGTCGGCGATCCGGTCGGCATCGACGTAGTGGCTGTAATCGAAATCGCCGTCTTTGTCGTCGCCGACAAAAACGAGGCGGTTGCGCCAGTCGCCCAGCGTTTTTTCGCTGCTGTCATAGTGGATGATCTTGTCGACGACTGTCCGGGCTTCCCCGGCTGTCCGGACGGGCAGGCGCCCCACGGCGATGCTGAGCGGCCCGTCGAGCGGGGCGTTGCCCGCCTGGTTGTCGAGGATGGCGTAGTAGTCGTCGCTGGGATGGGCATTGATGGGATGCAGGCTTTCGGCCTCGTAAACGGGGATGAAATTGCCTCCGATGCCGTAGATGTCCCGGGCGTCGAAGGAGCCGTCGCCGAAGAGCAGCAGGTAGCGGAACCGTTCGCCGCGCCGGCGCAACATCCGGGCGAAGTTGCGGATGGCGGTAGGCTCGCTCCGGCCGGAGGCGAATTCGTTGAACACCTGCCCGACGGCGGCCAGCCCGATCGCCAGGCCGTCCCGTTCCGAACGGTGCTGTGCCAGGCGCAGGGCTTCTTCCATAAAATCGGGATGGCACACGATCACCATATCCACCGGGCCAATGGCGCTCAGGTTTTGGTTGGGAATGAGGCCGATGGCCTCGGGTTCGGGAAAATCCCGGCCGGCGTCGAAAGCGATGAACTCCCGCAGGATGTCCGTGCCTGCCCGGAAGGACAGTTGCTGGCCGTTGCGCTGCGTCGGCATCAGGGCCGGCGCCAGCGGCTCGCTGATGTCCCAGATCACAATGGCCGGGCCGGCATTCTGAATTTGAAATTCGGTAGCAGGATAGCCGAGGCTGCGCTGGTCCCGGAAGGCCATCCGGGATCCCTCCATGCGCAGGGCGCGCCGCACGTTGAGCTGCACATAGTCGAGCCAGGCCTGGCTGCCGTCGTCGGGGCCGGCAGGGTGGGGATACCGGACGGTGAAGCTCACCGCCGGGCCGTCCAGCAGGACCGTGCCGCTGAGCGCCGCCCGGTGGGCATAGATTTTCTCAATATCTTCGGATGCGAAGTTGGTAATAGGGTCTGCCAATTCGCTTTCCAGGGATTGCCCGTTGATGTCCACAAAAAAAGAATTGTCCTGCCCCGCCCGCAGCGCCATAACGGCAAGCAGGGAGGCAGGCTCTTCTGTCAGCAGGTTCGGGAAGTTGAAGGCATCGGGATAGTCGTACCGGCGCGCCCCCCGGAACTGATCTCCGTACCAGTGCTGCCCGGAGCCGGTCGTCTTCGCCCATTCGTAGAAGATGTTGATGCGCTCTTCCTCCAGGCGGGCAAAATCGTCGAAGGAAGTGCTCGTGTAGGCGGCAGAAGCCGGCGTTTCGGCCGTTTGGATGCGCTTGCCCGGCCCGGGGCCGGCCTTGAGGAAGTAGTAATTCCGGGTATCATAGATGTTTTTTTCCAGGACAAACTGCCCGGATTGGGCATTGAACCGCCACTTATCTGCCCCTTCGGCATAGAACAGGATGTAATCCCCGCTGTCAAAGGAGCCGTCTTCTTCGCCGGCCACCAGGATACGGGCCTCAGCCAGTTTTTCCGGAAAGGGCCGGCTGAGCAGCTCGGGCAACGGGCCGCCGCCCATGCCGTAGAGCTGGATTTGCCGCGGGTCGATGTCATCCACAGGTATGCCCATTGCCTTCAGGAAGGCGTAGCTCATCCGGTGAATGCCGCTTTCCGCTACGGCGACCTTGTAAACCTGCCCTTCGCTGAGCGGGGAGGCTTCCTGGTTGTAGGATATGTTCGCAAAACCGGACAGGAGGATGAGGGTGCAGAGCGCGTTTCGCATAACGATAATTATTTAGGTGTTTAATAAATCGGACAGGATTGACAGGATGTAAGAAGCTGTTTGAATTTAGTTTTTAGAATTTATTATGAGCCATTTTTTCGCCGGCTCGCCGCCAACCAGGCAGGCCGCAAAGGTTAATCCTGTTTATCCTGTCAATCCTGTCTCTTATTATACTGACGCACGCTTGGTTTTTGCTTTACAAAAACCAGCGAGGTCAGTATATGCTGACCCGGCCGGTCCTGTAGTCGACAAAACCAGCCGTGCGTCAGTATATAAACACGCCATCCGGCAGGCGCCCGGCCCTATTTCTTATTCTGCCGGCGAATCGTCGTCTCATTTAAGGATCACCATCTTTTCAAATTCGCTTTCCCCGCTCAGCACCACGTTGCCGGTATTGTTGGCCCGGACTTTGACCTTGTACAGGTAGACGCCCCGTGCCAGCCGGTCGCCGTAGTCGTCGCGGCCGTCCCACTCGATGCAGTCGTCGCGGCGCAGGGCACCGTCGGAGAAGAGGGTGGCCTGGATGGTCTTGACCAGGCGGCCGGAGATGGTGTAGACCTGCACCAGGACGTCCAGTTCCTGGTTGGCCAGGTTGTGGTCGAACTGGAAGCAGGTATGGTCGGTGAACGGGTTGGGATAGTTGAGTACGCGTTCCAGGGCAACCTCTTCGGAGGCGGCGACGACGAATTCGGTGTATCCTTCGCTGGAGTTGTTGGCCACATCCCAGGCTTTGACCCGGATGTTGTGTCGGCCTTCCGGCAGTTTGGACAAGGGGTAGCGCACCGTCCCGCGGGTATAGTCGTCGAGTTCCGACTCGTAGAAATCGTTGAGCAGGTAGGTGTTCTGGGTATTGTCGTTGAGCACCCCTTCCAGGTCGTGGCCGATACTGTTGCCGACGACGTTGATGCCGTTGTCGTCCTCGAGTTTGACCAGCAGGGTGGGGTTGGGATTGGTGATGCTGCCGAAGACGAAATCCTCGGTATTCATAAACACTTCAACCTTCGGCCCCTGATCGTCGGCCAGGGCGTTGGGGTCGGTGCCTCCGATGATGATGTTTTCGTAGCTGCCGGCAGCGTCCTGCATGGCAGAACCATCAGCGGCGTAATAGCTGATCTTTCCGGGCCCGAACTGGTAGTTGATGTCTTTGGGCACGACCAGGCTGAACTGAAAGCGGCCGCCGGACACGGAAGCCCGCCCCCGGAACAGGACGTTCTTCTGGATGCGGTAGTTGTAGTTCTTATTGGCGCCCTGCCCGAGGGTGCTCACGATCTGCGCCTTGTCGAAGATGGTCGGATAGATGACGCCGTTGAAGCCGGTCAGCAACTGCCCGTCCTGGCCGGTTACTGCCCCTTCGATGGTCACGCGCTGGAGGGCGCGCAGGGTGTCGTATTGGGCCCCGTCTACGGGCTGCCCGTCTATGGCGGTGGTGGACACCTTGTGGATGGGGATGGCCACCGGCATGGACGGATCGCCGATGAGGGCGAACTTCCGGGCGTTGTTGATGTTGAATTCGCCGCTCACGTCGTTCTTGCCGCGCTGGAAGGCTTCGCCTACGGTTGGCACCTTACCGTCCTGCCGGTAGAAAAGATAGTTCAGCGCATTTCTCGTCATGCGCTTGTTGGAGCTGGCATACACCGCCCGCACGGTAGTCATCAGGGCGATGGCGCCGCCCGAAGGGTTGAGGAAGACCTCTTCGCCGGCGGTTACGAACGCCGGGTCGTCATAGCCGGTGAAAGAGCAGGTGGCCGTGATGAAGATGGGCATGTTGTCGAAATTTTCCCAGGACAGGGCGTCCGAAATGTTGAGGACCCGTTCCTGGGCCCATCCTCTGGAGCCGCCGTGGCCGAGGTAGGTCACGGCCAGGGCACCCTGGAAGATCGACCGGTTGAGCTGTTCGGTGGCCTGGGGGATGCGCTCCCCGCCCGGCGTGGATTCCTGGGGGAAGGCGTCGAGGTAGATTTTCTCCAGGTTGAGGTAGCGCAGGGTATCGTTGAGGCCTTCAGCGATCTCGTCAGCGTCTTCATAGTGGTCGAGGTCGAAGTTGCCGGGCGAGGTATCGTTGTCGTCGCCGACGAAAACCAGGCGGTTGCGCCAGTCGCCCATCGTCGCTTCGTCCGAATCGTAATGGATGATCTTGTCGGCGGCGTTGGCGGCTTCTTCCGGCGTTTTGACCGGCAGGCGGCCCACCGCGATATTGAGGATTCCCTTGAGGGGGTCTGCGGGATCATCGTTGGTGAGCAGGCCGTAGTAGTCGTCGGTCGGGTAAGCCTCGACGGGGTTGAAGGATTCTTTCTGGTAGGTGGGGATGAAATCCCCGCCCAGCCCGTAGAGGTCGCGGCTGTCGAAGGAGCCGTCGCCGAAGAGCAGCAGATAGCGGAAGGTGGGGCTTCGGCTGTAGAGCAGGCGGGCGAAATCGCGGATAGCGGTGGGGTCTTTCCTGCCGGAGGAGAACTCGTTGTACACCTGTTCGATTTCGACGAGCTCGATGGCCAGCCCGTTGAGGCTGGCGCGGTGCTCCCCGAGGCGAAGGGCCTCCTGCTCGAAGTCCCGGTGGTAGAGGATCACCATGTCGACATCCACGATGCCGTGGAGGTTTTGGTTGGCCACCGGGCCGACGGCTTCCGGCAGGGGGAATTCCTGGGTGGCGTCGAAGGCGACGAACTCGCGCAGGGTTTGCGTGGCGGCGGCGAAGCTCAGCTGGTTGCCCGCCCGGGCCAGGGCCGGCCGGGCCGGGGCCAGGGGGTTGGTGATGTCCCACACTTCGATGTTGGCGCCGGCATTCTGCAGCTGGAAGGTGGTAGCCGGATGGGCCAGGCTGCGGCGGTCGCGGAAGTGCATCTGGGTTCCTTCCATGCGCAGGGCGCGGCGCACGTTGAGCTGCACGTAATCCAGCCAGCCCTCGCTGAAATCGGCAACCCCCTGCGGGTAGGGGTACCGGACGGTAAAGCTTACATTGGGGCTGTTCAGCAGGATGGTATCGTTGAGCACGGCCTGCCCGGCGTAGACCGTCGTATTGTCGCCGCCGCCATCCACGGAAGTCACCGACCGGGCTTCTTCGCTCTGCAGCGACTGGCCGTTGATGTCGATAAAAAAGCGGGACTTGACGCTGGCCCGCAGGGCCATGGACGCCCGGAGCACAGCAGGTTCGGAGGCGATGAGGCCGGGGAAGGAAAAGGCGTTGTTGTAACTGTACTGGCGGGCCACCTTAAAGTGGTCGCCGAACCAGTTTTGGCCGGACCCCTGGGCCTTCACCCATTCGTGAAAAATGTTGACCGACTCTTTTTCCAGGCGGGCGTAATCGTCGAAGGCCGTGCTGGTGTAGGCGGCGTTGCCCGGCGGGGCTACGTCCTGGATGCGCAGGCCGTTGCCGGGGCTGATCTTGATGAAGTAGAAATTGCGGGTGTCGTAGATGTTCTTATCCAGGCCGAACTGGCCGGCATTGTCGTTGTAGCGCCACTTGTCGGGCCCTTCGGCGTAGAAGAGGATGTAATCGGCGGGGCCGAAGCTGCCGTCCTCCCCGCCCACGACCTGGATGGCGTTCTCGGCGAGGTCGTCGATGCGTTCTTCGCCGATATAGAAAGGCAGGGGGCCGCCGCCGTTGCCGTAGAGTTTGATCTGCCGGGGGTCGATGTTGTCGATGTCGATCTGCAATTCGTTCCTGAGGAAGTTGTAGGTCAGCCGGTGGACGCCGCGCTCGCGCACGGCGATCTTATAAACCTGGCCGTCGCTGAGCGCCGACTGTTCGGTTGTGGGCCCCCGGAAGGCGACCGGCTCCGGCCCGGGTTCGAGGAAAACCTGCAGCGTGATGTCCGTCAGGCGTTCAAAGCGGGCACCCCGGCGGACGATGGGGGCGAAGGCCACCTTGCCGAAGTAACCTTCCCGGCTCCGCTCCACGGCCGTCTCGAACTGCAGCTGTTCCCGGAGGTATTCGTCATCCGGCGACGCCCCCTTCCCGAAAGGCTCGAAGCGGGCGTCGGCCACCACGACCCGGAGCCGCCCGTATCCCGCCACGGGGAAGCGGTGGACGAAGAACTGAAGGCTGGGATACTGAGAGCTGCTCACTCCTCCTTCGAATTGCCAAGCGGGCACGACTTTTCCTTCCAGCAGCACCTCGCCGGCCTTTTCCTCCCATCGGAACTGCTCCCGAACAATCGTCGGAGCCTGGGAAAAAACCAGGGAAACATTCAGAAAGAGGGCTGCGGCGGCAATTAATTTATTCATATCTTGCACGAGTTTGAAATATTCTTTTTTTGTCAACTTCCCGGCATAGGGCCTGTTTATTACATCCCAAACCGGAGGGAAGGTTCGTTTTATTTTTATACTTGGTTGTTCCAGGGAAGCTCTAATACAAACGCCGTTACCCGGCCTGTATTGCTCCTCCTAAAGTACCGAAATGTCGGCAAAAATAACCTTTAGGAGAATAGCTGAAAATGTTCCGGAACATACAAACATACCATTATTTACAGAAGTGATTATCCCACGCCCATGGCCAGACAACTACTGCTTTTTTTTCCTTGCATTTTGTTTCTGCTACCGCTTCGGGGGCAGGATCCCATTTACAGCCAGTTTTTTGCGGCCCCGCTGCAGGTCAACCCGGCCTTTGCCGGCACCACCCTGTCGCCCCGCGTAACGGCCAACTACCGCAACGAGTGGGCCGCCTATGAAGGCGGGTATGAAACGTATTCGGTAGCTTACGAACAGTCTATTGAATCACTCAACAGCGGCATCGGGCTGATGGTTCTCGGCGACGACGCCGGCAACGGCATCTACCGCACCAACCGCTTTGCCGCCGTATACGGCTACCGGGTGCAGCTGAACCGCAGCCTCGCCGTCCGCTTCGGCATTGAGGCGGGCATGATACAATCCCGCCTGGACTGGGACCGCCTGGTCTTCCCCGATCAGCTGGACCCCCTGGAGGGCGCCAACGGGCCGGGCGGCACGCCCAACGCTTCGGAGGAATTGCCGCCGGACAACCTCAACCGCACCCTGCTGGATGTCGGCGCCGGCATCCTGGCCTACGGACAGCGCGCCTACGGCGGCCTGTCGCTGAAACACCTCAACAGCCCGGACGAAAGCTTGCTCGACATCAACAACAACCTCGGCGTGGGGCTGCCCCTGCGCATCACCCTGCACGGCGGCGTAGAAATCCCGTTGCAAACAGGCAATAATCGCCGCGCCGAGGCGTTCATATCACCGAACCTCCTTATTATCAAACAGGGAGAGTTCGCGCAGGTCAACGGCGGCGCCTATTTGGGTTTCGGGAAATTCTTCGGCGGCGCCTGGTACCGGCACGCCATCGGCAATGCCGACGCGGCGATCGCCCTGGCGGGCGTAAAGTTCGGCGTTTTCCGGTTCGGATACAGTTTCGATTTTACGGTCAACGGGCTGACCCTGCAGCGCACCAGCGGCACCCACGAACTCTCGCTGACCATTAATTTCGATGACGGCGAAGGCGCCCGGCGGCGGAAAAAAACCGCCCGATACAACGATTGTTTTAAAATGTTTAATTAATTGCAAGTTGTTTTTTTTAACTTGCAGCCGTTTGAAGGAAAACTGTGGCTCGCCCACAGCATTAAACCAATTCTCCGATGCCCTTTTTGCCGGGGACGGCGTAACGTCCCGGCAGCGAATGCAGTGATTTTCGCTTTAAATGATGCCTGAAATTCAGCCACAAAAGCACAAAACCACGAAATCCGCACTTCCCGATAGCTATCGGAATTGCGGGCTTTCGTGCCTTAGTGGCTTACCGGCATCCTAAAACGAGAACTGCTGCAGGGAATGCCTGTATATGTGTATTCGCAGATACGTTGCACAGCCGAAAACCCTGCGCCGTGCTTCCGTGCAAATGCACATATATTGCAAAGGCAAAGTTTGGATTTTCACTCATACTAATATATTTGTTGGTCGATTCTCAAAAACATACTCCTACAATGAAAAATCTGCTGAAGTTTGGCGCCATCCTCCTGGGAGCAGCTTTTGTCCTGAGTTCCTGCGGTAGCAAAGAGCGGTCCACCACTACGGGCTGGAAGTACAACGATACCAAGTGGGGTGGTTTTGAAAAGCTGGATTACGAAGGCCAGCCCACCGGGCCCAACCTGGTCCTGATCGAAGGCGGCACCTTTAACATGGGCATTACCGAGCAGGATGTGACCTACGACTGGAACAACATCCCCCGCCGGGTAACCGTCTCTTCTTTTTACCTGGATGAAACGGAAGTCGCGAATATCGATTACCGGGAATATCTCTTCTGGATCAACCGCGTGTTCGGCGAGTCTTATCCGGAAGTTTATCAGGATGCTCTTCCCGACACCCTGGTCTGGCGCGAAGAGCTCTCCTACAACGAGCCCTTCGTGGAAACCTACTTCCGCCACCCGTCCTACGACAACTACCCCGTAGTTGGCGTCAGCTGGATCCAGGCCACCGAATACTGCAAGTGGCGTACGGACCGGGTGAACGAGATGATGCTCATCGAAAAGGGAATCCTCAACCCGAATACCGAACAGAAGGATGAAGACAACTTCAACACCGAAGCCTACCTCGTCGGCCAGTATCAGGGCGACGTGCGCAAAAACCTGAAAGACCTGCGCACCGGCGGCGAACGCCCCGTGCGCTTCGAGGATGGCATCCTGCTTCCGGATTACCGGCTGCCGACCGAAGCTGAGTGGGAGTATGCGGCGCTGGCCCTCCAGGGCAACCAGACTTCAGAGAAGGACGAACGAATCTCCGACCGCCGGTTCTACCCCTGGGACGGCAATACCGTCCGCTACCAGAAACGCGACAAATACCAGGGCGACCTCCTGGCCAACTTCAAGCGCGGCAAAGGGGACTACATGGGTATGGCCGGCAAACTGAACGACGACGCCCATATACCGGCGCCGGTGCGTTCCTTCCTGCCCAATGACTTCGGCCTTTACAATATGGCCGGCAACGTCAACGAATGGGTGCTCGACCTCTACCGACCGCTGACCAGCGAAACGCTGAGCGACGTCGAAAACCACGACCTGAACCCCTACCGGGGCGGCAAATTCCAGAAAATGGAACTCGACGAAGACGGCCGGCCGGTTGAAAAAGACAGCCTCGGCCGCCTGCGCTACCAGTACGTGACCGACGAGGAAGCCGCCAACCGCGACAACTACAAGACCGGCATGGTCTACAACTACCTGGACGGCGACAAACAGTCGCAGGCATACTACGACTACGGCAAGCACACCCTGATCAGCGACAAGGCCCGCGTCTACAAAGGCGGTTCCTGGGCCGACCGCGCCTTCTGGCTGTCGCCCGGCGCCCGCCGCTTCCTGGATGAAGACAAATCCTCCCGCACCATCGGCTTCCGCTGCGCCATGACCCGCACCGGCTCGCCGAGCGGCAACGAAAATGAAGGCGGCCACCAGTTCAATACCAAGCGCAAGCGTGGCAAGAGAAGATATTGACCGGTACCGGCACGGTATTCCGGCCTGCAGATAAAAAAAGCCTCCACTCCGGCTCCGCTGAGGTGGGGGCTTTTTTTTTGACAATTCCAACTTCTTTCCCAACTTGCGGGGAGAAATGAGAACCATGAAACTACAGGACCTCTACGCACTATACCTGCGGCACCCCAGCGTGTCCATCGACTCCCGGAAAGTGGAACCGGGCTGCCTCTTTTTCGCCATCAAAGGAGACCGCTTCGACGGGAACCAGTTTGCCGCCGCCGCCCTGGCCGCCGGCGCCGCTTTTGCCGTTGTCGACGACCCCGCCGTGGCGCGGGGAGATCGCTTTATCGTCGTCGAAAACAGCCTGCAAACGCTGCAGGAACTGGCCCGCCATCACCGGCGCCAGTTTTTTATCCCGGTGATCGGCATTACCGGCAGCAACGGCAAAACCACCACCAAGGAACTGGCAGCCGCCGTGCTGGGCAGCCATTACCGCCTCCACTTCACCCGGGGCAACCTCAACAACCATATCGGCGTGCCGCTCACCCTGCTGGCTATGCCACAGGATGTGGAAGTGGCGGTCATCGAAATGGGCGCCAACCACCAGGGAGAGATCGACTTCCTGTCCCGCATCGCCGAACCCTCCCACGGCCTGATCACCAACATCGGCAAGGCCCACCTGGAGGGCTTCGGGGGGATCGAAGGGGTAAAAAAGGGCAAATCGGAACTCTATCGCTTCCTGGCGGAAACCGGCGGGATGGCCTTTATCAACCGGGACGAGCGCTTTCTGGAAGGCCTGGCCGCGACGGTGCAGAAGAAGGTTTTTTACCGGCGCAGCGAAAACCCCAGCCTCCAGGAACGCGACATCGAGATCAGGCTGCTGGCCGACCGCCCCTTTGTCCGGGCGGCCTTCATCGACCCGGCGGGCAAAGAATATGAGGCGAACAGCCAACTGATCGGCATATATAATTTCAACAACATCATGACGGCCATTGCCCTGGGCAAGTACTTTAAAGTGCCCGGCGCGAAGATCGTCCGGGCTATCGAAGCCTACGTGCCTGCCAACATGCGGTCTCAACTGCTGGAGCGGGACGGAAACACCATCGTCCTCGACGCTTACAACGCCAATCCCAACAGCATGCGGGAGGCCATCCTCACCTTTGCCGCCATGGACGCCCGGCGCAGGATCGCCATCCTGGGCGATATGCTGGAACTGGGAGAAGACAGCCGGCAGGAACACGAACGCATCGCCGAACTGGCGGCTCAGCAGGGCTTCGACGATGCCGTCTTCGTGGGGCCGGAGTTCGAAGCGGCAGCCCGCGCCGGCGGCTTCCGGCACTTCGCAAATGTGGGAGAGTTGAAGCGGTGGTTTGATGCCCAGGGGTTCCGGGGATGCCACATCCTGATCAAAGGATCGCGGGGGATTCGGCTGGAGGAGGTGCTGGGGGGGGGAGGTTGATTAGTCGACCATAACTTCCTCGTATCCGCCGTTTTCTCCTTCGTCACAGGTAGAAGTGATGTTCGGGGAGGAAAAGTTGCTTACAGGGTCAGCATATATTTGGGGGGCGCCAATTTGAAAACGATGTCTGAAATTATAAAATATCCCATTCTGTAAAATACGGAAATCAGGGTCGTCATCCGTGATTTCTACCAATGAAGGAGAACATTGACCAGGGCTCTCCTCAACCAAGATTGATCCATTTACTGCTTGACAATCAAGCTTTTCGGGGTACGAAAACAATGTCAAGGCTAAAACCAGTATATACGGATTCAAATTGTTCATCTGAAAATGTTTTTCAACGAGCAACAAAAACCGACAACGGAGGGCACCCTGTTTGTCCAACCTTAAACGGATCGCCTTCTATCCGCACCAGAATCTCCTTCAGAACCACTTCCAATCCATCAGGTGCTTGGGGGCGGTTGAACGGTTGGTTGATTTTATTTCCAGCTTAATTTTCTGAGAAGTTCTTGTATCCACTCCCTTGTTTCCTCTTTTGCATTTATCTCCGTGTTGTATATGATCCCCAAGATTTTCCTTGTAAGTTTCGCAGGCATTTTTGTCAAAATCATTGGCAAAAATGACCTCGAACCCGGCTCTGATCAGGCCCTGGTCTAGGCCTCCCGCGCCTGAGTAAAGGGAAATGGCTTTCATCTGTGGCTGCTTTATTAATGAGGCGGAAAAATACAATTTTTTGTTTAATTTTTTTTGTTTCATTTCCTGCTTGTTTAGCTGACTTGTTACTCCCGCTGGTTTTCTTGCCACAAAAGCACCAAAACACGAAACTTTTACCCGGCCGCATGGACGGGCCGCACCAAAATTGTTCCATCTAACAATCGAACAATCCAACCATCTAACCATCCAGCCATCCCCCCCTCACCCAAACCGCCGCATCGCATTCAGCAGCCGGTCCGGCAGTTCATCCTTGCAGGCCAGCATATAGTCGTTGTAGGAGCAGGGCACCAGCCGGTGGCGCTGGTATTTGGAGCGGGTTTTTACGGGCACCTGCATCCACCAGCGGCCGCTGCGGTCGCTGCGCCAGAAGGTCAGCTGGTAGTCTAGTTTTTTGAAATCCACGATGTATTCGGCCATCCCGTCGGTGGAGGCGGGGAAGTCTCCTTTGCGGTGGTGGAAGCCATCGAGGAAGTACCAGGCGATCTGGGCGGCGGCATTGGCGGTTTGGCGGTGGACGTCCAGCTCCTGGCGGAAGCCGTAGATGCCCAGGGCTTTAAGTTTATCGCTCATGCCGGCGTAGCGGGCCACCTGGCAGGCCTCCTCCGAGGTGAACCCGCTGGGGGTGGGGTTTTCCTGGCCCGGCGCTTCGGATTGTTTCAGGGCGGAGAGATTGAAGCTCAGGAGGTCACAGTCGCGGATGAGCGGTTCCAGCTCTGCCGGCTCCGCCTTGGCCTTGCCGAGGCGCACGTAGTCGAAGTGCCGCTTGTCGAGGTATTCGAAGGTTTCGGGCGCGACGAAGTGGCCCTGGCAGCCGATGAAGCTCAGGTGGAACAGGCGGGAGTGCTTGCTGTCGAGGATTTCCCGGAGGAAGTACTGCCCCTTATCTTTACTATCTATGCTGTACGGGATGCGCTCGTCGACGATGGCCAGGCTGATCAGCTGCTGCAGGCTCTGGAAGGCTTTGTACTGCGCCAGGGCCTGCCGGGCGGAGTTGCCGAGGAGGAGCGGGAAGACCTGCCCGTCCAGCAACTCCCGGATGAGGGGGATGATAAACGATATTTCCGTATTGCGCACGTTGCCCAGGTCGGCCACCCCGAGGCCCCGGAAGGGAAAGCTCATACGGTAGAGTTCCCGGCGGATGGCGTTCGCGTCCTGCTCTCCGATGCCGATAATGGCCACCTTCGTTTTCCGGAGGTTGGGCAACTTTCCGGCATAGCGCTGTATCTGCCTGCCGAACTGGTAGGCTTCCAGGGATTCTTCCGTGTCTCCGAGCGGTTGCAGCCAGTTTTGGAACATGGTTTTGCCGGTGCTTTGTTGTGAGGTGCAAAATTAGGAATTTATGGCTTTTATGGCTGATGAAATATATTGGCCGGATTCAAAACAGCATTTAAAACGTATAAAGTTTGTTGGAATTCCTTCCGAAAAACGGCCGGGCCTCCAAATGTAAATATTATATTTGAAAAATGAACCGGCACCTTCGCCCCCCCTTATATTCACCCCCCCGGAGGGCCGTAAAAGCTGTTGGATAGAACCATGAACCTGGCTGCGTTTTTTATCGGGAAAAATACCCGCCTCCTCCTCAGACTGCTTCCATTCCTTTTCCTGACGGGAGCGGCAGGCAGCCTTTCCGCCCAACACAACCCTGCCTCCGCCTTCAACGATTCCCTCCGGGTGCGGATCGGGGCCCGGCTGGAACAGCAAAAATCCGATACTGCTTTTCACTTCCTCCTTCAGGAGGTGCGGGGCGCCTGCGGGCAGGATTTGGACTGCCTTTTCCGCACTTATTACGATGTAATGACCGAACTGGAGCAGCGCTTTATGCTCTCCGGTTGCATATACGTATGCGAGGAAATGCTGAAAGTGGCCCGGCGGAAGAAGGATTTGAAAATGGAGGCGGAGGCTTATATCCACCTGAGCCGGTTCCACGATGCGCTGGGCATCCACCGGCCGGCGGAATTGTACATTGATAAGGCGCTCGCCCTTTTTGAGCAGGTGGACAGCTCCTCGGCTATCCTGCGGACAAAGATGGCCAAACTGGAGCGCACTATGAGGTACCGGAAGGTGGAGGACGTCCTGGACGATATGGATGTACTGCTGGCTGAAGCCAAAGAAAAAGGAGACTCCATTGCCATTTACCACATACATGCCCGGATGATCCGCCCTTCGATCAGGACCGGCCGTTATGAGGAGGCCTACCAACATATTGCCGCCATTGAATCCATGCCGTTATCCCGGCCCGCCCGCCCGGTCGTGGTGGGCTGGCTGATCATTGCCGCCTGGGCGCGGGGACAACTGGCCCTGATCAACAATGAGGCCGGCGAAGCGGAGCGGAATTTCCGGAAAGCCCTGCAGCTTTGCGCAGAAGACGCCCACCCCTGGCTGGAAGTGAGCATCCTCGACGACCTTGCCGAGCTGGAATGGAACCGGGGCAACCGGGAACGGGCAAAAAATTATGTGGCCCGGGCCCATGAACAAGCCCTGAGCCGGCAGGTCGACGAATTGTTGGTCAAAACGCATGAGTGGAAAGCCTACATCGCGGAGCAGGAAGGCCGTTATCAGGACGCCTTGCAACACACCAAAAAAAAGTTTTTCCACAAGGAGCAATTCAAGAACCGGAGCGCCGGGTTCAACCTGGAAAATTACTACCTCCAGCTGGAAAAGAAACAGCTGGCGGCCGGGAAGCAAAACCAGGAGCTGGAACTGAGCCTGCGAAAAACGCAGCTGCGTACTTCATTAATCATCATCGTTCTGGTATTCCTGCTGGCGGCCGGCCTTCTGGCTGGCCTGTACCAGCAACGGAAAGGGAGGCGGGAACTGGCAGCTCAGCACGCCCTCATCCAGGAGCAGGCAGCCCAGCTGAAGCAGCTCGACAAAGCCAAGTCCCGCTTCTTTGCCAATATCAGCCACGAGCTGCGCACCCCGCTCACCCTGATGCTCGGCCCGATCGGGCTGCTGCTGAAGGAAAAACAACTCAGTGGCTACCAAACCCACTTGCTGCACATGGCCCGCCAGAGCGGCCGGCAACTGGAGCGGTTGATCACCGAAATCCTCGACCTGCGAAAGCTGGAGTCGGGAAAAATGACGCTGGAGGAACAGCCTACGCGGCTGGCGCCCTTTTTCCGGCAGTACTTCTCCCAGTTCGAGTCGCTGGCCGAGCAGAAGCGCATCGGCTTTTCTTATGAGCTGTTGGCCGGCGAGGATGTTGCGGTGCTGATCGACCGGTCCAAATGCCGGCAGGTGCTCTACAACCTGCTTTCCAATGCCTTTAAATTCACCCCGGCGGGCGGGCGCATCGAGGGCCGCCTGTCTCTGAATAACGGAATGCTCGAACTCACCGTCGCCGACACCGGCCCCGGCATCCACCCCGATGCCCTGCCGTATATTTTTGACCGGTATTACCAGGCGCCTACAGCCCTCCCCAACTCCTCCCAAGGAGGGGGATTGGCAGAAGCAGGGCGGCTAAAGGCAGGCCACGACAAGTTCGGGGATCAGGGGGGGGCAGGGGGCACCGGCATCGGCCTGGCCCTCTGCCGGGAATACGCCCGGCTCTTTGGCGGCAAAATAGAAGTGGAAAGCCAGCCGGGCGAAGGCGCGGTTTTCCGGGTGGCCTTTCCGGTTGCCCTGCCCGATGCGCCATCCGCCGGGGCAGGAAATGCTCCGGATACCCTGCCGGACGGTGGCCCGCAACCCCCGGCAGATGCCCTTGCTGCCCACCCGCTATGCCTCACCGGGGCCGAAAAAGCAACCGCAGCAGCCAAAGCCGGGCAGCCCCGGCCCACCATCCTGGTAGTGGAAGACAACCCCGAGCTGCAGGATTACCTCCGCCTGATCCTTTCGGAAAGATATGATGTTGTAACGGCTGAAAACGGACAGGCCGCCCTGAGCAGGCTGGCCACCACTCCCCCACTCCACCCCGCCCTCACTCCCTCACTCATCATCTCCGACCTCATGATGCCCGTCATGGACGGCTACCAGCTCCTCGAACGGCTGAAGGGCAACGATGCCACCCGCCACATTCCCGTCATCATGCTCACGGCACGGGCAGGCCTTCCGGATAAGCTGAAAGCCCTCCGGATCGGGGTGGATGACTACCTCACCAAACCGTTTGACGAAGAGGAACTGCTGGCCCGGATCGGGAATTTGCTGGACAACCAGGCGGCCCGGCTCCGGGAAGCGGCGGAAGCCGGCGGGGAAGGAATGGCCGCGCCCGCCATGTCCGGAGAAGACCGCGACTGGCTGGAGGCTTTCGAAACTTACGTTCGGGAAAACCTGGACAACAGTTTCCTGTCCGTGTCCGGGCTGGCCCATGAATTTGCCATGAGCGAATCCACCCTGCTCCGCCAGCTGAAGCGGCTGGCCGGGCTGACCCCCAACCAGTACCTCCAGGAAATGCGCCTCGACAAAGCCCGCCGGCTGCTGGAAAACGCCACGTACAACTCTGTTGCCCGGGTGGCGGCCGAAGTTGGCTACAGCGACCCCCGCTCCTTCTCCCGGAGCTTCAAAAAACGGTTTGGAAAACTGCCTTCCACGATGCTGGAGACCACGTAAACATCTTGTTTGACGGAAATGGCGCCCCCTTTGACGGAAGCGGATCCTCCGGGGCATTCATATTTGTTGGTGTCCGGTTGGCCGGCCGGCCTCTTTCCGAAAGCGGCAACGGCGGGCGTTAACCGGAAATAAATGAATAAAGCCCTGGCCAAAGCCAGGTGCCTGCCTCATTATTCCAGATAACCAACAATTAACTTTCATGAGAGACAAACGCCTTACCAGCCCGCCAACACGCCATTCAAGCAATCTGATTTCCTTTGGACAAGAGCGGCGGATCGCCTTCCTTCCGGAAAAAATCGTGGTCGAAGACCTGGTAGTCAATTAACCGAAAAGCGGAGACGGAGCGGCCTCATACATGTACGCTTTCTTATCTCCACCATCTTCCACCTGCCCATCCGGAACACCAGGATAGAGATGATGGCCAACACCGTCTCGCTGCCCGCGATGGCCCAACACGCCCCGGCTTGTTTTGTGCCGGGCGTCGGGTTTTCTTACCAGACTTTGGACGGCCTGAAATGGGTCTCCTTTTATGTCCCGGAAAACCAGACCACTGGACATTTTGGGGGCTACTTGTGTAAAGGTGTGAAAGTGTAAACGTGTAAATGATTGGGAGCCAATTTCTTTTACACCTTTACACTCTTACACTTTTAAACGGACCAGAAAATGTCTAGTGGTGTGCCGGAAAACTAAAATTTCGTTACATTTACCCTGGGGACGCCTCTGCTGCTGTACCATCGGAAAGCAGGAAGGCCGACCCCTTTCCGGCTTCCGGTTGTGCCGGCAAGCGAAGGGCTTCAGTCATAGAAAAAACAGGATCATGCCAAACGACCTATTGGCAAAGGTGATGGGCGCCGCCGTTTACGCCGCCATGAAACACCAGTACCAGCGCCGGGCAGGCTATGGCCGGCTGCCGTATATGAACCACCTGCTCAAAGTAACGGATGCCCTCATCCGGATCGGAGGAGAGCGCGACGAGGCGCTGCTGCTGGCGGCCATCCTGCACGATGTGCTTGAAGATACAGATGCCACCCACGAAGAGCTGTCGCGCCGCTTCGGCCGGGAGGCGGCCGATATCGTCCTGGAACTGACCGACGATATGAGCATCCCCTACATGGAGCGCAAATGGCTACAGGTGAAGAAAGCGGATCAGCTCAGCGAAAAAGCCCGCAAGATCCGCATTGTGGACAAGGCTACCAACATCCGGGATATTTTGTCGTATCCGCTGGACTGGCCCCTGGAGAAGAAGAAGAATTACCTGGACAACAGCATTCAGGTGGTGGCCCGCATCCGCGGCGCCAACTCCCGGCTGGACGACTGGTTTGACGAGACGGTGGGCTGGGCGAAGCAGCGCCTGGAAGGGATGGAGAAAAGCCGGGAGGAATGACTTTGTTCATTGCGCGATTGCGGAATTCCTCTTATTATTGAAGCGTTTTCAACAAGCTTCTGGCCGGTGAGAAGAGAAGGCATTCACATTACTTCGGCCAGGCAAATCATAAAATACCTACTATCTATGCCCTGGAAAAAAGAGAACCTGCGGGATATGCTTCAGGAGGTGGAAGAGATCATAGCCAAGGCTATGGAACTGGAGGAGCAATACAAAGAACAGCTCGAGCGCGTACATCCGGATTTTCTGCAATCGGCCCGCAACCTGGTGTATTACCGGGCCATGCGCACTGACGATATCCGGGACCTGCAGAAACGCCTGGGGTGGATGGGCATCTCCCGCCTGGCCAAGGCGGAGAGCCATACCCTTTCCAGCCTTTACATCACCCGTTCGGTACTGACGGCTTTTTTAGAAGACGAGCCCATTCACATCCAGCCGGCGGGCCTGTCGATCAAGGAAGGCAACCGCCTGGCGCGCGTCAATGCAAAGGCCTTGCTGGGGTTTCGCGCCAAGGGCCGCCGCACCCGCATCATGGTGACTATGCCGGGCGAGGCGGCGGACGACTATCAAATGGTTCGCCAAATGATTGCGGAAGGGATGAACTGCGCCCGCATCAACTGCGCGCACGACGGCCCGGAGCAGTGGAAAAAGATGATCGACAACGTGCGCAAAGCGTCGAAAAAGCTGAAGCGCAACTGCCGGGTGGCCATGGACCTGGCCGGCCCCAAAATCCGGACCGGAGACCTGAAGCCCGGCCCCAAAGTCCGCAAATACCGCCCGCAGAAGGATGTCCGGGGCCGCATCGCGCAACCAATAGAAGTATGGATCGGCCCGGCGCCTCACCTCACCCTGGAGCTGGCCCACGTTCCGGTGTCCAGCGCTGCGCTGAAAACCCTGAAACCCGGCGCCCGCCTGTATTTCCGCGATGCCCGCCGTAAAAAGCGCGAGCTGGTCATTACCGAGGTGCTGGAAGACGGTTGCGTTGCGGAGCTCTACCGGACGACCTACCTGGAAACCGGCATGTTTTTGTACGCCGACAAGAACAAGCGTTCGCGCCCCTTCGTGGTCGGAGAGTTGCCGGCAATGGAAGCGCCCTTATTGCTGAAGCGGGGCGATATGCTGCGCATCCACAAGTCGCCGGCGCCCGGCGAACCGGCGGAGTACAATGAAAAAGGAACGCTGGTTCGTGCCGCCCACGTATCCTGTACATCCGAAGAAATATTTGAACAGGTGGAAGAGGGCGAACCCATCCTTTTTGACGACGGTATGATCAAAGGCCTGATCCGTAAAACCTCAGCGGATGAGATGTGGGTAGAGATCGTCCATACCAAAGAAGGCGGCGGAAAGCTGGCGGCCGACAAGGGGATCAACCTGCCGGACAGCAGGCTGTCCATCCGCGGGCTGACCGACAAAGACATCAAAGACCTGCGGTTTGTCGCCGCCTATGCCGATGTGGTGAACGTTTCCTTTGTAAATTCCGTGCTCGATGTCCGCCAGCTGATCCAGGAGCTGGAAAAGCTGAAAGCTGTGGATAAGCTGGGGATCATCCTGAAGATCGAAACGAAAAGCGGATTCAACAACCTGCTGGAAATTCTGCTGGAAGCCATGCGCATGCATCCGGTCGGCGTGATGATTGCCCGCGGCGACCTGGCCATCGAGGTGGGGTGGGAAAACATCGGAAGGGTCCAGGAAGAAATCCTCTCGCTCTGCCAGTCCGCCCACATCCCCGATATCTGGGCTACCCAGGTGCTGGAAAACATGGCTAAACGGGGCATTCCTTCCAGAGCGGAGATCACGGATGCAGCCATGGCCCAGCGCGCCGAATGCGTGATGCTCAACAAAGGGGAGTACATCCTCAACGCCATCCACCTGCTGGATACGATCCTGAAGGACCTGGAGCCCTACCAGGAGAAGAACGCTCCGATGCTGCCGGCTATGGAACTGGTGGGAGGGAGAGGTTAGGAGGAGCGGGCAAAAAAACAGCGATTCCCGGTTAGAAATCTAAGTCGAGAATCGCTGTAGACAAACAAATATGCACAATTAGTACAAATATACCGCCTGCCGGGGAGGTGATCAATTACAATTTTTTAAGGTTTCCGGACAAAAGGCTTGAACCTTCAAGCCTTTTTTTATTTCCATTTTTCTCAATTGCCTAAAAACCAGCATTTTGCATTTTATAAATTATAATTTTTTATATTCAAACACTTATTCTTTCCAGTCCCTGTTTCGGAAATAGACGGAACTATAAGGTGTAAACGGCCGGGAAACTGCGTACTTTTACACCTTTACACACTTCCACAAAAATCTGGGAAGATTTTTATGAAAAAAAGCAAGCTCATTACCCTTTTAAGCAGTTTCAGCTCCAGGGAAATGGAGCGCTTCGACGAATTCGTCCGCTCGCCTTATTACAATTCCAACGAGCAGTTGGCCAGGCTGAGCACCTTCCTGTCGGCGCTGCACCCCAGTTTCCCGGAGGAAAAAGTTACGGCAAAGGCCGTTTGCCAGGCTGTTTTTCCCGGTGAACGGCCGGACAAAAAAAAACTGAGCTATCTGATGACCGGGCTGGTAAAGCTGGGAGAGCGGTTCCTGGGCGTTCAGCGGCTGGAAAAACAGGATACCCTGCTTGAATGCCAGGTTATGAAAGAACTGGTGGACAGAAAGCAGGAGAAACATTTCATACAATATTTCAAGCAGGCCCGAAGCGGCCTGGACAGCCGGCACAGCAAGAACAGCGATACCTATTACCATCAGTACCTCCTGACCGAGGTTGCCCAGTATTTACCGGGCCGGCAGGGTGGCACGGCGGATAATTCCCTTCAGGCGGCATCCGATGCGTTGGACCGTTATTACTTCATCAACAAATTGAAGTACAGTTGTGAGATGATCAACCGGCAGGCTATTGTCTCCGAGCAGTTTTCCATTCCTTTTATGGAAGAGGTCTGCGGCTACCTGGAGCGCTTTCAGCCGTTGCCGCCTCTGATCAATATATATTTGCAGATTTACTACTCTTTGCTGAACCCTCCGGAAGGCCGGCACCTGAAAAACCTGCTGGGCCTGATCAGAGATAACGCCGCTTCCATTGAAACTTCGGAGTTGAAGAACATTTACCTCTATGCCATTAATATTTGTATGCGGAAAATCCGGCAGGGAGAGGGAGAGTACCTTTCTATAGGGCTCAGTTTGTACGAAGACGGCATCCGCAACAAATCCCTCCTCGACAACAATTACTTGTCGCACTGGACTTACAACAACATTGTGAAGCTGGCCCTGCGGCTGGAGCGCTTTGAGTGGATCGAGAAGTTCATATACAATTACAATGGAGTTTTGCAGGAGGAGTTTCAGGAGAACGCGCTCCATTACAACCTGGCGGAGCTGTATTTCCACAAGAGGAATTATGACGAAGCGCTGATCCACCTGCACCAGGTCCAGGCATCTGATTTGAAATACCACCTGGTTGCCCGCATATTGCTGATCAAGGCCTTCTACGAATCCAATGCCCTGGAATCCTGCATGTCCGCCCTGGCCGCCTTCACCGTGTACCTGAGCCGGAATAAACAGATTGCCGTTCCGCTCAAAAAAAGCTGCCAGAATTTCTGCGCCCTGCTGCACAGCATCATGTCGCAACCCAGCCAGAAGAAAAAAGAAAGGCTGCGGGAACAGATCAGTACCCGACAGCCCCTGGCCGACCGGGCCTGGCTGATGAGCACCTTCGAAAAGCAGGATAGGCACTGAAAACGGAGATCGCCGCCGTGCATTCTTTCCCGGTATTGTAATTATTTCAGGAAGGGATCATATAAAAACATCATTGCAACAGTCGTCCTGGCTTGCCCGTCCGGCAAACGCCGGTGGCCTGGCCAGGTTTTTTTTTGTCATTTCATGCACATGTCCGGGAATTTTGTTAACTTTATATTAAATTCGCGAGAATTTTTGCGCCGTTCACAATAGATGCGGCGCATTTGCTATTTCTTATAAGGAAACCCATAGACTTTTTTTTTAAGCCTGAAAAGCCAGCCAGCAAACCCGTTATTTAACCGAACATGCAACTCAGGCAAAGCCCAGGTAAAAGCGAGTTGGCCGCTCACCCCAAAGGCTCCCTTCCTCTTCTGGCGCCAGGGCATTGTTCATGTTTGAAACAAGCACGGCATAATGCCGTATACACCATTATTTAAAACATTTATAAAAATTTTTGAAATACCAAAATTTTTTAACGTATATTTACATCATACAGAGAGCGTTATGCAAGATCAAACCGTAAAGGCGTTTTGGAATGAGCAGTGGAAAAAAGTCCATTTCGGAGCGCCCACAAAAACCTGTGATTACCACATTTCCAACTTCGGAAGGATCAAAAGTGTGGACAAAGCCACTCAGCGAGAGCGTTTGCTTAATGGGGCAAAAGCCCGGGGCGGCCTTATCATGCTCAACCAGAAGCTGAAGGACAACTCGACAGGTATCGTTTATATCCATCGCTTCGTAGCCGAGAACTTCCTGGAGAAACCTTCCGAAGAACACGATTACATTCTTCACATCGATTACGACAAATCCAACAACAAGGTGAACAACCTTCGCTGGGCAACGGAAGAAGAATGGAAAGCCTATCAAAAGAAGAATCCTAACCACAAGGGAAGGCCGGCCCGCACCAAGAATTACAAACTTACGGAGACGCAGGTGCGCCTGATGAAAAAAATGCTGCTTCGCGGCAAAACCAAACGCAAGATCATCGCCCGTAAGTTTGGCGTCAGCGAAAACTGCGCATACAAGATAGAGAAGGGAATTCGCTGGTCTCATATCCACGTGAATGTGGATGACGAGGATTAGGATAAAAACACTTTCTTCTGCAAAATGGCGTAACCCTGGGCCCGCCCCTGAAAATCAGGCGGCGGGAATGCCTTTTTTTTATGCCCGGCCCTTTTTTCCTGCCCGGACGGCATGGCTCCGGTAACCGGTCAACCCCCCATTGATAAGAAAATGAGTGGTAAGGTTCGTGCTTTTCTGCTAACTTTGGGCCGGTTAGTAATAAATCAAAGACCATGAGCCAGGAAGCTTTCAATAAGTTGTGGAAAATGATTGGCCTCCGCTATACCTCTCATCCGTGGCATGGCATCCCGATCGGAAAGGAGGCACCGGAAACCGTTACGACCTTTATTGAGGTAATCCCTTCAGATACAGTCAAGTATGAAGTAGACAAAGTTACGGGATACCTGAAGATCGACCGCCCGCAGAAGTTTTCCAATATCGTTCCCGCTTTGTATGGGTTCATTCCGCAAACTTATTGCAAGGAGGAAGTGGCTGCCTACTGCAGGGAAAAAAGCGGCCGGAAGAACATCATCGGCGACGACGACCCGCTCGACATCTGCGTGCTCACCGAGCGGGAGGTGACCCACGGCAACATCATCGTCCGCGCCATCCCCATCGGCGGCTTTCGCATGATCGACGGGGGCGAAGCCGATGACAAGATCATCGCCGTCCTGGAAAAAGACGAGGTCTACGGAAACTGGACGGACATCAATGATATCCCGGTCAACATCGTCAACCGGTTGAAACACTATTTCCTGACCTATAAACAATTGCCCGGGGAAGCGCCCAAGTGCGAAATAACCGACACCTACGGCAGGGAAGAAGCCCTGGAGGTCATCCGCCGCAGCCGTAAAGACTACGAAAACGCCTACGGCAACCTGGAAGAAGCCCTCTCGCTGACCCTCTTCGAAGCGCTGAACTTCAGCAACCGTCAGCAAAAGATCCTCAAAGGCCTGGAGTAAGCTTTGTGGCGCAGCATCGCAATACTAACAGCCATTGGGGTGGGCGTCCTGCTGCCTGATGCCGGGCGGTTCTCTTTTGTCATCCAGTATAACCTGATGGCGATGCTCTTCCTGGCTTTCCTGGGCATCCGCTTTTCCCGCGGGTTCCTGCAATGGGGGCACGCCCGGGTGCTGGCGGCCAACCTCTTCCTTCCTGCCCTGCTGTTCTTTGCCGTGGCGCCTTTCCACCGGGATGCCGCCCTGGCCTGCTTTGTTATCGCAGCAGCGCCGACGGCGGCGGCAGCGCCTGCTATCACCCTGTTTTTACACCGGGAAGTGGGTTTTGTGACCGCCTCCGTCTTGCTGACCAGCACGGTTGTTGCCTTTGCCATCCCGCTGGCATTGCCGTGGGTGGCCGGCAGCGAAGCTTCCGTGGCGGTGTATGACGTGGCCGGCCCAGTCATGGTGCTCATCTTTATTCCCCTGGGGCTGAGCTTCGGCCTCCGCCGCCTAAGCCCCCCGGCCGCCAACCGGATCATGCGGTACGCCGGCTGGGCCTTCCCGCTCTTCCTCGCCAACGTCTTCATCGCCTCCGCCGGGGCCTCCGCCTTCATCCGGGAGAACGGCGCCGAAGCCCGGTATTCCATCCTTGCGATTGCCGCCGCCATAGCCGCCCTCTGCCTCCTCCAGTTCCGCCTGGGCGAATGGATGGGCAAACGGGATGGCAAACCCATAGAAACGGGCATGGCCCTGGGCCGGAAGAACACCATGTTCGGCATCTGGCTGGCCCTGGCTTTCCTCGGCCCTATGGCGGCGCTGGGGCCGATATTCTATATCCTGTATCAGAATTTGTATTATTCCTGGCAGCTGTATGTGGC
>JAGFJD010000261.1 GCA_024102975.1 Phaeodactylibacter sp. | reverse complement strand
GATTTTGGGGATGGGCGGACGGATACGTTGCCTTCGCCGGTGCATGTGTATGACAGTACGGGCGTGTATGAGGTGTGTTTGACGGTGGCGAATCCGAGGGGGGAGGATAGGGTGTGCGAGGAGGTGGCGGTGGTAACAAGCCGGAATTCGGAAGTGGGAAATCGGAAGTTGGGGGCCCGGGTGTTTCCGGGGTTGTTCCGGGAGTGGTTTACGGTGTTGCTGCCCGAGGGCTGGCTGCCGCAGGAGGCGCGCCTGCTGCTGTACGACGGGCTGGGGCGGCGGGTGCTGTCGCGGCGGCTGCGGGCAGGCGCCAATGAAGTGGCGGCGGGGCATTTGCCGGCGGGGGTGTATTTTTATGTGGTGGAGGAGAGTGGGGTGGTTGTGGCGCAGGGGAGGGTGGTGAAGTTTGAATTATGATTTTTGATGTGCGATATGCGATATGCGATGTTTGATTTGCGGGACCGGGTTGGCCGCTAAACGGCAGAAAAAACAGCCGCCCTTTCAGAGCTTGTTTGAAGATAGTCATTTGGGCTGCAAATGGTCGCTTCCGGAACCTCATTTCGGCTATTTTTGACCCCGTAGCGATGCTATGGGGTCAAAAATGAGCCTCATGAGAACCCCAAATCGACCATTTTCGCCTCCAAAGCACTACCTCCAAACAAGCTCTCACAAAAAACTGGCACACCCCTCTGAAAATCCTTATATTTGCGGGCTTTAGCAACAACAAATTTTCATTCATTCTCAATCTTCGGAAAAATGGTATTGGACAACAACCGCTATTTGCTGAGCGGGGGCGTCGACCCCCTCGAACTGGTGGAGCAGCATGGCTGCCCGCTCTACGTTTACGACAGCGCGATCATCGAGCGGCAGTACAAACGGATAACCGGGGCATTCAAAGTGAAAAACCTGAAGATCAACTACGCCTGCAAAGCGTTATCCAATATCAATATCCTGAAGTTTTTCCGGGAGCTGGGCGCAGGCCTGGATACGGTCTCCGTGCAGGAGGTGGAACTAGGCATCCACGCTGGTTTTGCCCCGCAGGACATTATTTACACGCCCAACTGCGTGAGCCTGGAAGAAATCCAGGAGGCGGTCGAGTTCGGCGTGAAGATCAACATCGACAACATCTCCATCCTGGAGCAGTTCGGCCAGGCCCACATCGACGTGCCGGTCTGTGTCCGCATCAACCCCCACATCATGGCCGGCGGCAACCACAAGACCTCGGTGGGCCACATCGACTCCAAGTTCGGCATCTCCATCCACCAGATGCCGCTGGTGCACCGCATCGTCGAAGCCACCGGCATAAGGGTCGAAGGCATCCACATGCATACCGGCTCGGACATCCTGGACCCCGACGTCTTCCTCTTCGGGGCGGAAATCCTGCTGAAGATCGCCAAAGAATTCCCCAACCTCGAATACATCGACTTCGGCAGCGGCTTCAAAGTGCCGTACAAGGAGGGCGACATCGAGACGAATATCGAAGAGCTGGGCGAAAAAATATCCGGGCGCTTCAATGAGTTTTGCCGCGAATACGGCAAGGACATCACGCTCATGTTCGAGCCCGGCAAGTTCCTCGTCAGCGAATCCGGCTCCTTTTTCGTGCAGGTCAACGTCGTCAAGCAGACGACCTCCACCGTTTTTGCGGGCATCGACTCGGGCCTCAACCACCTGATCCGCCCTATGTTCTATAATGCTTACCACCGCATCACCAATGTGTCCAAGCCGGCGGGCAAACCCCGTTTCTACACCGTGGTGGGCTACATCTGCGAGACAGACACCTTCGGCATCAACCGCCGCATCGCCGAAATCCACGAGGGCGACATCCTCTGCATCCACAATGCGGGCGCCTACTGCTTCTCGATGGCCTCCAACTACAACTCGCGCTTCCGCCCGGCAGAGGTGCTGGTCTACAAAGGCAAACCCTACCTGATCCGCAAACGGGAAACGATGGAAGACCTGCTGCGCAACCAGGTGGTGGACGCGCCGATATTTGAACGGGAGGCGGTGGAGTGAAGGGGTGAAATGGGAAATAGGTGGAAATGTATGAAAATAAGCGGGAAATGTATTTCCGTATTTCAATGTATATCGAAGTATTACCAACGCTGCCCCATCCTAAAAGTGTCCCGTAGTGTACGAATATAGAAAAGCCAACTGTGTTATGATTGTCATTGCCCGGATAGTGGTGCTGTTTTTTGTTTTGTCCATCCTGTCTGCCTGCCATCCGCTGCGGCAGGGGGAGGCCAGGGCGTCCGGCGTCCGGGCCGTAACGCCGGAATACATTGAACTGGAGGATGGGCAAAAGCTGGCCCTGCCCTTCGCCGGCCAGGAGGGCGCCCAATGGGTCTTCCTGGTGCGACACGCAGAGAAAGCCTACGGCTCGGATCCGCCCCTGGCCGCCAAAGGCGAAAAGCGCGCCCGGCTCCTGGCAGACATCTTTGGGGATTTCCCGCTGGACGCCCTTTATTCTACCCACTACAAACGCACCCAGGCTACTGCCCAGCCGATAGCCCGGCGCAAATGCCTGGAGGTGCGGCCGTACCAGGCAGATCAGCTCACCACCTTCGCCCTCGAACTGCGGCGCCAGTGCCGCGGGCAGGCCGTCCTGGTCGTCGGCCATTCCAACACCACCCCCGAGCTGGTCAGCCGCCTGGCGGCCCGCGCCGACGTGGAACGCATCGACGAAAGGGATTACAGCAACCTCTTCCTGGTGGCCATCAGCGAAAAGGGAGAGCGGGAAGTCGTACACTTGTACTTCGGGGAATTGTGGGAGGAATAGTTGTTATTTGCCGCATAAGCCACAATGGCCGCCGCCTATGTGCGCTACTGTGAAAAGCCTATGTGGACTATGTGATAAAACCATCGGCCCGAATGGCCGTTTTTCAGGTAGCCGAAAAGAATAAAAATCTATCTTTGCAGCATTTTAAAATAGCTGTCGTATAGTAAACCACGGCAATTTCTCATTTCATGTAAGGTGATGAAGAGGCGACACCTGGCTTTTGAGGAACGAAAAAGGCAGGTGTCATCCTCGGAAGTCTCACAAGATGACACCTTTTTTCTCCGTGCCTCCGAAAAAAGATGTCACCTTGTGAACCACTCGAGAAATTGCTGGTAAAAAAGCATCATGTACAGCAGTTCGAAAAATTAAAGCAGCAATCATGGAACTCTCTACCCGGTACAACCCCCAGGAAACGGAAGCCAAGTGGTACAAACACTGGATGGACAAGAATTACTTCCACTCGGAACCCGACGAGCGGGAGCCCTTTACCATCGTCATCCCGCCGCCCAACGTGACCGGCGTGCTGCACATGGGCCACATGCTGAACAATACCATCCAGGACATCCTCATCCGCAAAGCGCGGCTCGACGGCAAGAACGCCTGCTGGGTGCCCGGCACCGACCACGCTTCCATCGCTACCGAAGCCAAGGTGGTGAAGATGCTGCGCGCCCGAGGCATCAAAAAGTCGGACATCAGCCGGGAGGAGTTCATGGACTATGCCTTCGAGTGGAAGGAAAAATACGGCGGCATCATCCTGGACCAGCTGCAGAAGCTGGGCGCCTCCTGCGACTGGAAGCGCACCCGCTTTACCATGGAGCCGAAAATGTCGGCGGCAGTGCTGAAGACCTTCGTGCGCCTCTACCGCAAAGGCAAGGTCTACCGCGGCCTGCGCATCACCAACTGGGATCCCGAGGCCAAAACCGTGCTTTCCAACGAAGAGGTGATCTACAAGGAGGAAAATTCCCGCCTCTATCACGTCCGCTACCAGATCGAAGGGGCGGCCGACGAATGGATCACCATCGCCACCGTCCGCCCGGAGACCATCCTGGGCGACACGGCCATCGCCATCCACCCGGAGGACGAGCGCTACCGGCACCTGAAAGGAAGGCGCGCCATGGTGCCCCTGATCAACCGGTCGGTGCCCATCATCCAGGACACTTATGTAGAACGGGAATTCGGCACCGGCGCCCTGAAGATCACCCCCGCCCACGACCCCAACGACTACGAGATCGGCCAGCGCCACGGGCTGGAAACTGTCGACGTGCTGAACGAAGACGGCACCATGAGCGAGGCGGCCCAGCGCTATATCGGCGAAGACCGCTTCAAGGCCCGCAAGCTCATCGTCAACGACCTGGAGGCCGCCGGCCACATCGTAAAAATTGAAGACTACCGCAATAAGGTCGGCCGCTCCGAGCGCACCGACGCCATCGTGGAGCCCCGCCTGACCCTGCAGTGGTTCGTGGATATGAAAGGCTTCGCCAAAACGGCCCTTGACGCTGTGGAGAACGGCGCGGTCAAGTTCCACCCCGGCCACTTCTGGAATATGTTCAACAGCTGGCTCAACGAGGAGAACATCCGCGACTGGTGCATCTCCCGGCAGCTGTGGTGGGGCCAGCGCATCCCTGCCTGGTACTACGAGGACAAGGTATTCGTGGCCGAAACGGCCGGCGAGGCGCTGGAACAGGCCCGGAAAGAACTGGGCAAGCCCGATCTGAAAATCGAAGACCTGCACCAGGACGAAGACGTGCTGGACACCTGGTTCTCTTCCCAGCTCTGGCCCATCTCCGTCTTCGACGGCTTCGAAAACCAGGACGAGCTGCGCTACTACTATCCCACCAACGTGCTGGTCACCGCCTGGGACATCATCTTCTTCTGGGTAGCCCGCATGATCATGATGGGCTATGAATGGGCGCCCGAGCTGCTGGGCGAGGAATTCGTCAAAGAAAAAGGCGCCCAGCCTTTCGACCACGTCTACTTCACGGGCATGGTCCGCGACTCGCACCGCAAGAAGATGAGCAAGTCGCTGGGCAACTCCCCGGACGCGCTGGAGCTGATCGACCATTACGGCGCCGACGGCGTCCGCTTCGGCCTGCTGTCCAGCGCTGCCGCCGGCAACGACATCATCTTCGACGCGCCCTTCGACAAGGAAACCAAACAAATCCTCAACGAGAGCCGCCTCTGCGAGCAGGGCCGCAACTTCTGCAATAAAATGTGGAACGCCCTGCGCCTGGTCAAAGGCTGGGAGGTGAAGGAGGGCAAAGCCAACCCCATCAACCGCCTCGCTGCCGAGTGGATGGAAGAGAAGCTCAGCCAGGCCATCGAAAAGATCAATGCCAACTTCGCCGAATTCCGCCTCTCCGATACCATCATGACCCTGTACAAACTCATCTGGGACGACTTCTGCAGCTGGTACCTGGAGATGGTAAAACCGGAATACGGCCAGCCCATCGACCGGGAAACCTACGCGGAAACGATCAACCTCTTCGAGCGGCTCATGACCGTCCTGCATCCCTTCATGCCTTTCGTCACCGAAGAGATCTGGCACCACCTGCGCGACAGGGCAGCCGGCGACGATTGCATCATCAGCCGCTACCCCCGGCCGCAGGCTTATGACGAGGACCTGATCGGCCGGGTAGAGGAGGCCAAGGAGGTGGTCGCCAACGTCCGCGAGGTGCGCAACAACAAGGGCATCAAGATGAAGGAAGAGCTGAAGCTCTATGTCCAGGATACCAAAGGTGCCCGCCACCTGCTGGAGCTGGGCGGCCTGAAGGAGATGATCGTCAAAATGGCCAACCTGGAGCTTCTGGAGTTCACCAAAGAAGAGATTGAGAACAGCGTCTCGTTCCTTTCCGGCAAGGACAAGTTTTTCCTGGAACTCCGGCAGGAGATCGATGCCGGTGAAGAGCGCGAGCGCCTGCAGAAAGAGCTGGAGTACTACCAGGGATTCGTGCAGGCGGTGATGAAAAAGCTGAAAAACGAGCGCTTCGTCAACAACGCCCCGGCGGCCGTCGTGGAGAAGGAGCGCCAGAAGCTGTCCGACGGAGAGTCGAAGATCAGGAGCCTGGAGGAGGCGCTGGCGCAGTTGGGGGGGTGAGAGGAAGGTTACTGGTTATTTTGAGGGGTATTGTGGGGCCCTTACTTACGCACCAGATAAATCTGGCACGTCCGGTCAGCGCTGCACGGCCAGCTTGCCGGCGCCGAGGAAGCCGTCGGCCCGGAACTTCACAATATATATCCCTTCCGGCAGGCGGCTGACGTCCAGCAATACTGCTTCTCCCGATACCTCTCCGAGATAGTCTGCCCGGATGGTTTTTCCTGACAGGTCAATGATGGTTACCCAGGCGTTGGCGTAGGCCTGGCCGCTGCCGAGTTCCAGGCGGGCCTGGCTGCCGGCCGGGTTGGGCGACAACCGCAGGGTGGCTACGGCTTCTTTGGAATTCGTTCCTACAGTCGGGATGCAGTCCACATTCGTACCCAGGTGCAGGCGCACTACGGGCACGATGTTGTAGCCGAAGCCGATGGTGCTGAAGTTGCCGGTATTGCCGACATCGAGCACGCTGGCATACTGCTGGTTCTCCAGGGAATCGTTGGCAAACCAGGTCGCCTGATAGTCGATGGTGTCGGAGGCCAGCATAAAGCAATTCACGTCGAAGGATTCGTACTGAACGGCAACCATATAGTAGGCGTCGTCCTCCAGGTTGATGCCCACGGTGTCCACGGAAATGGGGATTCGGATCAGGTCGTTGCCATCCAGTTCAGAAAAGAAGTAGGAGTTGAATGCCAGGATATCGTATTCGCCTTCGTTGATGAGGCCATCCTGGTTGGCATCGCCGTTCCAGCGGTTCAGGAAAATAGTGACTTCTTCGTTGTTGTTGGCCAACTGGCGGGCGTTGCCGACGCCGAAGGTCACCGAGCAGGCGTAGAAGCCCTGGCCTCTGGGCACGTAGAAGAGGTTGCCGTAGGTATAGGACCGGCTCTCGGCGGGCGCGATGTCCCGCGTAGGGCCGAATTCCTTGGCGAAGGTGAGGTTGGAGACGGTGAAACGCCAGCGCACGGTGTCGTCCTCCGGGCGGTCGTCCGGCCGGTTGTGGCCAACGGCGTAAAACGCTTCATACTCGCCGGGCTGAGCGATAGAAGCCGCCTCCAGCTTGCGGCCGAAAAATACGTTCTCGACCAGAGAGTCGACGGGGACGTCGCCGTAGAACAAGGTATCGGCGTATACGACGGCGTTGCTTCCCTTTTTGCGCACCATTGCTTCCAGCCGCACCGCTTCGGCCGTTTCCGTTCCGATGTTGACCACGTCGCAGAGCAGGGTTGCGTCCTGGAGCTGGCTGGCCGGCGTGACGGCATTGGGGGTGACGGCGAAAAAGTTGCGGTTGGCCTTCATGTCGCGTGCTTCCCTTCTCACCAGGGCGATATCGTCGATCACCCAGAAGTAGAAATCGCCCGCCCAGGTAAATTTAAGGCGGAAGTCGCTGTTGCCTTCGATGTCCGGCAAGGCAAAATAAACCTTGTTGTTGAAAGGCGGCAGGTCAAACAGATTAGAAGCGGTAACCGGCGTTTGGTAGGGGTTGACGTTGATGGGGTCGCTCCAGTTCTGGCCGCCGTCGGTGCTGTAGGCGAAGGAGGTGATGTAGCGGGCGCCTTCCTGGGTTTGGGGCGCGCCGGGGGCGATGTTGCCGAGCCAGCCCATCTGGAAGAACTGCAGGGCGAGGGGGGCGTCGACTCCGGACAGGTCGATGGGGGGGGAGATCAATTCGCAGACGAAGGCTTTGGGCGGCGCCTGCCCGGGTTCCTGCCCCCGGGTGTTGTAGAAGTCGGCGTTGAAGGCCATGGCCCCTTCGGATGCAGATGGGGCGTGGATGAAGGCTTCCCGCTGGGCGAAACCGATGCCGTATCCGTTGCTCACGTCGCCATAGGGCGTCCACTTCCAGAGGGAATCGGGAGGCAGGGGGGCGTTGGCTGTCCACCCGCTGATTCCATTGTCGAAGCTTTCGAAGAAGACGGCGTCATTGGGGCGGGCGGGGTTCTGGGTACTTAGCAGGACGTCGTCGACGAGCCAGGCGAACTCGTTGTTGCCGCGCCACTCCCATTCCAGGCGGACCTCCGGGCGGTTGGCCGCGAGCTGGCTGATGTCCAGCGTGACGATATAAGCCCGGCCGCCGGCCAGTTCCCCGACAGGGGCCACCTGAAGGGTATTGTTCCTTTCGAGCATGCTAAAGGGCCGGTAGACCTTCATGCCGGCGTTTGACCGCACCCGGAGGATGGCGTTGGCGGCAGGGTTGCGGCTGACCGTGCCGATCGCCGTCTGAAATTGCAGGTATACATTGCTCCGGCCGGCGCAGTTGACCGGCCGGCTGACCAGACGGCTGAAGTGGCCGTCGCCGGGCAGGTTGCCGGCCTGGCCGGAGTTGAGCATAGCGTAACCGTCGCCGGCCGTGGCGGATTTGAAGTGGGCCAGCACGGGAGGCATGCCCGCCAGCCCGCAGGCCGCCGCCCCGGAACACACCTGCCAGAGGACGCCGTTGCCGGATTGATCCTCTGTTTCCCAGCCGGCGGGCAGTGCGCCACTGTCAAACCGGGCTTCAAAAAAGACCTGCGCCGCGCCACGGGGGGCGGAAAGCAGAAAAATGGCAAGGCATACCAGGGTATTGATACGTGTCATAGGCAAAAAGTGTTTACTATGGGTTAAAGATGGCTCGCGCCGTTCTGTTCACACCGCATGGCGATGAAATTCTCGCTGCAGGAGTTCATGCCGAAAAATCACCGGCGGTAAGGAGCGGTTGCATGACGACATGAAGGCGAACAATAAATATAACCAAAAAAGGATTTGATGCAAAAGGCGAATGGGTAAGCGGGTCGTTTGGGTTGCTAAATACTGCGGGCTGCGGTGTGAGGATAATGTTGTGGCGCGACAGGCCGCGGTCGTTGCAGCCCTCTCCTTCCGGGAAGTTTACCTTGGTGGCGAGGGTAACGTCGCGGCGCTTGCCCTTCAGGGCTACGGCCGACAATCTCTTCCGACTTTCCGGCGTTGTAGACATCGGTAACGAAAACCAGCACAAAAAGAGCCATAACAAAACCGAAGTGTCAAATTTAAGCAGCTTCTAAAACAATGAAACAGCACTTTACACTGATTTTGTTCACCCTAACCACATTGCAGGGTTTCACGCAGAGCTATGAGAACTGCCCGGCCCTGGAATGGGAAAGCAGTTACGGAGGGACTGCGGCGGAAACCTACGGTGGCCTTATCAACAGCAATGACGGCGGTTTCCTATTGTTTGGAGGTGCCCGTTCTGCCGACGTCCACCTGGCCGGCAATCATGGAGAAGAAGACATGGCCGTACTAAAACTCAATGCCAGGGGCGACATCCTCTGGAGCCGGCACTACGGCGGGCCGGGCAGGGACTACGCCCGGGCGGCGGCCACAGCGGCGGGTGGCGGCTACTTCCTCTGCGGGGCTTCCGGCGAAGCCGGACAGGATGTCACTGCCCATAATGGCGCCGGCGACGCGTGGGTGCTGAAGGTCGACGAAGACGGAGCTATCAGCTGGCAGCACAGTTTCGGCACCAGTGCCCCGGAGTCCTGCTATGCGGTACAACCCACTTCCGATGGAGGCTGCCTCACCCTGGGCCTGGGCAGGCGCGAAAGCGGCCCTACTCAGCTTCTAAGCCAGATCAGCCGCTTTGACGCCGCCGGCAACCTGTTGTGGGCCCGCCTGTATGACCACCTTTTCCTCAATTGCCCGCTGAGCAAAGCCAATGGCAATACTTTTTTCCTTTCCACCAGTTCCCATATCGTTCGAATGGATGAACAGGGGGCCTTTCTGGACAGCATCCCGCTTCCGTTTTTTATCCTTCCGGTAAAAATCCAGGAAATGAGCGACAGCAGCCTGCTGCTGGCAGGCAACACCTACGTCTCCGAGTACCCGGGCGCCATTGTCCTCCGGCTCAGCCCACGGGGAGAGATCATCTGGGAACAACGGTACAACCTGGCAGAAAACCAATACGCGGCTGGCTTTCAGGTCAGCCGGGAAGGGCACCTTTTCGTTTTGTCCCAACGGGAAGAAGAATTCTTCGTCAGCGAAAGCCGCGATTACAGCCTGGCGGAGATCAGCCCGGACGGGAATATCCTTCAGCATCTGCACTTCGGCGGCAGCCGGGCCGATGAGGCAGAGGCCATCGCCCTGGCGCCGGATGGCGGCCTGCTGTTGTCCGGCATCAGCCGGTCAGCCGATGGCGACATTTCCAACCCCATCGGAGACTATGATTTCTGGGTGGTCAAATTGTCGGCTATCCCCGCCTTTGGGTTTCCGGCAGACTCGACAATCTGCGACGCAGAACAATTCACCCTTTCCATACCTGGCTTGCCGGACGGTTCTGACATCCTCTGGAGCGACGGCAGCACAGACACCACCCTCACCATCTCCGCCTCCGGCACCTACTGGGCCTCCGCCAGCATAGGCGAATGCCGGGCGAGCGACACCATCCGCCTGAATCTGCCGGTTGTCGACTGGCAGGGCCTGCCCGCTGATACCACTCTTTGTGACCAGTCTGCTCTGGTATTGGACGCCACGCTGGAAGGCGCCGCCCTCTACCTCTGGCAGGACGGCGCCCAGGACCCCTTGTACGAAGTGATCAAACCGGATCGTTACCTCGTTAAGGCAGTCGTAGATGATTGCGTCCTGGAAGATTCCATCACCGTGCGCTGGTGTGAGCCCTGCCTGGCCATTCCCAATGCCTTCACACCTAACGGAGACGGCGTGAATGACTTTTTTGCCCCCATCCGGCAGTGCCCCTTCCCGGCCTACCGCCTGCAGGTGTTCAACCGCTGGGGCCAGCTGGTCTTCGAAACGGAGGATGCCGAAAAGGGCTGGGACGGTACTTCCAACGGGCAACCCGCGCCTTCCGAAGTGTACTTCTACCAACTTTCCTACCAGGAGTTTGAAGGAGAACCGGCAGAGCGGAGACAGGGTGATGTGGTGTTGCTGAGGTAGGGAAGGATGGGTTGTTATATTGTTATATTGTTATTCAAAGGCTTTCAAGGTAAAGGTTTGGGTTTTGCGGTTTTATGGTATTGTGGTGTTGCGGTTGACACCTGGAAAACCCGTTGTTCGAACAAGAACAGTGCGCAGACTTCAAAGCTGAAATGCCTGAACATTTACAAGAAAAAAATATTTCAAAACTGAAAATGGCCTTACAATTCTTCCCCGCACAACCTACCGATGCCGCCATGCTAACGGCCATCGCCCGCCGTTCCAAACAGCACTGGGGGTATCCGGAGGAATGGATGAGAATCTGGGCAGAAGAACTGGAAATCCGGCCGGAATTTATAGAAAAAGAAATGGTGGTGAAAGCAGAGGCCGGGGCGGAAATAATCGGCTTTTATGCGCTGCAACCGCACGCAGAATACGATGCAACCGACCTGGCGCACTTTTGGCTGCTGCCGGAAAACATCGGAAAAGGCTACGGCCGGTTGATGTTTGAACACATGCTGCGAAAAGCACGGCAGGCAGGGGCGGAAAGGCTCATCGTCGAATCCGATCCCTATGCCAGCGGTTTTTATGAAAAGATGGGAGGGAGGAAGGTTGGCGAACGACAGAGCAGCATCGCGGGGCGTAAATTGCCGGTTTATACGTTTACTGCAGGTTTGAGAAACTTGCCATAGCAGGACTCCCGGCTCACTGGAATGGCCCGTCCTCTCCCGGCACTTCCAGCGCCCGAAACACCACCGGCACATCATCGTTGCGCCCGACGACCAGCAGCAGGCTCCCGTCCGCCCGGCGCACGGGGGCAATGGCCCGCCCCTCGCCGAACACGGCAAAGCCGCTCTCCGCCGGCTCCAGAGCCGCGAAGGCGCCGCCCTCCCCTCCTCCCAGGCACAACCCGTAGGAGGCGTCGTATCGCCCCAGGCTGGGCCGTACGCCATACCAGTTGCCCACGCCCAGGATATCCTGGCGGCCGTCGCTGTTGAAATCGCCGGCGGTAAGGCCGAACAGGGGCGCAAACTGGGCCTGCACGGGAAGCTCGTGCAGCTCGAAGCTGCCCGCCCCCTGGTTTTCAGCCCAGCAGGAAGCCAGCGTAAAGGCCTGAAGGTGAACCGCCCCTTCCAGCATTTCCGGCGGAAAGGCCTCTTCGAAGGTGCTTTCGGCAAAAGGCCGGTAATCCAGATAACGCTTTTTGACCTGGACGAGCTGCTCGGCAAGCTCATCTTTGGAAAAGTAGGTATACCGGCGCCCCTGCCGATAATAGGTAAGGATGGGGTCGGTGCTGCCGTTCTGGTCGAAGTCCTTGACGTACAGCTCCAGCGGCTCTTGCCGGGAAGCCCGCAGGCTGGAGTTCAGGCCGTTGTTGCCCAGCAGCAGGTCGTCATCCCCGTCGCCATCCAGGTCGGCCACCGACAGGGTGTTCCACCAGCCATTCGAACCGGGCACCGTTCTCTGCTCCCACACGGGCTGGTTTACATCAAAAAAGGTTACCGGCATCCACTCCCCTGCCACGGCCAACAGGCGTTCCTCCTCCCGGGCAAGCAGGGCGGCGCCCGTCACCATGCCCAGGGAAGCCAGCTGCGGCGCCACCTGCCCGGTAACGTCGGTGAAGTTCCCCCGCCCGTCGTTCTGCAAAAGACAGGAACGGGGCGGCAGGCCATAACTCCCGGGAACAGAACGGGCGCCGACGAACAGGTCCATCGCCCCATCCTGGTTAAAATCGAGAGGGGTTACGCAGGAACCATTGGCCTCCAGAGGCGGGAGGGCGTCGAATTTTCTTTCAAACCGGCCTTTTCCCCGATTTATATACAGGCGGTCCTGCAGGGAAAAAGCAGGCTCGGCCTCCCCTCCCCCACTGACGACATAGAGGTCGGGGCGGCCATCCCCGTCGGCGTCGAAGAAGGCAGCGCCGGTGTCTTCGTAGGGGAAGTCCATGATGAAGGCGGTCAGGTCCCCCGGTTGAAAACCACCTGTGCTGGTTTGTAAGTAGACGGCGCCGGCCTGCCCCCTGCCGCCTCCGATGTACAGGTCCTCCCGGCCATCGCCGTTGACATCCGCAACGGCCAGGCAGGGCCCCTGGGCAGACAACTGGTGGGGAATCAGTTTTTCCCGGTCGAAATCGTTGAACGGGTTCTCGCGATGGCGGAAACCGAGGCCGGAAATGCTGGCGGGCACCTTTTCAAACAAAGGTTTCGCTGCTGCGGAAGGCCCGCGGCCCCCGGCAGTTTCGCCCTGTACTATGGCAAGCAGCTGGTTGGCAGCCGGCGCCGGAATCAGCTGTCGGGTGCCGTCCGGCCAGCGGATCACCAGAGAATCGATCGTTTCGGTTTCGCCCAGGCCGAAAGACAGTACGGGTTCCACCCCTGCCTGAAAGCCCCGGGTGGCAAAAAGCTCCAGGGTTTGCCGGCGGCCGCCGGCAAAAAGCGTGGCCCGGCTGCCGATGCCGAAGGTATTGCTGCCGCGGGCTTTAAGCCGCAGGCGGATGAAGTTGGGCGCCTGTTGCCGCCGCACCTGGTTTTCAAAAACAAGGGCATTGGCGTTGAGGTTGTTGACGACGAGGTCGAGGTCGCCGTCGTTGTCCAGGTCGGCGTAGGCAGCGGCGTTGCTGCAGCCGCGGTAATCCAGCCCCCACTGCCGGGAAACGTCCTCGAAGGCCAGGCCGCCCTGGTTCCGGTAGGCGTAATTGGCCGCCAGCCCCTCCGGCATGCGGGCGGCCATTTCCAGGTTGCCGGCGTTCTGCTGCACCTGCTGGTTGGAGGTGAACTTCAGATAATCGAGGTCGTTGGGCCGCCGCCAGATACCGTTGGTGATGAAGATGTCCTTCCGTCCATCCAGGTCCAGGTCGGTGATGAGGGGCGACCAGCTCCAGTCGGTGGCGGCGATGCCGGCCAACTGGCCGATCTCGGAAAAGCGCGTCTGGCCATCCAGCTGCCCCTGGTTGAGCTGCAGCATGTTCCGCGGGAACTGATAGTGGTAGCCAAACTGCAGCTTGAACTGGTAGATGTTGAAAGGGTCGGAACCGACGGAAGATTTCAGGATGGTTTCCTCTTCGGGTTTCATGTCCAGCGACAGAATATCGGCCCGGCCGTCGTTGTTGAAATCGGCGACATCGCTGCCCATGGAGAAGGTGCTGGTATGGCCCAGCGAACCGGCAGTCCCGTCGCGGAAGGTCCCGTCGCCGTTGTTGAAGTAGAGGTAGTCGTTCTCGTGAAAGTCGTTGGAGACGTAGAGGTCCGGCCAGCCGTTTTCGTCCAGGTCGCTCACGGCGACGCCCAGGCCGTAACCGACGCGGCTGCTGTACAGGCCGGCCTGGCGGGTGACATCGGCGAACCGCCCGCCCTCGTTGCGGTATAGGCGGTCGCCGGCCAGGGAGTCCGGCTGTCGGCGGATGGTAGCTTCCACGTAATTTTCGGCGGAATGGACAGAGTGGTTGAGCAGGTAGCAGTCCAGGTCGCCGTCGCGGTCGTAATCGAAAAAAGCGGCCTGGGTGGACAGGCCCTGGAAGGCCAGGCCATACGTTGCGGCCTGCTCGGCGAAGGTTCCATCCTGTTGGTTAATAAACAGCTCGTTGCGGCCGCGGCGGCTTTTGTAGCGGCCCACCTGGCAGACGTAGATGTCCAGCCAGCCGTCGCCATTGACGTCGGCCATCGTCACGCCGGTTTTCCAGTTGCCCTGGCCGGCGACGCCGGCTGCTTCGGTGACGTCTTCAAACTCCAGGTTTCCCTTGTTGAGGTAGAGGCGGTTGGGCGCTGTATTGGCGGTGAAATAGATATCGGGCAGCCCGTCGTTGTTGACATCGCCGACGGCGACGCCGCCGCCGTTGTAGAAGTAGAGGTATTCGATGATGTTCCACTCCGGGGTCTCCTCCAGGCGGTTGGCAAAGGCGATGTTGGACCGGCTGGCGGGCACGGGCCGGAAGAGGGTGTCTTCATGGCCTTGCTCCGGGCCTTGGCAGGCGACGAACCAGAGCGATAAAAGGGCAGCTATGAGGAATTGAGTTGATTTCATATACAGGAATTTCAGGATAAACGCTTTCAATCCGGCAGCCGCGGAGGCGCCTTGGCCTGGTATACCTGCAGGGAAGCGTTGTTGCGGGCTACGAGGAGGAGTTCCTTTTCGCCAATCCGGAGCGAACGGATATCCCGCACCTGGCCATCCAGGACGAGGCCGGACTGCGCTGCCCTCACGGGCCGGAAGTTGCCGGCCCCATCGCCCCGCAGGAACAGGCCATAGCTGGCGTCGTAGCGGCCGACCTCGGGTTTGACCTCGTAGAGGTTGCCGCCGAGGACGATGTCCGGTTTGCGGTCGCCGTCAAAGTCGCCGGTTTGGACGGCGTACACAGGGGAGAACTGGGCCTCTGCGGGCAGCGGCCGGAGTTCGAAAGTGCCGTCTCCGTTGTTGATGCCCAGGCTGGAAGCCATGACGTAGGCCTCCAGGCGGATGGCATTTTCCAGTTGTTCCGGGCTGAAAATGTCTTCCACCGTCTGGTTTTTATAACTTTCGTACCTGAGGTATTTTTTCTTCAGGCCGGGGAGCTGCTGGATCAGGTTGTGGCGGAGCACAACGGGGTAGGATTTCCCGCCGTTGTACACGCTGATGATCTGTTCGGCGGTGCCATTCTGGTCGAAATCGTTGACCACCATGGAAACGGGCTGCTCTCTGGAGGCTTTGAACCGCGAATTCCAGCCATGGTTGCCGATGATGAGATCCTGGTCGCCGTCGTTGTCCACATCGGCAACACTGATGGTATTCCACCAGCCGTTGGTGTCGGCCAGGCCGGCGGCCCCGGTAACCTTTTCCAACTGGCCGCCTTCATTGCGGAATACTTCAACCGGCATCCACTCTCCCACCACGATGAGGTCTTCGTCCCCGTCGCGGTCGAAATCCAGCCATAAGGCGTCGGTGATCAGGCCGAGTTCTTTGAGCGCGGGGGCCCGCTGGCTGCTCACTTCGCTAAACTTCCCTTGCCCATCGTTTTGCAATAAGTATCCATTGACCGGCACACCGTAGAGGAAGGGCCGCTGCCGCAGGCCGACGAAGAGGTCCTGGTCGCCGTCCTTGTCGAAATCTGCCGCCGCTACGCAGCCGGTGCTTTCGGGGCGCCCGGCAGGCAGGGTTTGAGGCGATTTGGCAAAATGCCCCTGTCCGTCGTTGAAGTACAGCCGGTCAAGGAGGGCCAGCGCGGTAGAGGCGAACTCGGAGCCGCCGCTGGCCACATAGAGGTCCAGGTCATTATCGTTGTCGGCGTCGAAAAAGAGGGCGTCGACATCCTCCGAGCCGGCGTCCTGCGCGAACAGGCTCTCGTTGGAGGGCAGGAAGCGGCCGTTGGGCTGCTGGAGGTACAACTGCCCGGCCTGGCCCTTGGCGCCGCAGGCGTAAACATCCTCCCGTCCATCGCCGTCGACGTCGCCGATGGCCAGCTTGGGCCCTTCGGTCGACCGCATGTGGTAGAGAAGGCGGTCCCGGTCGAAATCCACAAAGTCGTTTTCCTGGTGCCGGAAGGGCAGGCCGCCGCTGTTGGCCACCTCCTGGAACAGGGGCGGACCGGCCTCTGCCCCTGCGCCGCCGGCCGGCACGTTGGCTTCCTCCTGGGACAGGCGGAGCAACTGGCCGGCGGCCACCTGTGTGCGGACGGTCTTGCTGCCGTCCGGCCATTCCACGATGAGGGAATCAACTACCCGGGCATCCCCCAGGCCGAAGTGAGGGCGGTAATCTACCGTAGATTCGAAACCGCGCATGGGCATCTGCTCCAGGTATAACGTCTGCCCCTGATGCCGGACCGTCATTTTGGCGCCGAGGGCAAAGGGGTTTTTGCCGACGCCCTTCAATTCCAGCTGCAGGTACTGGTTGGGCAGCAGGGCGCTGGCCTCGTTGCGGTAGAGGAAGGCCTCCATATTGACGTTGTTGACCACCAGGTCCAGGTCGCCGTCGTTGTCGAGGTCGCCGTAGGCCGCGCCATTGGAGTGGCTGGGCGTGGCCAGGCCCCACTCTTCGGCTTTGTTGACAAACTGGAAATCTCCCTGGTTGACGAACAGGTAGTTGGGGATGCGGTTGGAGGGGATGGCGTCGATGAGCTTTTTAAAATCCACGCCCTCTTTCCTGACGATCGACTTGATGACCTCCTCGTTGGAGAAGAACTGGATGTAGTCCTGGTCGGTCAAATCCTGAAAGATGCCGTTGGCCACAAACAGGTCTTTTTTGCCGTCGTTGTCGTAATCGGCGATCAGGGCGCCCCAGCTCCAGTCGGTGGCGTGAACGCCCGCCAGGCGGCCGATCTCGCTGAAGGTGCCGTTGGCGTTGTTCAGGTGCAGCATGTTGCGGGTAAACTGGTGGTAATAACCATGCCGGAGGTTGTACTGGTACCGGTCCCAGTTTTCGAAGGTGGTTTTGGTTTTCAGGCGGGCGTCATCCCCGGGCAGCATTTCGGTGACGAAGATATCGGGATAGCCGTCGTTGTTGAAGTCGGCCATGTCAGCACCCATAGAGGCGGCGCTGATGCTGCGCATTTCCTGTTCGAGCACCTCCCGGAAAGTTCCGTCCTGGTTGTTGATATAGAGGTAGTCGCGTTCGAAGAAATCGTTGGAGACGTAAATATCCTGCCATCCGTCCCGGTTGATATCGCCGACGGTAACCCCCAGCCCGAAGCCGATGACGCTGCCGTAAATGCCGGCCTGCTCGCTGACGTCCACGAATTGGCCGTCGTCGTTGCGGTAGAGCTTATCGCCGCCGACCGGGTCGCGGACGGGCCGTTCGTTCTTGCGGAGGTTGAAGCTGCCGATCGCCTGGTAGGAGTTGTTGAGCAGGTAACAGTCCAGGTCGCCATCTTTATCGTAATCGAAGAAAGCGGCGTGGGTGGAATAGCCGCGGTCGGCCAGGCCGTAGGCTTCCGCTTCCTCGGTAAAGGTTCCGTTTTTTTGGTTGATGAACAACTCGTTTTGTTTGTTGTCTCCCTCGACATCGCCGCTGTTGCAGACGTAGATGTCCAGCCAGCCGTCGCCGTTTATATCCACCATGCTGACGCCGGTCGACCAGGCGCGCTGGCCGCCCACGCCGGCTGTTTCGGTAATATCCTCGAATTTCCAATCGCCCTGGTTGAGGTAGAGGCGGTTGGGTTTCATGTTGGCGGTCATGTAAATATCAACCAGGCCGTCGTTGTTGATGTCGCCCAGGGCTACGCCTCCGCCGTTGTAGAAGTTGCGGTAAGAAAAAATATTGAAATCCTGGCCGTAATCCAGCTGGTTGACAAAGCCGACCCCGGTCTCCTCTCCGGGCAGGAGGGTGAACAGCCTGGCGGCAGTCCCGGCGCCGGGACTGCTGTTTTTTTCACTGCAGGCAGTGGCCAGCAGAGCGGCCAATGCGGCGAATAGCATGATTCTCATAAGCTCTGGTTATAATGTTGCAAGTTAGGAACCTGCCGGAGGTTACTTTTCTCCGGCTTCAGCCGCCGCCGCCTTGGGCGGTTCCACCGTCATATCGGTATACAGGACCCGGACAAAGCGTTCGTTCTGGGGATGCACCAAAATGCGGCGGTTGCCATCCACGGCGACGTGGACGACGCCCCGGCCGGCGCGCTCCAGGCGCAGGAACTTGCTGCCGTGCCACTGCTCCAGCAGGCCGATCACTTCCACCAGCAGGCTGTCCGACTGCAATTCCTTGTTCCAGGGCGCCCAACCCCGGTATTCGAAGGTGACAGGCATTTCATAGATCATGCCTTCAGCCGTGAAGTTGGGGTAGAAGTTCATATCGACCACATCCCGCATGCCCTTATCGATTACATACAGCACGGCGGTATTGTCCTTGCCCTGCCGGATAACGCCGTCGCGGTTCATCTCCCAGCAATGGGTGTAGAAGTCCTTCCGGCTCATGCCGAAGGTGATGCCCAGGAAGATAGAATCCTGGCGGACGCCGCTGGACAGCCCGGCATCCAGGAGGCGTTCGTAGTCGGATTTGCAGCCGCTGAAAACGAAGGAGGCTGCCAGGGCGACGATCACTAAGTGCTTCATGAAGTACATTGTTTTTTATTGAACCGCAGGCCCCGCCGATGAAAAGATCAACAGGGGGGCGTCGTTGCGCCCCACCAGGATAAGCCCTCCGTCGGGGGTGCCGGCCCATTTCAATTCCCGTATTTCCCCTTTGACGAAGAAGCCCGATTCCCGGGGCAGCAAAGGGTCGAACCACCCCTCCGGGTTGGCTTTCAACAACAGGCCGTAGCTGGCGTCGTGGATGCCGACTTCCGGTTTGGCATGGTAGAAGTTCCCGCCCAGGAGCATATCCGGCCGGCCGTCCTGGTCGAAATCGCGCAATAGGATAGCGTAGGTGGGTGACAACTGAGCCTGTACCGGAAGGGGCCGGAGCACAAAGCGCCGCCCCTCCTCGTTGAACGCCACGCAGGCAGCGGTTTGGTAAACCTCCCGCTTCACCGCGTTTTCCAACTGCTGGGGGGTAAAGATATCCTCAACCGTCTGGTTTTTATAATTCTCGTACTTAAGATATTTTTTCTTCAGCCCGGGCATCTGCTGTATAAGGTCGTGCCGCAGCGCCAGCGGATAGGCTTTGTCGCCGTTATAAACCGAGATGATCTGTTCCACGGTCCCGTTCTGGTCGAAGTCGTTGACATAGAGGCGCATCGGCTTATCGGGGCTGGCCCGGAAGCGGGTATTCCAGCCGTGGTTGCCCAGGGCGAGATCAGGCCGGCCATCCTGGTTGAGATCCCCTGTTTCTACGGTGTTCCACAGGCCGTTGCTGCCTTGCAGGCCCAGCTCGGCGGTGACTTCCCGCAGCCGGCCCGGTTCGTTGCGGAAAACCCGGACGGGCATCCACTCCCCTACGACCACCAGGTCGGGGCGGCCATCGCCGTCGTAATCCACCCAGGCGGCGTCGGTGATCATGCCGCATTCTTTCAGTGCAGGCGCCACCTGGGGGGTGATGTTCCTGAACTGGCCTTTCCCGTCGTTTTCCAGCAGGTAGCCATTGACGGGCACGCCGTAGAGGAAGGGGCGCAGGCGGATGCCGACGAAGAGGTCGAGGTCGCCGTCGCCGTCGAAATCGGCGGCTTCCACCGTTCCGGTGCTTTCGGGTTTGGCGGCGGGCAGCAGTTGGGGCGACTGGACGAACCCTCCCCGGCCGTCGTTGAAGTACAGGCGGTCGAGCAGGGAGAAGGAAAGGGAGGAGTACTCGTTGCTGCCGCTGGCGACGTAGAGGTCGAGGTCGCCATCCTGATCGGCATCGAAAAAGAGGGCGTCGCTGTCTTCCGCGTCGATGGCTTCCGCCCACAAGGCCTGGTTGGAGGGCGCAAAGCCGCCGCCTGCCTGCTGGAGCAGCAGGGCGCCCGGGCTGCCTTTGGCGCCGCCGACATAGAAGTCGTCCAGGCCGTCGCCATTGGCGTCGCCGACGGCGATGGGCGGCCCTCCGCGGGAAAGCATGTGGTAGAGCAGGCGGTCCCGGTCGAAATCGATGAAATCGTTTTCGCGGTGGGTATAAACAGGCGGGGTGGCCGGGGCATAAGGCCGGAACAACAGGGCCTTCCCGGCGCCTTCCGGCGCCCGGTTTCCCGCTGCGGGGGCCTGGGCTTCCTTTTGTTTGAGCGTAATGACCTGGTTGGTCTCCACGTTGGTCTGTACGGACTGACTGCCGTCGGGCCACAGCACCATCAGGCTGTCGGCCGTTTCCAAAGCCCCCAGGCCGAAATGCAGGCGCTGCCCCACACTGGACTGGAAGCCACGCATGGGCGCCTGCTCCTGGTACCATACTTTTCCCTGGTGGTAGATGCTCACCTGGGCACCGAAGGCGTGCGTGTTGGGCGCCGCCCCTTCCAAATCCACCACCAGGAAACGGCTGCCGCTCTGTTTAGCCGCCTCATTGCGGTAGACGAAGGCCGGCATGTTGACGTTGTTGACCACCAGGTCGAGGTCGCCGTCGTTGTCGAGGTCGCCATAGGCAGAGCCGTTGGAGAAGCTGGGCTGGGCCAGGCCCCACTGTTCGGCCACATTGGAAAAGGTAAGGTCGCCGTTGTTGCGGAAGGCGTAGTTGGGGATGGCCTCCGAAGGCATCTCGTCGATCATGCGGGTGACGGCGCCTTCCCGCTCCTCTTTGATCAGTTCCCGCACCTTGCCGGGGTCGGAATAAAAATTGATGTAATCCTGGTCGGTGAGGTCTTTGAAGATGCCGTTGGCCACAAAGATGTCTTTCCATCCGTCGTTGTCGAAATCGGCGATCAGGGCGCCCCAGCTCCAGTCGGTGGCGTGCACGCCCGCCAGGCGGCCGATCTCGCTGAAGGTGCCGTCCCGGTTGTTGAGCTGGAGGACGTTGCGGGTGAACTGGTGATAGAAGCCGTTGCGCAGGCCCAGCTGGTATTTGTCCCAGTTCTCGAACCGGGTTTTCGTTTTCATCCGCTCATCCGTCTCCGGCAGCATGTCGGTGACGTAGATTTCAGGGTAGCCATCGTTGTTGATGTCGGCCATATCGGCGCCCATGGAGCCCATGCTGATCTCCCGGATTTGCTGCTCCAGGGCTTCGGTGAAGGTGCCGTCCTGGTTGTTGATGTAGAGGTAATCGCGTTCGAAGAAGTCATTGGAGACAAAGATATCCTGCCAGCCGTCGCGGTTGACGTCGCCGATGGTAACCCCCAGGCCGAAGCCGATGGCGCTGCCGTAGATGCCGGCGTTGGCGCTGACATCTGTGAAGCGGCCGCCGTCGTTGCGGTAGAGCTTGTTGCCGCCGGTGGTATCGCGGATTTCGCGCTGGCCGGGGCGGTAGTCGTACCCGCCGACGGGGCGGATGGAGTTGTTGAGCAGGTAGCAGTCCAGGTCGCCGTCGCGGTCGTAATCGAAGAAGGCGGCGTGGACGGACAGGCCCAGGTCGGCGATGCCCCAGGCTTTGGCCTGCTCGGTAAACGTGCCGTCCTGGTTGTTGATGAAGAGTTCGTTGTGGCGGTTGGCGCCAGAGGGGTCGCCGGATTTGCAGACATAGATGTCCAGCCAGCCGTCGCCGTTGACGTCGGCCAGGCTGACGCCGGTGGACCAGACGCCGCGGCAGGCCACGCCGGCTTTTTCGGTGGCGTCTTCAAAGCGGAAATCGCCGCGGTTGAGGTACAGTTTGTTGTCTTCCAGGTTGCCGCAGAAATACAGGTCGGCCAGGCCGTCGTTGTTGACGTCTCCAATCCCTACCCCGGCGCCGTTGTAGAAATTGCGGAAGGTGTAGGCGTTATAGGTTTCGGTGTGTTGCAGGGTATTTGAGAAACTGACGCCGGTTCGGGAGGAAGGCAAAAGGGTAAACAAGGCCTCTCCCTTTTCTTCTCTCGCACAGGCGACCGCCAGGAGGGCGAGTGCAAGGCACACGCCCAGCCTTAAAAATGACAAGCCCCCGGGCAAAGACAATTCAACAATTTCACCCTGAGTTAGTCGAAGGGAGCCATATACCAATCGAACCCGAGCCTTTGGAAAAATGCTCTTGGCGCCTTGAATTCCAGGCAGCGTTGGAGTAGCTGAAAATGTCCAGGCCCTTAATTGTCCTCTCATAAGTAATTGCAGCATTTGGTTAGGCTAACCGGAAAAGGAAAGAGAGCGGTACCGCCCCGCCTCCTGCCCCACCGGATTACGGGCCAACTGATTGATAAGGGGATGTGATGTCGGCTGGCGACTAGAGTTCGCCTGTCGACTATCACGGCAAACCCCCTGTTTAATTTTTGAAAACCAATAAGTTGGCCCGTCCGGAAAACGCAGGAAGCAGGTAACAACGATTTGCTGCTACCTGCTTCCGTATCAGTTCATGCTAACGCAGCTCCAATTAATACATCGGGTTTTGCGTCAGGTTCTTGTTGTTGTCCAGCTGATTCTGCGGGATGGGGAAGATGTTCACGTGATCGCTCGGATCAGCGGGCTTCTCCCACCAGGCGTCATTGTAGGTGCCGAAGCGGATCTGGTCGGTACGGCGGTGGATCTCGGAGAAGAGTTCCCGGCCGCGCTCGGCCAGCAGGTTCTCGGCAGTCAGTGTACCAAAGGGATCGACGCCGGCGCGTTCGCGGATCATGTTGACCAGCATGAGGGCCTGTCCGTCGTTCGGGTTGATGCGCCAGAGGGCCTCGGCGTACATCAGCACGGCGTCCGCATAACGGAAGATGGGGAAGTCGTTGCTCATGTGCTGAGTGCCGCCCAGTTCGTATTCAAACTTGCCGATGCGGGCGCCGGCCTGGCGCAGGGCGTTGGGGCCGAGTTCGTTGATCTCCGGCGTGAAGTTCAGCGGCGGGCCGTCCGGGTCGGAAGGTTCGGCACCGTCGTCCAGGATGGGCGCGCCGGAAGAAGAGAACTGCTGGCCAACCAGGAAGCTTCCTTTACGGACATCGTTGTCTTCATAGGAGTTGTAAAACTCTTCCAGCGTACAGAAGCCGTTCCAGGGCTGCTCCTGGAGGTTGTAGGTATTCTGGCTGCCGTAGTGCAGGGTCATTTGCACCAGGTTGAAGCCCGGGGCGAATACCTTGTCATACGGGATAGCCAGGATGGCTTCGGCAGAACCGCCGTTGTTGACGGCGAAGTTGGAGAAGTAGTCCGGCTCCAGGTCAAACAGCCCGGACTCGTAAATTTCCTTGGCGGCGTCGCGGGCGGCCGGCCATTCCGTCTTGCCGGTATACACTTCGGAATTGAGGTACAACTTGGCCAGCAGCATTTTGGCGGCCCAGTAGTTCATCCGGCCGTAGGTGGTGGCGTCGTTGGACTTGCTGAGGTTGCCGATGTTGGCTTCCAGCTCGCCTACGCAGAAGTCGTACACTTCCTGGCGGGTGTTGTTCGGCGGAGCGAAGTCAGCCGGCACGTCAAACTGGGTAATGATAGGCACCCGGCCGTAGGTGTCCAGCGCCCACCAGTAGAACAGCGCGCGCAGCGCTTTCAGCTCGGAAATGATGGCGGCTTTATTTTCCACCTCTACCTTGTCGAACTGGAAGACCAGGCGGTTGCAGGTGTTGATCCCCTGGAAGAGGAAGTTCCAGCTGTCGCGGATGCGGTCGTCCTCCGGGCCGTAGGTATGCAGGTGGAGGCGGCGCCAGTTTCCGCCGTCGTTCCAGTCGTTGCCGCGGGTCGGCACCACGACCTCGTCGGAAGTCACTTCCTGGAGGGAGTAGATGTTGCCGTTGCCTGCCAGCGGGTACAGGTTGGTGTAGGCGGCGCCGAGGGCGGCGATCAGTTCCGCCTCGGAGGACAGGAAGCTGTCGCCGTCGATGCTGCTGTACAGCTCCTCCTCCAGGTCGGTACAGGCCTGGCCGAAGCCTGCCAGCAGCAGGGTGACAAAAAATAATCTAAGTGAAATATGTTTTTTCATAACAGTTTTAAATTTAGAAACTCACAAAAAACATAGGGTGCTTACGAGACCCCTAAATATCTGCAATTTGCATCGCGTTCACAAGTTTCCGAATGTCAAAAAGCGACAAGCGCATAATTTTTGACATTTTAGAAACCGAGATTGACGCCCAGCGTCACGACGCGGGTGCGGAAATAGGTATTCCGGCGGTCGATGCCCGGGGCCAGTGCCGAGGGCAGGTCGTTGATCCGGAAGGCGTTGCTGTCGATATTGCCGGCATCCTGGAAGCGCACTTCAGGGTCGACGCCTTTATAGCCGGTGAAGGTCAGCAGGTTCTGGCCCGTGACATATACGCGGAAGTTGCTGAACGAGCTGCCCTTCGGCAGGCTGAAGGTGTAACCGACGGTCGCGTTGTCCACTTTCACGAAGGAGGCGTCCTCGACGTGGAAGCTGGAGAACGTAGGCGATTCGGTCAGGTTGGCAATATCGTTGGAAGACTCCAGGATATTGTAGGAGGTGATGGCGTCCGGCGCTTCGTAGAAAGCGCGGAAAGTGTTCACCAGGTCGTGGCCGAATACGCCGCGCAGGAAGATATTGAAGTCAAAATTGCCTACCTTAAAGGTGTTGCTCCATCCGAGCTGGAAGTCGGGCAGGCCGTTGCCGATCACGGCGCGGTCATCGTTGGTAATCTCTCCGTCGTTGTTGAGGTCAGCATGAATCCACTTGCCGTCATCGCTGATGCCTTCGTAAACCAGGCCCCAGATTTGGCCGATGGGAGCGCCTTCTTCCACGCGGATGAGGGGCGTGCCGTTCTGGCCGGGTGCGCCGAGGTTGGAGATGTCGCGGGTACCGCCGAAGTCGAAGTTATCCGTAGACAGAGACACGAGGTCCGTCTTGAGGAAGTACGTCAGGGCCACGCCGGTTTCCCAGTTGAAGTTTTGCTTGCTGATGGCTGCGTAGTTCAGCGACAGTTCCAGGCCGGAGTTTTGCAGTTCCCCTACGTTAACGATAGAAGTAGCGAACAGGTTCGGCGGAACGGGCACGTTGAATTCGAAGATCATGTCCTTGGTGGTGGTGGTGTAGAAGTCCAGCGCACCGGTCAGTTTGTAGTCGAGCAAGGCGAAGTCCAGGCCGACGCTGATGTCGGTTTTGGTTTCCCACTTCAGGTCCGGGTTCGGGTTGGAGATCGGGCCGAATGCCGGGACGTAGTTGCCGTTGTACAGGAAGTATACCGGGTTGCCGCCGCGGCGCGGGTCGTTGGCCAGAGCGCCGCCGCTGCCGCCCTGCAGTACGGGGCCGAAGCGGGACAGGGACAGGTAGGAGTCGAATACGTTGTTTCCGGTAACGCCGAATCCGGCGCGCAGTTTCAGGTTGTCGACGCCGCTGATGTCAAACAGGTTGCTCAGGGTGACGCCGCCGCTGACGCCGGGGAACAGGCCCCACTTGTTGTTCTCCCCGAAGCGGGAGGAACCCTCGCGGCGCAGGCTGGCCGAGAGGAAGTACGTATCGTCGTAGTTGAAGTTCACCCGGCCGAAGAAGGCGATCAGCTTGTTGGATTCCCGGTAGCTGTAGTTGCGGGACAGGCCGTTGGGGAATTCCGCGCCGGAGATGATGTTGTTCGTGGTGAAGGCATCGGTGAGGAAGCCGCCGCCCTGAATTTCAAACTCCTGGTTGTCGAATGCCTGGTAAGAATAGCCGGCCAGCGCTTTGAAGTTGAGCTTGTTGAAGTTCTTCTCGTAGTTGCCGGTAAATTCGAAGAGGCGGTTGAAGCGGTCGGTTGTTTTCAGCAGGGCCAGGCCGTCGCGGCCGGCGCCGACCCAGAAGCTTTCGCGGGAGAAGTAAGTATCGTTCAGGTCGTTGTCATACTGCTCGGAATAGGCCATTTTGGCGGTCAGGCCGGGCAGCAGGTCGTATTCTATCGATCCGTTGAGGATGAGGCGCTTCTGCACCTGTTCGTTGCTGTTTTGCTCGATGATGGCCACCGGGTTGAAGTAGTCGAACAGGTCCTGCTGGAAGTATCCCCCGAGGGCGGTATTGTCGGCGTCCCGGATGGGTGCTGTCGGATTGTAGATGGTAGCGTAGCGGAAGGCCTGGGTAAAGCCGAGGTCGGCATCGCGGTTGGTAGCCGCTACGTTGGCAGACAGGCGCATGCGGTCGTCGAAGGCCCTTTGGGTCAGGTTCAGGCGGCCGTTGAGCTGGTTGAAGCCGGTGCCGCTGGCCACGCCGTTGACATTCCGGTAGTTGAGGGCCACGCGGTAGGTAGTCTTGGCCGTGCCGCCGGAAAGGGAGAGGTTATGCACCTGGGAGACGCCGGTTTCGGTGAGTTCATCGAACCAGTCGGTAGAAGATCCCAGGTCGGTGCCTTTTCCTACGCGCTGGCTGAAATCGCGGTAGCCGGCGGCATCGAGGACGTTGACCGTTTCGTCGACGGTTTCCAGAGCCAGCTGGCCGGAGTATTCCACCTTGGCGGAGCCTTCCTTGCCCTGCTTGGTCGTGATCAGGATAACCCCGGACGAACCGCGGGTGCCGTAGATGGAGGCGGCGGAACCGTCCTTGAGCACGTCGATGGAGGCGATGTCATTGGGGTCGACGCTGTTGAGGGAAGCGCCGATCACCCCGTCGATGATCACGAGGGGTTCGGTGTTGGCGCCCACCGTCGACAGGCCGCGGAGGCGGATGTTGAAGTCGCCGTTGGGGTCGCCGCCGGGGCGGGCGATGGACAGGCCGGCCACCTTGCCCTGGAGCAGCTGGGCGGGGCTGTTGACATTCCCCTGGTTGAAGTCCTCCGCCTTGATGCTGGCGACGGCGCTGGTCACCTCTTTGGACTTCTGCGTTCCGTATCCCACCACCACGACCTCATCCAGCACCTGGCCGGCGGAGAGAGATACGTTGATAACGGTCTGGCTTCCTATTTCCACCCGCTGGCTGGAGTAGCCGGTGTAGGAGAATTCCAGGGTAGTCGCTGCGTCGGAAACATTCAGGGAATAATTGCCGTCGAAGTCGGTTATGGTACCGGTGCTGGTCCCCACAACCAGGATGTTGGCGCCGATAAGCGGTTCTCCATTCTGGGCATCCGTCACAGTACCTGTGATGGTTCGCTGGGCAAAGGTAAAGTTGCACATAGCGACTGCCGCGATGAAGAACACCCATCGCTTCATGTAGTCGACTTTAAGTTTCATACATTACTTAGATTTAGTTAGTAAAATAAACAATCGTCTGGTTAATGAAAAAGCCGGCATAATGCTATATTCCAGCAAAATTGCCAGTTTAGCTCCTAAAGTCGCATGGGATTACGAGGAAGCTGTGCTGAATTGTGAATGATTGATTTTCAGGCTTTTTGGACAGGACATCGTGCAGTTTTACCAAATGTGTTTATTTAACACTAACTAAAGCGTAAAAGTCCAAAATAAGTCTGAAAAAACCAAAATTTGGCGAACAGTTTTTTTTTATTTGGAGACAAACCAAATTATATTGGGGCTTGCAAAACAGCAGGTTGAAAGAGGAACGCTGCGGAGCGTTTTTTCGCTGCCTTTTTTGCCCATAAGTCCACTATTTCAAACCCGGCTATGAAGCGGCAAATACACGCCATTATATTGTTTTTTGCATTTACCCTGCCGGCGCAGGGCCAATTCACCGACCTGGAGATTCAGCGGGGGGTGCGCCGAATCGACATTCCCTTTGATTACATCAATGGCTTCATCGTGGTGGACCTCGTCTTTGACGGCATTTTCCCGCTGCGGTTCGTTTTCGATACCGGGGCGGAACACACCATCCTCTCCAAACGGGAGATCACCGACCTGCTGCGTGTCAATTACCTGCGGCGGTTCCCCATCGTCGGGGCCGACCTCAGCCAGGAGCTGTACGCCTATCTCGTGCAGGGTATCGACTTGAAGGTAGGAAAAATCCTGGCCAAGAACCGGTCCATCCTGGTACTGGAAGAAGATTATTTTCATTTTGAGGAATATGCCGGCATAGACGTGCAGGGTATCCTGGGTTCCGATTTTTTCCGCCGGTTCGTCCTCAAGATCAATTACCACCGGCGGATCATATCGCTTTATGACCCGCAATACTGGGAGCCGCCGGGGAAGAGTTTTGAAAAAATCCCGATCGAGATCAACCGGAACAAGCCGTACGTCAACGCCAGGGTCCAGTTTCACCAGGACACGACGCTGCAGCTCCGCCTCCTGCTCGATTCCGGCGCCAGCCTGGCCCTGCTGCTGCAAACCGACTCCCACCCGGACCTGGAGCTTCCCGAACAGGTGATCCCCAGCAACCTGGGCGCCGGGCTGGGAGGGTACATCCAGGGGTACATGGGGCGGATAGACGAACTCGGCCTGGAGCGCTTTGCCTTCCGGGAAGTGATCTCGCACTTCCAGGAATCCTCCTTTTTCATAGACACCACCCTTAGCGTCCAGCGCAACGGCATCATCGGCAATGACATCCTCAGCCGCTTTACGGTCGTCATCGATTACATCAACGAAGAGGCCTACTTCGAACCCAACCGGGATTATGACGACGAGTTCGAATACGACCGCAGCGGCCTGTTCGTAGCAGCCACCGGCCCGGCCCTGAATGACTACCTGGTCTACGGCGTCATCCCGGGAAGCCCCGCCGCTACCGCCGGCATCATCGCCGGAGACCGCATCACTAAAATCAACTGCCTGCCGGCCAGCCTGTTCTCGCTATCCGGCCTCACCCGGAAGTTCCAGAAAAAACCCGGCACCCGGATCAGATTGAAGATCGAACGGGGAGAGGAAAAATTCAAGGTCGTTTTTTACCTCCGGGATTTGATATGAAGGGGGAAATACATGGAGATACATGGAAATACATGGAAATACATGGAAATATATGGAAATACATGGAAATACATGGAAATACATGGAAATATATGGAAATACATGGAAATACATGGAAATACATGGAAATATATGGAGATATATGGAGATGGGGCGGTTTTCGAAATTTTTCAAAAAATCTTTTCTACACAAACTTTGTTTCTTATTATTCCCCTGTCAAACGAAACGATAAATTTGGATAGAGTTATAGCCTTATATTCAAAATATAATTTGGATTAAATCGTTGATTCGTCTTCTCTGCATCAAACATAAGGGCGATTTATGCGTTTTATCAGATAGTTTTTACAAAAACCGAATACCATATTACCAATGGAAATTAAAATCTACACGCCTTTTGATCCGGCGACCACTGCTGAGAAAAACAAGATTGCCGACTTCTTGTCTGAGCACCTCGACCAATACGGGGATAAGCGGGAAGATATCGTGCGGGCGCTGGAATACGCACAGAAGGAGGCCGCCTCTCACGGAGGGTTCATCGTCACCGGGATGAGAAAGGAAAAGATCGTCGGCGCAGTGGTGATCAACCAAACCGGCATGAAAGGATACATACCGGAGAACATCCTGGTCTATATTGCCGTCGACGGCGGGCGCCGGGGCGAGGGCATCGGCAAACGCCTCATGAAGAAAGCGATCGAACTGGCCAAAGGGGACATCGCGCTGCACGTTGAACCGGACAACCCCGCCCGGATATTGTACGAAAAACTGGGCTTCACCAACAAATACCTGGAGATGCGGCTGAAAAAAAACAAGGCTGAAGGCCGGAAAGAGGCCAAGGACAAGGTGGCGGAAGCCTGATCGTTTGGAAGTGGGGAGGAGAGGTTGTCGGTTATTGCCTGAAGGCGGGTTGTAGCAGTTATTGGTTTTTGGCTGGAGATCGGCGGGGGCGTTATTGCCGCCCATTTTCGGCAATCAACCGGTTGGGCTGCCGCCGGGATAATAACCGATAACCATCCCGGCACTTCGCCCCGGCAGCCCGAAATCTCACCTCCACGGCTAGTGCCTCGCGCATTAAATAACGGGTCAGTTGTTGGTTGTTGGTTGCCGGTTCTTCGGCATCAACCTGTTTCCAATTATTGGCTGCCAACAGGCAACAGACAACCCGTCCAGTATCAGACGGATAACCACCTGCCCCAATCGCCTCACTAATTTTCAAGGAAAAAGACACACATGCACCCAATTGACATCATCATATTTGTACTCTATTTTCTGGGGATGCTCGGAATCGGTTTTTTCTTTTTCAGGAAGAACAAGAATACGGATGATTACTACGTCGGCGGGCGCAATATGGGCAGCACTCATATTGGCCTTTCGGTGGTGGCCACCGACGTCGGCGGCGGTTTTTCCATCGGCCTGGGCGGCCTGGGGTTCATCATGGGCATTTCCGGCTCGTGGATGCTCTTTACCGGCCTGGTAGGCGCGTGGCTTAGCGCCGTTTTCCTCATCCCGAAGGTCAACCGCCTGTCCAAGAAAATCAACCTGCTGACATTTCCGCAGCTTTTTGAATATTTTTACAGCCCGCGGGTGGCCTTGCTGGCAGGCATCATATCCGCTATCGGCTATATCGGGTTCACCAGTTCGCAGATTCTGGCCGGGGCCAAGCTGGCATCGGCGACCTTCACGGCGCTCAGCCTGCAGCAGGCGCTTATCATCATGGGCGTCATTGCGGTAGTTTACACGGTGGCGGGGGGCCTGAAAGCGGTCATCTACACCGATACGGTGCAATGGGCCATCCTGATGGCCGGGCTGGTCTTTATCGGCCTGCCCATGGGTTACTATTCGGTAGGAGGGCTTCAGGGCATCAAAGAGGTGGTGCGCCCGGAGATGTTGTCTCTGGCCAACATCGGCTGGGCGGAGCTGGTCAACTGGGGCGTCACCATTATCCCGATCTGGTTTGTGGGCATGACCCTCTACCAGCGCATCTACGCCTGCCGGGACGAAAAGACGGCCCGCCGTGCGTGGTACATCGCCGGCCTTTTCGAGTATCCGGTGATGGCATTCATGGGAGTGCTGCTGGGCTTGTTCGCCCGGGTTGGGGCCGACCAGGGCATGTTCGAATACCTCGGGTATGCCACCCCGGAAGGGCTGGACGCCGAGATGGGGCTCCCGCTGTTGCTGCGGACGGTCCTGCCGGCCGGCCTGATGGGGCTGATGCTGTCCGCCTATTTTTCGGCCATCATGTCGACGGCCGACAGCTGCCTCATGGCGGCTTCGGGCAATGTGGTAACAGACATCCTGGGCCGGTTCATGCCCCTGGAAGGCAACGAGCAGAAGACCCTCCGCATCTCGCAGGCAGCTACGTTCATCATCGGCGCCGCGGCTTTGTTCATCGCCATGAACATGCAGAACGTCCTGGAGCTGATGCTGCTGTCTTATGCCTTCATGGTATCCGGCTTATTTGTGCCGGTCATTGGCGCCATGTACTGGAAGCGGTCTACGCCCGCCGCTGCCTTCTGGGCCATGTTGCTGGGCGGGGGGACGACCATGGCGCTCATTCTTCTGGACCAGCCTTTGCCGTTTGGTTTGGATGCTAACATCGCCGGCATTAGTATCTCTGCGTTTTCTTTTATTATATTGAGCTACTTAACGCCGCCGGAGGTCAATCCGGCTACATTGGCGATAAAGACGAATGAAAAACATGAGCAAGCTCAGAGAGCGACTATCCATTAACCGATTGACGAGCATTCGCCGTTATCTGCACCAGAATCCCGAATTGCCGGAGCGGGAATTCGGCACCGCCCGGTACCTCGCCGGCCAACTGCACGAACTCGGCCCCAGCCAGCTGCTGGAAGGCGTGGGGGGCGCCGGGCTGATCGCCGTGTTCGACAGCGGGAAAGAGGGGCCGGCGGTTCTCTTCCGGTCCGAACTGGATGCCCTGCCCATCCAGGAAGTCAATGACTTTGACCACCGCTCCCGCCGGGAAAACGTCTCCCACAAATGCGGGCACGACGGGCACATGGCCACCCTTCTGGGGCTGGCCGCCGCGATCAGCCGCCAGCCGCCCCGCATCGGGCGGGTCATCCTGCTTTTTCAACCGGCAGAAGAAATCGGCGCCGGCGCAGAGCGCGTGCTCGAAGACCCGCGGTTCGAAGGGCTTTATCCTATCGATTACGCCTTTGCTTTCCACAACCTCCCGGGCTTCCCCCTCGGAGAAGTCCTGTTGCGCAAGGGGCCCTTCACTGCGGCGGTCAAGAGCCTGATCATCCGGCTGGAAGGCAAGACCTCCCATGCCGGCGAGCCGGAGAACGGGGTCAACCCCGCCCTGGCCATTGCCGACATATTGATGGCCTCGGAAAAAATGAGCGTTGCGGACACGCAAGCCGAGGATTTTGCGATCCTGACCCCCATCCACGTGAATATGGGAGAGGTGGCCTACGGCGTTTCTGCCGGCAGAGGGGAGGTCCACCTGACCATCCGGACCTGGACCGAGGAGGCCATGCGGCGGCTCAGCGCCCGGTTGCTGCAATACCTGGGCGACCTGGCGCTGAGCCACGGCCTGCGCCTGGAGACGGAATGGACCAACGTGTTCCGCACCAACCGCAACGACCCGGAGGCTGTCGACATCGTGCAGCAGGCCGCTGAAGACTTCGGGATGGCCATTACCCACCGGGATCAGCCGTTTAAATGGGGAGAAGACTTCGGCGCTTTCACCCAGCGGTTCCGGGGCGCCATGTTCGGCCTGGGCGCCGGCGAAGGCTGCCCGGCCCTGCACAACCCGGATTACGATTTCCCGGACGAACTGCTGGAATATGGCATAGAGATGTACAAAAGGATCATGGATATCATCCTGGAGTGAAAATCCCGGAGTATGTTAACCACATCAAAGATAGAGATCAGCAAGCGCGCCCTGGAAAACAACCTGCGCTTCCTGAAAAAACAAATGGGGGACGAAGTGCTGGTCTCTTCCGTTGTCAAAGGGCATGCCTACGGGCACAGCATAGAAAAGTTCGTCCCGCTGGCGGAAGCCTGCGGGGTGAAGCACTTTTCGGTATTTGACGCCAGCGAGGCTTACCGCGTAAAAATGGCGGCCAGCAACCCGCAGACGGAGATCATGATCATGGGCATGATAGACGGCAGCCAGATGGAATGGGCTATCGAAAACGGCATTTCCTTTTTCAACTTTGAACTGAAACGCATGGAGGAAGCCCTGGAGGCTTCCCGCAAGGTCGGGCGCCCGGCGCGGCTGCACATCGAACTGGAGACCGGCATGAACCGCACCGGTTTTGGCAGCTACCAACTGCCGGAAGTAGCCCGCCTGCTGAAAAGGCACCCGGAAAAGCTCCGGTTTGAAGGCTTATGCACGCACTTCGCCGGCGCGGAGAGCATTGCCAATTACGTTCGGATCAAAGCCCAGCGCAAGGCTTTCAACCATCTTTATAAATGGTTCAAAGGCCAGGGGCTGGCGCCCAAACTTCGGCATACCGCCTGTTCGGCTGCCGCCATGCGCTACCCTCCTACCCGGATGGACATGGTGCGGATCGGCATCCTTCAGTACGGCTTCTGGCCCAGCCGGGAGACCTTCATCGACTTCAGTATCCGTTCCGGGCAAACTGATGACCCCCTGCAACGCCTGGTGGCGTGGAAGAGTAAGGTGATGGATGTCAAAAAGGTAAAAACCGGCGAATATGTGGGGTACGGCACCTCCTACCTGGCCAATGAAGCGATGGAAATCGCCATCGTCCCTGTCGGTTATGCCCACGGGTTCAGCCGATCCCTCAGCAACCAGGGCCGCGTGCTCATCCACGGCAAACGGGTGGCCGTGATCGGCATGGTCAATATGAATATGATCTGCGTCGACATCAGCCAACTGGAAGGCGTGGAACGGGGAGATGAAGTGGTGATGATCGGCCGGCAGGGCGATATGGAACTGTCCGTCTCTTCTTTCGGGGAATTCTCCGAACAGGTCAATTACGAATTGCTCACCCGCCTTCCGCTGGATATTCAGAGGCAGGTGGTGGAATAATGTGTAAGTATACTAAAGTGTAAATGAAGGCAATAAGGGAGCAACTCACAGGCAGCCCCCACCATACAGCCCTCCTTCACACTTTTACACTTTTACACTTTTACACCTTTACACCTTTACACCTTTACACCTTCACACTTTTACACCTTTACACCTTCACACTTTTACACCAGAAACATGGCATACCTGACACTTAACCGGAAAAACCTGAAACAAAATTATGAATTCCTGGACGAGCTGTTCCGGAAAAACGGAATAGACTGGGCGATCGTCACCAAACTGCTGTGCGGCAACGAGGCTTATCTGAAAGAGATCCTGGACCTGGGCATCCGCGAAGTCTGCGACAGCCGCATCAGCAACCTGGCAAAGATCAAGGAGCTGAACCCGGAGGTCCAGACCGTTTACATCAAGCCGCCCGCCATAGGCAGCGTGGAGGAGGTGGTGCGTTATGCGGACGTTTCCTTCAACTCGGAGAGCTCCACCATAAAGATGCTTTCGGAAGAAGCCCGGCGGCAGGGCAAGACCCACCGGGTAACCATCATGATCGAACTGGGCGACCTGCGGGAAGGCATCATGGGCGACCACCTGATGACCTTTTACGAAAAAATCTTCGAGCTGCCCAACATCAGGATCGTCGCCATCGGGGCCAACCTCAACTGCCTGCATGGCGTCATGCCCTCTGCCGATAAAATGATCCAGCTGAGCCTCTACAAGCAGCTCATCGAGGCCAAATTCGAAAAAGAGATACCCTGGGTGACCGGCGGCACCTCAGTGGTGTTGCCCCTGCTGCTGCGCCAGCAGCTACCCGGGGCCATCAACCACTTCCGCATCGGGGAAACGCTCTACTTCGGCAACGACCTCTTCCACGAAAAGCACATCGAGGGCATGTCCGACGAAGTCATCCGCCTCTATTCCGAGATCATCGAGATCACCAAAAAGCCCAAAGTGCCCATCGGGATGCTGTCCACCAACCCGAGCGGAGAAGCTTTTGAAGTAGATGAGAAAGACTACGGCAAGGAATCCTACCGCGCCATCCTGGATATCGGCCTGCTCGACATCTCCCCCGACTACCTGCTGCCCGACGACCCCAGCATCGAGATCGTCAACGCCAGCTCCGACATGCTCATCGTCGACCTGGGCGATAACCCCCGCGACTACAACGTGGGCGACCTGCTCTCCTTCAAGCTGAAATACATGGGCGCGCTACGGTTGCTGAATTCGGATTATATTGAGAAAAAAATTGTGTAAATGTGTAAATGTGTAAATGTGTAAGTATGTACGTGTGTGGCGGCAAAAGTCTCCTCAACTCCTTAACTTTTACACATTTACACCTACGCACCTTTACACATTCTCCCCCTCCCACTCATACCCCAGGTGAAACAGCGCGTCCCCCTGGCTGACCACCGGGGCGTTGTTGTGGCCGACGAGGTAGCCGTCGCGGGGCGCGATGACCTTGACCGAGCCCTCACCGTAGGGGTTGTTGATCACGCCGAGCACTTCTCCTTTAAAGGTTTTATTCCCCGAGCATTTAAACCACAGGAACATGCCGGCGCGGGGTGCGCGGACCCAGGTGGTCTTGCGAAAGGTGAGGGTTCGTTCCGGGGGGAGGGCGGGTTCGCCCATCATTTCCTGAGCGTGGAGCAGGCGCCGGATGCCGGCCAGCCCTTTCTGGATGGATAAGCCGTCATAGCGAAGGCTTTCGCCTCCTTCGAAAACGAGGGTGGGCTTGCCCTGTTCCAGCGCTACTTTTCGCAGCGACTTGGAAATGGTGGGCTTCACCACCAGAAAAGGGGGGGCGAAAGCCCTGGCCAGTTGCTCACTCAGCAGGTCTCCCCTGGTGTATCGGATCTGCGGATAGTTGTAATGGCTTTGCCCGCCGGTGTGAAAGTCGACCACGATATCCGCCAGGGGGAGGATCTTTTTGGTCAGCGTCCGGGCCACGCGGGAAGCCAGGGAGCCGTTCATATTGCCGGGAAAGGAGCGGTTGATGTCCTTCCCGTCCGGCACTTCCCGGGAGAAATTGATGAAACCATAGAGGTTGAGAATGGGAATGGCGATGACCGTTCCCCGGCTCAGGTTCTCGAAATAGCCTTCCGCGATCGTTCGGCGGACGATCTCCACCCCGTTGACCTCGTCGCCATGTATACCGGCCAGCACCAGGACGGCGGGCCCTTCCAGAGGGCTGCGGTAGACGTGGGCCTGTATCCGGATCACGTTGCCGGATGGCAGGCGGCCGACCGAAATTTTCACCACTTCCTGCTGGCCGGGAGCGATCTCGACGTTGTGTATCGTGATGGGTTGTGCGGCCATTTTTTCAATGGTTAATTTTACGTGAGGTTTCTTCCCGGCGCCGTTCGATGAACTCGATGACCTTCCCGGCTACATCCACGCCGGTAACGCCTTCGATGCCCTCCAGGCCGGGCGAAGCGTTGACTTCCATGACCAGGGGCCCGCGGCGGGAGCGCAGGAAGTCGACGCCGGCCACGTCCAGCCCCAGCATTTTCACCGATTTCCGGACGACCTCCATTTCTTCATCGCTGAGATTCGCCACCTCTGCCGAAGCGCCCCGGTGGAGGTTGGAGCGGAACTCTCCGCTGCGGGCCTGCCGTTTCATGGCGGCCACCACTTCGCCGGCGACGACCAGGGCGCGGATGTCCGCCCCTTTCGCTTCGCGGATGAACTCCTGGATGATGATGCGCTCGCCCAGCCGCTGGAAGGCCTCGATCATGGATTCGGCGGCGCGGTAGGACTCTGCCAGGAGGACGCCGTTGCCGTGGGTGCTCTCCAGCAGCTTGATCACCACGGGCAGCCCGCCGAGTTCGCTGAGCAGGGGCATGAGGTCCTGGCCGGCAGCCGCCAGGACCGTACGCGGCACCTCGATGCCGCAGCGTGCCAGCTTCTGCAGGCAGCGCAGCTTGTCCCGCGATTGCAGCAGCGCCTCCGAACGGGCTACCGTAAAGGACTGCATCATCTCGAAATGGCTGATCACCGAAGCACCCTGCAGCGTCACCGACGCGCCAATCCGGGGGATGACGGCGTCAAAACGCTCCAGCGGGTAGTCGTTGTAGTAAATCCTGGGCCGCCCCCGGCCAACGGCCAGGGTGCAACGGGTGTGGTCCACAATATGCATGGCATGCCCTCTATTCATGCCGGCACGGACCAGGCTTTGGGTAGAATACAACTGAGGGCCCCGCGAAAGGATAGCGATCTTCATAAAAAAGTCAAATAATAGGCTGGGTAAGATACAAAATGTCAGATTATGTGGCAGGAAAGCCGGGAAAATGCCAGAAAATTCATTTTTTAGCAGCGCCATATTTATACTGGCGAACGCGTGGTTTTGTCAGGAACAAAACCAGCGATGCCAGTATATACTGACCCGGCGGGTTTTGTAGTCGACAAAACCTGCCGTGCGTCAGTATAGCTCAAAAACCTTGATCAATGTCAGATAAAAAGACAATTGCCATCATCGGAGCGGGCATTTCCGGCCTGTGCGCCGCCTACTGGCTGCAAAAAGAAGGGTATGACGTGCAGGTTTTTGAAAAAAGCGGCCAGGCCGGCGGGGCCATTATTACGGAACGGGAAGGGGGGTTCCTGATCGACCTGGGGCCGAACAGCACTTTGGAGACCTCCGAAGTCCTGAAAGAACTGGTAAACGAGCTGGGGCTGGGCAGCCGGAAAATCTACGCCAACGAGGCGGCCAACAAGCGGTACATCGTCAAAAACGGCGAGCTGATGCCCATCCCGATGTCCGCCCTTTCCTTTTTGAAAACGGGCCTGTTTTCCTGGCGCGCGAAACTGCGGCTGCTGCAGGAGCCCTTCCTCAAGCCCACGCTGGGCGACGACATAGCGCTGGCCGACTTCGTCCGCCACCGGCTGGGGCGGGAATTCCTCGATTACGCCATCAACCCCTTCGTGGCCGGCGTATACGCGGGCGACCCCAAAGCGCTTAGCACCGCTGCGGGCTTTCCCAAGCTGTATGCGCTGGAGAAAAATTACGGCAGCCTGATCAGAGGGGCGGTTTTGGGCGCGCGGGAGCGCAAAAAGCGCAGGGAAGTAGCCAAGGACCGGGCGCGGATGTTCTCCTTCCGGGACGGGATGCAAACCTTCACCGACGCCCTGGCCCGGGAAATAAAACCGATCGCGTTCCACACGTCGGCCTGCGGCCTGCGGCAAAAGGGCGGCGGGTTTGAGCTGGAGACCGAGCAGGACGGCAAACGGCAAACGAAGGAGTTCGGCATGGTTGTCTGCTGCGTTCCGGCCCACGCCCTGGCGGCCCTGCTGTCGGAAACCGCCCCGGAGGCGGCCGGCCCGCTGGCGGATGTCAGCTACCCGCCGGTCAGCGTCGTGTATATGGCTTTCAAAGAAGAAGACATCCAACGAGAACTGGACGGCTTCGGCTTCCTCATCCCCGAAGTGGAAAACCGGCAAATCCTGGGCAGCATCTGGAGTTCCACCATCTTCCCGGGCCGGGCGCCGGAGGGGCACGTGGCCTTCACTTCCTTTGTGGGCGGTACCCGGCAGCCGGACAATGCGCTGCTGCCCGAGGGGCAACTGAAGGAACTGGTGCTCGGCGAGCTGAAGGCCCTGGTAGGGATCAGCGGGAAGCCGGTGTTCACCAGGATAAAAACGTGGAAGAAAGCCATACCCCAGTATAAGGTCGGATACAAAAAAATACAGGCCATCTTCGACAAGCTGGAACAACAATATCCCGGCCTGCACTTCGCCGGCAACTACCGGCGGGGCATCAGCGTAGGCGACAGCGTGTTGTCGGCACACGAGACGGTGGAGCGGATAACACAAGGGATACCAGGCAAGGTTTAACAAGTTCTAACCGGTGGAGTTATAAGAAACTTGTCAAACCTTGTTATCTTGACCACGAAAAAGAACACCGCAGTAGTGATAAAAAATAAGTTCGGCCTTTGAGCCCCTGATGGAGGCCGAACTTATTTTTTAAACATTAAACATGAGCCAAAGCAATGACTTCCAGCTCAATGATCCGCGCATCATCAACGGCTGGGCATTTTTCGACTGGGCCAACTCGGCCTTCGCCCTGGTGATCACGGCGGCTATTTTCCCGGGCTACTACGTTGCCGTCACCGACGAGGTAGTGCGCGTTTTCGGGGTGGAAATGTCCAACAGTTCCCTGTACGCCTACGCCATTTCCGGTTCTTATTTTCTGATCGCCCTTTTTTCTCCCCTGCTTTCCGGGATAGCCGACTACGGCGGGCGGCGCAAGTTCTTCCTCAAATTTTTCACCGTCATGGGGTCCGCCGCCTGTTTGTCGCTCTACTTTTTCAAGGGGATGGACCAACTGGCAACGGGCACCATCGGGTTCATGGTCGCGATGATCGGCTTTGCCGGCGGGCTGGTCTTCTACAACGCCTTCCTGCCGGTGATCGTCACGGAGGACCGCTACGACCGGGTCAGCGCCCGGGGTTTCTCCTTTGGGTACATCGGCAGCGTCATCCTGCTGGTCGGCAACCTGGCGGTAATCTTTTTTTACGACAAGCTGGGTTTTCCGGACCAGGGCGCCGCCACCCGTTTTGCCTTCCTGACCGTCGGCCTGTGGTGGATCGGTTTTGCCCTTATTCCCTTCCGGCGGCTGCCTTCGGACGAAAAACAGAAGGCCACGCCGGACCTGCTGAAGCGAGGCGCCCAGGAATTGCGCAAGGTGTGGGCAGCCGTCAAACACCAGAAATATACGCGGAACTTCCTTTTCTCCTTCTTTTGTTACAGCGCCGGCGTGCAGACCGTGCTCTTCCTGGCCGCCACCTTTGCCGAAAAAGAGCTGCACTTCGGCACGGCGGAGCTGATCGGCGTGGTGCTCATCCTGCAACTGGTGGCCATTGTGGGCGCCACCGGCTTTGCCCGGCTGTCCGAATGGAAAGGCAACAAATTTGCGCTCATCACCATGCTGCTGATCTGGGTGGCGATCTGCCTGCTGGGTTACTTCGTGCACGCCAAGTGGCAGTTCTATGGCATCGCCGCTTCGGTGGGCCTGGTCATGGGCGGCATACAATCCCTGTCCCGGTCTACGTACTCCAAGCTCATCCCCGCTGAGACGAAAGACCCCACCTCCTACTTCAGTTTTTACGACGTGCTGGAGAAGGTGGCGATCATCATCGGCACGTTTTCCTTTGGTTTTGCCGAGCAGCTTACCGGCAGCATGCGGGTGAGCCTGCTGGTGCTGGGCAGTTTTTTTGTGGCGGGGTTGCTGATTTTGCTGACGGTGGGGGTCAGGGGGGGGGGGGGTGGGGGGGGGGGGTGGTTGGGGGGGTTTGCGCAGGACAACATGCGGTTGGTTGTTACTTGTTAATAACCAGTGGTTTACGGCGGAGCTGCGGTTGGTGTCATGGGGTTTGGTGTTGGTTGTTAGAGGACGGTTGGGTATAAAACGGAAATTGTCGCTTGTACATTTTTTTTTGG
>JAGFJD010000224.1 GCA_024102975.1 Phaeodactylibacter sp. | reverse complement strand
TAAAGTTTTTCCGGAATTTCTGCACTTTGGGCGTGATGACGAACGTGCAGTACGGGTTGCGGTTGCCGACATTTTTATAGTACTCCTGATGATAGTCTTCCGCCGGGAAAAACTCCCCGAACGGGCTAACCTCGGTGACGATGGGACGGCCCCAGATTTGCGGGGCTACTTCCGCTTTGGAGCGCTCGGCGGCAGCCTTTTGTTCTTCGCTGTGGTAAAAGATGACGGAGCGGTATTGGGGGCCTACGTCGTTGCCCTGCCGGTTGGGAGTGGTGGGGTCGTGGGTGGCCCAGAATATTTCGAGGATGTCTTCATAGGAAATGACGTTCGGGTCGAATTCGACCTGCACCACTTCGGCGTGGCGGGTCGTGCCGGAGCAGACGGTTTCGTAGTCCGCCGTTTCGGCAGAGCCGCCGGAATAGCCGGAGGTGACGGAGTGGACGCCCTGCACTTCCTGGAATACGGCTTCGGTACACCAGAAGCAGCCGCCGCCGAGGGTGGCCAGTTGGGTGGGGGTGTTGGATGGAGTGGTCATCGTATTTTGTTGTTTTTAATGCAGAGAATGACCTGACAAGTTTGGTGTAAGAAACCCGGAACAAAGTTCCCGGGAAGTTGTTCGTTGTTGGTTATTGCCCAACTGCAAACTCTAAACTGTTGATTGCCACCAATAACCAGTAACTGCGCCCGACTCAGGGCGGCGTTAATAACTGTCCCGGGACTTCGTTCGGGCTGCACTGGTCATTCATCCCTTTGGCAGGCTTTCCGGAGCAGCCTCATCGGCCAGGTAATATAACATAGCGTGATGCCTTTGGTTGATACATTTAACACTGTTAAGCGGGGAAAGTCTGTAAAATGCCTTATCTTGTCAAAAAATGGTCACTTCTGAATATGTTGATGACAAGGCAATGGCGGCATTTAAGGAACAGGCATAATGGAAACCATGAAAATCGGAAGGCTTTTATTATTGATAATTGCGTACTGGATCATTGCGATAGCTATATGGAGCTGCTGTACGGTTGAGGTTAAAATTACTGGCCCCGGAAGGATTTATTTTGCCGACCCGGATGACTTTTACAGAGAAATAGACACCCTGAGAGAAGAAATAATAATTGTCGGTTTTCTCGACAGAGAGCGAGTAGGGTTGGCTCACACTCTGTTTACGAGTTGTTATGCGACTTCATGCCAGTATGAATTTGAGAACGGGATTGATGCACAGTCGGTTCAGGTCAGGTTTAACAGAGCGTTCACTTACGAGAATATCCGTGTAGAAGCCAATACGGATATTATACGAAATGGCCTGATTGGAAGTTTGGTGCAGATCACCAACCGACAGGGCCATGATAGTGATTATTATTTCTGGATTGAATTCACGGAGGCGTTTTATGATAAAGTGGATATGCCCGAGGGAGATTATTCCGTTCATTTGAGCATGGAGACGACAGATGGGATAAGGATCGGGAGTAGGATCAAGGCATATATTGCTTTATGAGGCCGGATAATAAAGCCAGAGAGAATCCTTTTGGAGATTTGCGAAATCTCAAAGGGAGAGGGCAGCCCCTCAAAACGCCAAACCCTCCGGCACCTTCGGGCTGATCGCCTCCAGAAACCGCCCCAACGCCTCCCGCTTTTTTCCGTCCAGTTCATAACTGATATACCGCGTGAAGTATTCCTCCAGGTCGAAACTCGGATGAGGGGAGGGGAGCAGGTACATCAACTGCGGGATTTGTTCCACCCCGGCCCGGAGGGCCTGGCTGAACTCCCGCTCAAATCCGGGGTCCAGCGGCCGGTTGCTCACCCAGGCGGCGAAGACGAAGGGCAGTCCGGTATGCTGCAGCCAGGCTTCGCCCAGGTCGTATACGTAGGGGAATCGCGCCTCCAGGCCGATGGTGCGGTCGCCGATGACCAGCCCGGCGCGGGCGCCGCCCAGCGCGTCGATGTAGCCGTCGGTGGCGGGAATGAGCCTGGGGCTGGCCTTCCAGTAATCGCGCAGCAGCAGTTTGGTCAGCTCGACCGAGGTGCGGGAGTGGTGGTCGAGGTACAGCTCTTCGACTTCCTCCAGCGGCTTTTCGCTGTAGAGGGCCACTGTTTTGACGGCGCCGGCCGTGCCGATGCAGTAGTCGGAGATGAGGCGGGGCGTGTCCAGCTCGGGGATGACGGCGACGGGCACCAGGCCCAGGTCGGCGTCGCCGTCGCGCAGCCGGCGGGCGCAGGCGGAGGGAATCTCCAGTTTCAGTTCTATCTGCCGGGCGATGGGGCTTTGCAGCAGGCCGTACAGCAGTGGTTTGGTATTGAGGTAGCTGACGGCGGTTACTTTCAGTTTTCTCACATTAGACTGGTTTCAGGCCTGCGTATTCCAGGTGGGACAGGTCGTTTTCCAGCACGAAGCGGAAAATGTCGCCCTGGTACTGCACCTGGTACAGGCCGGTATTTGCGTGTTCGAAATTATCCATGTTCTGCAGGGGCTGCTGCTGCAGCAGGCACATCAGGCAGCGCATCGCCCGCCCGTGGGAGCAGACCAGCAGGGTGCTTTCCGGCCGCCCGCGCAGGTGTTCGACGAAGCGGGAGATGCGCTCCGCAAGGCCGGCGGCGCTCTCCGCGCCCTCCAGGCTGGCGTGGAAGTTGCCCTTTTTCCATTCATCCGTGATTTCGCGGTACTGCTGCATCATGGCCGGCGTGCTCTTCCTGCCCTCGTGATCGCCCCAGCCAATCTCGTTGATGTCGGCGAACTGTTCCCACGGCAGCCCCTGCCCGATGAAGGCCTGGACGGTTTCGTGGGTGCGGCGCAGGCGGGAAGTCAGCACCGCTTCGAATCCGGCGTCTTTGTAGCGGTCGTAGAATGCCCGGGCCTGCCGGCGGCCCAGGGCGTTGAGGCTGGTGTCCACCCCCTGGCCCTGCACGATGCCCTGGCGGTTGTAGTCGGTCTCGCCGTGGCGTATGATATAAATCTCTTTCTGCATTTTAAGTTACTTTCCGTTTACGACCGGCAGGGAAACATACCCCTTGAATGCCGTATCTTCTTCAAATTCATGATCCGTGTAATCCTCGATCACGTTGTACAGCGTATCCCGCTCGATGGGCTGGCGGCCCACCCGGCGGATGAGGTTGACCAGTTCCCGGGTGCTCATGGCGGGGTTCTGCTCTTCGCTGCCCGCCATGGAGTAAATCTTTGTGGTGTCGTCGATGGTGCCGTCGATGTCGTCTACCCCGAAAGCGAGGGAGAGCTGGGCCACTTCGCGGCCGATCATGGGCCAGTAGGCTTTGATATGGTCGAAGTTGTCGAGGTAGATGCGGCTGATGGCGTAGTTGCGCAGGTCTTCGACGACGGTAGATTCCGGCACGTGCGACATCTGGTTGTCCTTGTTGCGGAACTTCAGGGGGATAAACGTCTGGAAGCCGCCGGTTTTGTCCTGCAGCTTGCGCAGTTCTTCCAGGTGGTGGACGCGGTGGCGGTACTCCTCGATGTGGCCGTAGAGCATGGTGGCGTTGGAGCGCCCGCCCAGCTCGTGCCAGATTTCGTGGATGCGCAGCCACTGCTCGCCGGTGCATTTGCCCCCGGCGATCTGGTCGCGGATTTCGGGGTGGAAAATCTCGGCGCCCCCGCCCGGCATGCTGTCCAGCCCGGCCTCTTTCATCCGGCGCATGCCTTCTTCGTAGCTGACCTTAGCTTTCTTGAAGATGTAGTGGTACTCCACCGGCGTGAGGGCTTTGACGTGCAGCTCCGGCCGGTGAGCCTTGATCCGGCGGAAGAGCTCGCTGTAGAATTCCAGGTCGTACTGGGGCAGCACCCCGCCGACGATGTGTACTTCGGTCACCGGCTCGCCGTCGTACCTGCGGACGATGTCCATGATCTCGTCCATGCTGTACTCCCAGCCTTCCTCCCGTTTTTTGATCAGGCGGGAATAGGAGCAGAAGGTGCAGGTGTAAAGGCAGACGTTGGTCGGCTCAATGTGGAAATTGCGGTTGAAGTAGGTGCGGTTGCCGTGGCGCTTTTCGCGGATGTGGTTGGCCAGGGCGCCCACGTAGGCCAGCTCGCCCGCTTCGAAGAGGTACAGGCCCTCGGCTTCAGTGATGCGTTCTCCCCGTTTAACTTTTTCAGCAATGGCCCGCAGCGGCTTGTCCAGCGTTGTATCGCTCAGGATGACTTCGATTGGCCTGGTCGTTTGCATAAATCTCGGTATAGGATTATCGGTAAATATAGGTATAACAAGTTTCGGAACTTTCAGTTTTTTGTGAAAAGCAGAAAAGCTTGCGGCAAAGATAAGTTTTTGTGAATATAAATGGAAAGGGGATGGGTGCATGGGTGCATGGGTGCATGGGTTTTTACCCGGAAGAGCATAGCGAAGACGGGCATGGGTTCATGGGTGGATGGGTGAGGCTGCTCCGTCTCCGCCGGCCCGTAGTCCGGCTACGACGGACGGAGGCCGGAAAGTCTGTTACAGTCCTTTAATATTCGCAAACGGAAAATTTTATTCGGGTTCCACCCCCCGGCCCCATGCGCATCAGGTTTGAATGTTAAAATATGTGAAACCTAATTGGGGGCCATGCCTTAGCGTCTGGCCTGAAAGGCCAATATATCCTGGCACGGGGCAACGCCCCGTGAAAAAAGCCCAGCATTAGGTTACGCCCTGAAAGGGCATCATAAAAGGCAAAAGAGGCCATGTCATGTTGGCCTCCGGCATGCGCCGGAGCAGGCTTCTTCGGGCTGCCTGGGCTAATACGGCCGCATACGTTAACTTTTCAACCTGATGCGCATGCCCCCGACCCCCGTGCCCCGACGCTGTCCGCGAGCGCCGAAGCTACATCAGTGGAGGAGCTAATGTTGTTGGCACTAAATAACGGGGCAGTTATTTTCCCGCCGGGAACAAAATGCCGTTGTTGGTTATTACTGGTAATCATCCGCTTAGGTTCCCGGTTTGGAAACAACCAATTTCACCCCGAGTGAGCCGGGGGGAACCAATAACTGACCCGGTATTTACTGCCGGAAGTGTTAGCCAGCTATGGCGCAAGCGTCCAGCGGGGGAGGCCGCACCGCTAAACTCAGGGAAAATATCCCCCGCTGGCGGAGCCTGTCCCGGACTCGTTTCGGGAGGATTTAGGGGGTGGATGGAATATCCTTCGGCACGAGATCCTTCGGCACGAGGGCTTTTCGGAGCAGCCTCACAAATGCACAAACGCACGAAGAATTTATTTCGGGAAGATTTTTCCAATTTTGTTCGGGAAAGTTTACATTTGCCGTAAGATA
>JAGFJD010000217.1 GCA_024102975.1 Phaeodactylibacter sp. | reverse complement strand
TGGACACAGAGTACGCCGAGAAGGCACAGAGCCACACAGAGACCTGATTATCAATGGAAAAAACTCCGTGTACTCTGTGTTGACCTCAGTGCGCTCTGTGTCCAAAACCATTTTGTCCAGTGGTGTGGCCAGGCGCAAAGCCCGGTGTTCTGGGGCCCGGACCACGTCTTCGGCGCCGGCGAGCGCTTTCTTTTTCAGGAGTTGGCCGAAATGTCCGCCGAAGAAGCGCCCCGGGCGGTTGCCGAGGCCTATTTCCAAAGAGGGATGGAAGCCATGGAGAAGTTCTTCAGCACCCGCAACCCCAAAGAAGGGTTGTTGCTGAAACTGACGGAGGAAGATTTCGAAACTTTATACGATGCTTTCGGGAGAGAAGCGGAGAGCCTGCCCTATCGCATGATCCGGGGCATGGAACTGGCACAGGAAATCTACCTGCACTGGTTCGAAGGGCGGTACTACCTCAACAATGCCGTGCGGGGCGCATTGATGAAAGAGAACTTCCGCCGATGATAACATGGAGGAACTCCTGCCGGAATTCCGTGCCGCCGTGGAGGGACAAATCCCGGAAGAAGGCTGGCTCTTGCTGGACCTGCGGGCGTTGCGCCCGCTGATTTCCGGTAAGGCTCCGGAAGAAATGAAACAGCTCGTATTCGGGTACGGCCTCTGGGTGATCGTGCCGGAGGCGCTGCCGCTGACGCCGTTGAATTAAAAAACGTCTGCCCAGCAAAGCTAGACAGACGCATCAAAACAAAACGAAAAACCAACTTTAAACAAGTTTCTTATGCAGCACCGCGAAAAGGATTTCGGGGCAGTGTTTTCAATTCTGAAAGGCAGGCTTTTCCGATAAATTATAGCCTGACGCCTACCGTATTAACTGAATTCTGTAATTTTTTGTTGCAATCGGACTGTTAATAATTTCTTAAAACGAGAGGGTATTGCTTTAATTGCCAACCGATTAGGAAAGCCCACCTTTTGGGCTTACAATTTAAGGGCAATATGCTTTTGATGCAACCCCGGATTTGTCCGGTTTCATACCTTTACCCTGCCTTGAGCCGCACTGGCACCTCCTGGACATTGCCCCGGCGGTTGATTGTCAGGGTAACCTGGTCTCCGGCTTTAGCCCTGCCGATGATCTCCTGAAGTTCGGGGACGGACTTGACCTCCCGCCCGTTTACGCCGACGATGATGTCTTTAGGCTGCAGGCCGGCGTACTGGGCAGAGCCGCCGTCGGCCAGGCTTTCGATGACCACCCCCTGGGTGATCTGCACGCCCAGCTCCTGTGCATAATCATAGTCGAGATCAGTAATGGTAACGCCCAGGAAGGCCCGCTTGAAGCTGCCGTATTCGATAATGTCATTGGCGATGCGCGCAACGAGGTTGACCGGGATGGCAAAGGAGTAGCCCGAGAAAACGCCCGTCCGGGTAGCGATGGCGGTGTTGATGCCGAGCAGGCGGCCCTCGGCGTCCACGAGGGCGCCGCCGCTGTTGCCGGGGTTGACGGCCGCGTCGGTCTGGATGAAGGATTCTATGGCGCGGCCGCCGCCCAGCAGGTTGATGCTGCGGCCTTTGGCGCTGATGATGCCCGCCGTCACGGTCGACGTCAGGTCAAAAGGGTTCCCGACGGCCAGTACCCACTCTCCGATCTCGGCTTCGTCGGAGTTGCTCAGCTCCAGCGTGGGAAAATCGTACCCTTCGATCTTGATGACGGCCAGGTCGCTCTTCTCGTCCGTACCGATAACTTTGGCCTTGAAGGTCCGGTTGTCGTAAAGCGTGACTTCCACCTCGCCGGCACTCTGCACCACATGGTTGTTGGTGATGATATAACCATCGGAAGAATAAATGACGCCCGAGCCGGATCCTCCCTGCCGGGGCGCCCCGTCCCCGAAAGGATTGAAGTCATCTCCGAAGAAGAAGCGGAAGGGGTCGCTGTCTCTGGAAGAGTTGGACGCCGTCTGCGCCAGCGAGGAAATGTGTACCACCGCCGGCATAGCCCGGGCGGCAGCCGCTTTAAAATCGAAGGGGACAGCGCTGGGCGGTGCCGGCACGTTGATATTTCTGACGGCCTGGGCGTAGGCGTTGGGCTGCTGAGGCAGGGATGTTTCGGGTTGCAGCATGCTGAAGCCCCCGAGGGTGATCAATCCGCCGACGATGCCGGCCAGGACCAGTGAAAATAACTGCTTCATGGTTCCGTTTATTTTGTTTGAACAGCGTATGCGCATCTTGTCTTTCCAGGCCTTCCCGACGGCTGGGCATGAAAGAATTTTGAAATAAAAATTTCAATAAGAGCGATAAACACCATAAATTACGAAAAGAAAACTTCTATCCCAAAAGCTTTGTTACCGGCTGTTTTTTCTTTAACAGGAAATTAACAGCCATCTACACCTGTCTATTCCTTTTATCGGTCACTGTAATTAAGGCTACACACCTACGCTCCCGGGGAGGGCCCATTTCACAACCGGCACCGTTTGCAACAACCGGGCCTTAAAACAGTTTAGGATGAAGTACTACAAAAGCCAATTGGGTAGCAACCGCACGCGAATGAAAAAAACGCCCATCGATAGAGTGGACCTGGAGTCCATCCTGCAACCCGAAACGGCCCTGGAGCGCCGGCTCATCCAGGACCCGGAATTCCGGAGAGGCCTTGGCTGGGGCATCCCCCGCTTCGGCCATCCCGAAGGGGAGGTCTACAAACACATCCGCGAAGTGCTCGACAATATCGACCGCTTTGACATCAGCGCCGATGAGCGGGAAAAACTGCGCCTGATTACCTTCGTCCACGATACCTTCAAACACCTGGAAGACAAAAGCTACCCCCGCGACTGGTCCAAACACCACGGCGTCTACGCCCGCCGATTCCTGGAACGGCACTACGATGACCCCGTGGTCCTCCGGATCGTAGAACTGCACGATGAAGCCTACTACGCCTGGCGCCACAAACACCTCTACCACCAACACTGGGAAGGCACCGAACGCCTCCGGCGCCTCCTGGACGCGATGGGCGACGATATCCAACTCTATTATCTCTTCTTTAAAGCCGATACCCAGACCGGCGACAAAAACCAGGCACCGCTGAAGTGGTTCGAAATGGTGGTGAAAGATATCGAAGTGGTGCCGTCGGTGTGGTGAGCGAAGATCCTCCTTAGTTTGTTTGCCGAATTGCAATCCTTCAACTTTACCGGCGCGGCGGGTTGAAAAGCAGTAAATTATGGGTGTCATTAATCTGTAAACCCTAAAACGCATGAACCATGAGAACACTGCTTACTATTGCGCTCCTGTCTCTCATCCATTTCACATCCTTCTCCAACGGCATCTGCGTCGTCGATGCGGAAGAAGGCATCTACCTGCAACTGAAGCGTAGCGACGTCCGCGCCACGGCCAACGGCCAGATCGCTACGGTGACCGCTACCCAGGTGTTCTTCAACCACCTGGAAGAACCGATCCAGGTCAAGTATGCCTTCCCCCTGTCGGAAACGGCCAGCGCCACCAGCCTGCGCTGGAACAACAACGGAGAGTGGTTCGAGGCTGAATTTTCGCCTACGCCCCAGGACACGACGCTGCCCGGCGGGGGCGGCACCGGCCCGTCCTTTGCCGAATTGATCCGCAATTACCTCGGCGCTTCGCCCCTCTACTTCGACCTCGAACAGGAAGTGGCCGCCGGCGCGGAACTCATCGTCGAACTGACCTACGTCGACCTGCTGCCCTACGCCTTCAACAAGGTGGAGTTCTTCCTGCAAAACGACTATTCTTCCCTGCAGGACGAAATCCTTGAAGAACAGCATTTTTACTTCGAGCTCCATTCGGAACGGGCCATCGAGTGGGTCGAACTCCTGAGCCACCCCGGCGCCGCCGTAGCCAACGACGGCAATACCGCCACCGTCGAGTGGGGCGCGGAGGCACAACTTGCCGACCGGGATTTCCGCCTCCAGTACGAACTCAACGCCACCGAGCTGGGGCTGTTCTCCTTCAGCACCTTCCTGCCCGACTCGGCGGCCAGCTGCGACAGCCACGGGCAGGGCTTCTTTGCCTTCATCGTCGAACCCGACCCCAGCGAAAATACAGAGGTGATCGACAAGGTATTCACCCTCATCATCGACAAGTCGGGCAGCATGAGCGGAGACAAGATCGTACAGGCCCGGGACGCGGCATCCTTCATCGTCAACAACCTCAACGCCGGCGACCGCTTCAACCTGGTCATCTTCGACAGCCAGGTGAGCAGCTTTAAGCCTGCCCACGTGCTGGCCACGCCCGAAAACCGCCAGCAGGCCCTCGGCTACATCGAAGGGCTGAACGCCGGCGGCTCCACCAACATCTCGGGCGCCTTCTCCCAGGCTATACCCCAGTTCCAGGGCTATGGCAACGACCTGGCCAAGATCATCATCTTCTTTACCGACGGCGTGGCCACCGCCGGCGTCACGGATACCGAAGGCATCCTGGCCGGCATACAGGACGCGCTGACCGTCAACGAGGTGGAAGACCTCAGCATCTTCACCTTCGGCATCGGCAGCGATGTCAACCGGCAACTGCTCAACCGGATCGCCACCGAGAACCTGGGGCTGGCACAGTTTCTCGAAAACGACGAGCTGGAGGAATCCATCAGCAGTTTTTACCTGACGATCAAAAACCCGGTGCTGCTCAACACGGCCATGGCCTTCTCCCCGGAGGCCATCGTGGAAACCTACCCCACCACCCTGCCCAACCTGTTCAAAGGGCAGCAGCTGATCGTCGTGGGCCGGTACGAAACGCCTATGCCGGTGACCGCCCATTTCTCCGGCAAGGCCTTCGGCCAGCCGGTGACCTACGAATACCCGCTCGACCTGGCCGATACTTCGGTGGACGGCTACCAGTTCCTGCCCCGCCTCTGGTCGAAAAAGAAAATGGAACAGCTGTATGCCGAGTACTTCAACTACCCGGAGGACTCCCCCCAGGCCATGGCCATCGAAGAAACCATCGTCGGCATCAGCCTGTGCTACGGCGTGATCAGCCCCTTCACCAGCTTTTCGGACGATACGGGCGACCCGCCCGTGGTCGGCATAGAAGAGACGGATAAGGCGGAACCCCAACTGCTGCTTGCCGCTTATCCCAACCCCTTCCGCGACTATACCATCATCCAAATACCACTGGAACAGGGCTTCTCCGGGCCGGCCATCCTGGAGATTCTCTCCGTCGACGGAAAGGTGCTGCAGGAATTTGAAGTACAGCCCGGGGCTGCAGGCATCCGGGATGTGCGCTGGGACGGTACCGGCCGAAATGGGGAACCGTTGCCGCCGGGCGTTTATTACTGCCGCATTGTGCTGGATGGGAAGGTGTTTATGGGGAAGTTGGTGAAGAATTAGGCTGAGGTTAAGGCTGAGGTTAAGGTTGAGGTTAAGGTTGAGGTTAAGGTTGAGGTAGAGGTTAAGGGCCGCTGTACCCCTGATCCTCAGCCTCAACCTCAGCCTATACCTTAACCTCAACCTCACCTCACCAGCACCACCTCCCCGGATGCAACCTCCACTTCATCCGCCGGCAGTATCCGGTATTCCACTTTGTACACATAGGTTCCTGCCGGCACCGGCCTGCCGAAGGCCATGCCATCCCAGCGGGCGGCGGGGCCCTGCCCGTCGTACAGCAGCGAGCCCCACCGGCTGAAGACCTGCAGGCGGGCCAGTTCTGCGTCGGGCCCGAAGGCCTGGAAGAAGTCATTGCGGCCGTCGTTGTTGGGAGAGAAAGCATTGGGCAGGAAAATGCCGGGCCGGCAGTTGCCGGGCGGGATGGAGAAGTCCAGGAGGGTGTCGCAGGCACCGTCGGCAACCTGCACGGTGTAATTGCCAGGCGATTCAATGAGGCGCGGGTTATCGGTGGCGGCATCTTCCCATACTACAGACAGGGGCGTACCGGCCAGGGATTGGATTTCCAGCAGTATGGAGCGGCCCGGGCAGACCGGAGTATCCGGCAGTTGCCGGAGCAGTAGTGGCGGCGCGAAGGTAATGCGGATGCTGTCCTGCCCGGCGCATCCGGTAGTGGCGTCGGTGATGGTCAGGGCGTAAAGCCCATCGGCCGAAGCGGTAAGGCGGGGCGCAACGGCAGCAGTGCTCCATTGGTAAACCGGCTGGGCGGCGTCGGTTTGGGGGATGATCTCCAGGGCGGCAACGCCGCAGAGGGTGGTGTCCGGGCCCAGCTCCACTGCCGGCAGGGAGTAGTAGCTCAGCAGGAGGGTATCCGAGCGGGCGCAGCCGCCGTCGTTGGCGGCGGTGAGGATGTAAGCGCCGGGCTCCTGTGCTTCCAGGGCAGGAAGATCGCTCCCGTCCCGCCATTCGAGCTGGTATTGCCCCGGTTGCAGGCCGCTGTTGATCAGCAGGGTATTGCCCGGGCAAAGGGCGGTGTCGGGCCCCAGGCCAAAAACCGGGGATTCCAGCACCGTCACTTCTGCATAAGCTGTATCCCGGCAGCCGAAGGCTTCGGCGACGTGGCGGATAGCGAAGCTGCCAGGCGTTTCGTAGCGTACGGTATCGGCAGGTTGGGCAGAATTGGCGGGGCCGGCGCCTTCGAAGGCCCATTCGGATATAGTCGACGTCATCCGATACATTGGCTTCCGGGGAAATGCCATTGCACGTGGATGTTTTTAACATATTTGGAGGAGGGGATGGGGAAGGGAATATGTAACCGGAAAAAATGTATGGATCGCTTCCAGCTTCTTTTATTACGGGCCACTTTAAAGTGGCCCGTCCAAAAAAAAACCGGCCGCAACGGGCCGGTTTCCAAAAGAGCTTTGAGAGGCTATCTACATACCAAAAACGAGAATATCCTTTGATACTCCCGAAAATCTTAATTGGGATTATACTGACGCCGGAGGGTCAGCATATACTGACCACGCTATTTAGCGTGCGTCAGTACAATAGCACATGGGATTATAATAGCATTCGTGGGATTACAACCTTATTTCTCCCTCTTCTTCAAGAGGGAGCTGCCAACTGTCGTTTCCTTCCGTTGACAATACAAAAGTCAGCAATAATCCGGGGCCTGAGAAGTGCAATTTCCAGGATTACTGGATTTAAACAAAAGGATTTATTTTATTTAATTAACTGTAGATCAAATTTTTAAAATAAAAATTCTGATCGAATTCTGTTTATAATTAAATTAATTTAATTTTAATGTGTCTCTTTTCTCAGGATTTTTTTCTTTTCAGGCTGCCCCCCAATGCCAGGCAAAGGCCCGGCTGGAGGCAGGAGGTTTTAAACCGGGATAGCTTTTTTCGGATAAATCCTTTAAATTGCCCCTGTTGAAAAATTATTAACCTGACTGTCTGACAACCATGAAAAACAAATTGTTATTCCCGGCAGCTGCCGTCCTGCTGCTCACCAACCTGTTTGCCTTCACTGTTTCCACCTTTAAGGACAAAAATGCCAAAGCCGAAGAAGAAGTCAAGGAACTGATCCTTAAATCCTACATCAACGGCGCCTTCAACGCCCTCGACCCCGACGCCATGCGCGCCGGCTTCCACCCCGACTTCGCCATCTTCTCCGCCGACGGGGAGGAAATCCGCAAGTACCCCATCGCCACCTGGGCCGATGGCGTGGAAAAGAAAAAGAACGGCCCGAATTTCGACCCGGCCAAAAACAAGTGGGAACACAACTTCGCCAGCGTGGACGTCACCGGCGGCTCGGCAGCAGTAAAGGTCGAGCTGTTCCACGAGGGCAAACACGTGTATACGGATTATCTGTCCCTGCTAAAGTTTGAAAGTGGGTGGAAAATCGTAGCGAAGGTGTATCATAAGCATTAAGCACTCCGCAAGTGGGGCACCTCTTCGGACGGGCTACCTTCAGGTGGCCCGTAATAAAATTGTGATGGAAGCGGCCCAACATCGCCCTCATCCCTAATAGCATGCCTGGAGGCCGCTTTTGATGGCCTTCGGACGTACCACTTTATTGAGTTTCAAATATTATACTGGCGAACGCGTGGTTTTGTCAGGAACAAAACCAGCGATGCCAGTATATACTGACCCGGCGGGTTTTGTAGTCGACAAAACCTGCCGTGCGTCAGTATAATAAGGGGATGTGATGTCGGCGGGCGACTAGAGTTCGCCTGTCGACTATCACGGCCCCCCCTGTTTAATTTTTGAAAACCAATTAAAGTGGTGCGTAATAAAGCTGAGCGGCGAGAGCAACTGGCCACTTAAAAGTAGCCCGTCCAAAAAAAAAACCGGCCACAATGGGCCGGTTTCCAAAAGAGCTTTGAGAGGCTATCTACATACCAAATAGGAGGACATCCTTTGATATCCCCGAAAATCTTTGCTTGGGATTATACTGACGCCGGAGGGTCAGCATATACTGACCACGCTATTTAGCGTGCGTCAGTACAATAGCACATGGGATTATAATATAAAAGCATTCGTGGGATTGCGTATTTTTTGCAAACTGCTGTTGAGAAGCCTTCTTTTTAGCTTCTCTTTGTGTCAGTAGTAAGTCTTTCGCCTTCCTCTTCCGGAAGATCGCGTCAACTACCGCTCTTCCTCGTTGACAATACAAAAGTCAGCAATAATCCGGGGGGTGTGAAGTGCAATTTTTCGTATTTCTGGAGCGCTAAAAATAAATCCTGTTGTTTAAAAATTTGATAATCAAATTTTTGAAGTTTAAATTAGACCGAGTTCCTGTATGGGGAAGGGTTGTATTACACAAATAATTATGTGTGTTTTTTTTGGCAGCAGTACTCGTTTTAAAATGCCTGTGAGGTTGGAGTAACCGGTGGCTAAAAAAACCTTTGAGGCTTCGAAACCCCAAAGGTTTATAATTTTCCTCAATGCATGAACGGCACCCGCCTTCGCCCCCGGCTTTTCTGAAGTACGGAATTCTCCCCGGCAAACCCAGCGAACAGCCAACAGCCAATTGCGAATCGCGAACCGCCCTTACATTCAGCAATCGGTATCCCGGAGGTCCGTCCCCCAGCAGTGCCACTCCTGGTCCTGGAATTTTTCGGCATCCTTTACCCTGCCGTTCTTGTTGACGCTGTCCCAGTTGATCTCCAGCAGGTTATCGATCTCGGCTTTATAGACATCGTATGCCCGGTCGAACCCGTCGGCGGCGCCGGCGCCTTCCCGGTATTCGATGTAACCGCCGTTTTCAGGCACGCCTGGAATGCTGTTGGTATAGCGGATAGCGGCGGCGCCGTTGCCATTGTCGCGCCGGAAGTCAATGTCGATGAAAGGCCTGGGGTTGTTGGGGTCGAAGTTCAGCGCCCACCGGGCGTAAGACCGGTCATTGGCGGTCGTGCCGGAATACCAGCGCACCCGCGGAAAGCCCCCGGTTTGCGCGATGTACATGTCCCATTTCACTTCAGCAGAAGGCAGCAATTCACCGTACAGCTCCGCCTGGTAGGTTGCCCCGTTTTCACCCGTAAATTCATAAGCCCAGAGCCAGACGCCTCCCCCCTGATACTCCGCCTGATGGTTGAAGGATTCGAAAAAGGCCAGGGTCGGAATAGCCAGGTGTACCGTGAGCACCGTATTCCAGACTAAAACAGTGCCGGCTGAATAGCCCCAGTTGTCGAGCGACCTGGAGGTTACCTCCTGTGTCCATCCTGGCGCCTCCCGGCCGCCATCCAGTTCTGTAAATGGCTTAAAAGGCATCACGAAAGTCTCCGCCGCCGGCAGCTGAGGAGCTTCCTGCCCGGCATAGGGATCGGCAGGTTCGGCCGCGTCGTCCTTCTGGCAGGATTGGATAGCAAAAACCGAAAGCGCAAGGGCTAAAACAAAACTTAACTTTCTCATTAGATTGGATCTTTTGGTTTAGAAAAAGAGCTTGTCCGGTGGCCGGGCCTGAAAGCAAAACATGCGTTTCAAATCACCGCCCGAACAACGCCTCTAATCCCTGAAACGAAATCCTCCGGATAAACCCTACCGGAAACGCCCGGAGCTTCCGGTATTTTTTCTGTTGTATTCTGTTTTCCCGGCAATGAGGCTGAATAAGATGCGGTTCGCCTGAGCAGGAAGTTGGTGGATGATTATCAGGGGCAATCGGATAGGGTGCGCGGGTGAGCCAGGCCTATTTTCCTGTTTTTACGGGCCACTTAAAAGTGGCCCGTCCAAAAAAAAAACCGGCCGCAACGGGCCGGTTTCCAAAAGAGCTTTGAGAGGCTATCTACATACCAAAAATGAGGACATCCTTTGATATCCCCGAAAAATCTTTCATGGGATTATACTGACGCCGGAGGGTCAGCATATACTGACCACGCTATTTAGCGTGCGTCAGTACAATAGCACATGGGATTATAAAAGCATTCGTGGGATTACAACCATTTTCCTCCCTCTTCTTCCAGAGGAAGCTGTCAACTACTGTCTTTCTCCGTTGACAATACAAAAGTCAGCAATAATCGGGGGCTTGTGAAGTGCAATTTTTCGGATCACTGCACTCTCTTTTAATAAAAAAAATACTTATTTATTTGATTTTCATTTTCTTGTACTCTATAAAAAGACCCCATTCTGTATTTGTACAGTTAACTTTAATTTAATGCGCCTTCTTTTTTTAAATCCTGTCCCTTGAGAAGCTGTTTGAATTTGGTTTCAGGGAGACAAATCGTAGAGGCAGGTATCCCGTTGAAGCCGGGGTAAGGGAACTTTAACCGCCGAAAAACCAACCTGCCCCGGCGCCCACCCGCAGGCGCAATTCGGCGCCATCTTCCGACAATGCCGCCAGCGCAGGATCCAGCCGCAGATAGGGGAACAGGCCGGCGGTCACAAAAAAGGAACCGGAAACCGGCTGGTAGCGGTACCCTGCGCCCAGTAACAGGTCGATAAAAAGGTCGGATTCATCCCTGTCCCAAAAACGGAGGCCCTGGGAAAACGGGGTGAAGACGAGAGAAAGTTCCGGACGGTGGGCACCCGCGCCCAGGGCCATGGAGGCCCCCACCGGGATCGCCAGCCCTTTTCCCCAAACGCTGCCGCCTATCCGGAAGTGGCCGCTCGCCTTTTCAGCCGTAAAGAAACAGCGGGCGTAATTGAGCGAGTAGTACGGGGCCGCGCCACCGGCTTCCAGGAAAACCCCGTTCGGGGCAGGGCAGGCAGCCTGGGCGCTGAGCGGCCGGCAGAAGGGAAAGGACAAGACAAAGAGTAGGAAGGAAAAGCACGTGAATGCCTGAACTGGAGACATGGAGGGGAAAAACCGCCCGTACAAAGAAGGACACCCGACAGCGCTTCCACGAACCCGCCTCATGGTTTCTTCTTCCGGGAAAGGAAGTATTTGAAAAAATTGATGATCGCTTCCATAAATTTTCCGAATGCGGATTTGTCGCTCATGATGAAAAGTTTTGATACAGATTAGTCGGCGGATATTATACTGGCGAACGCGTGGTTTTGTCAGGAGCAAAACCAGCGATGCCAGTAAATACTGACCCGGCGGGTTTTGTAGTCGACAAAACCTGCCGTGCGTCAGTATAATTCCGCCCTCCGCTCCCGTGCTTTGGCTTTCGCCCGCTTGATCCTCATTTTCACAGCGCTTTCCGATTTGTCCAGGGCCGATGCAATTTCTTTGATCGACAGGTTGTCCCGGTACTTCATGAATAAAATCCCCTTGTCTTCTTCCGGGATTTGCTCCAGTACCCGGGCCAGCTGGCCCATATTATCGGCAGGGGCTTCCTGCCAGGGAGCTTCTTCTGCCAATATAGGAAGAAAGGGCAATTCTTCTAAAGATGCCTGCTCCCGTTTTTTATTCTTCCGGAGGTAATCGATGCAACTGTTGTGAGCAATGGAAAAAACCCAGGTGGAGAAACTGGATTCTCTCCTGAAACCGGAGGATTTGAGGTAAACCTTCATGAATATTTCCTGGGCGATGTCTTCCGCCGCCACTTCTTCCCCGAGCATGGCCAGGCACTTGCCGTAAACTTTCCCGGCGTACTGCCGGTAAAACGCACTGAAGTTAAAAGCGCTCTTTACTCCCATGCCGGCCGGCATTTCCCCGCTTTCTTTCTGATGGTTTGTTGCTGTATTTTTCATCGTGCCTGCGTTTTTATTATTGATAATACAAATATGCAGGCGCCTGGCCTCCGGTGCGTGGAGTATCGTTGCGAAAGGGTGGAGTATTGTTTCATGGGCTCATTGTTTCATGGGCCTGAAACGGTGCGACAGTGAATCCATAAACCAATCCCCCTACTCTCCTCCGCTCTTCCGGCAGTGATAAATATACTCGGTGGGGATATTCGGGATTTTGGTGATGCTGCATTCATCGAAAATCCGCGTGAATTTTTTGTAGTTGAAACGGGTATACAGCACCTGGCTGTAATATCCGCCCGGGGCGAGCATCTCGTAGGAATCCCGGATGATTTTGGCGCCCACTTCGTTGGACAGGAAGGTAAAGGGGATGGAGGCGATAAAGCCATCGACGGCTTCCTCTTCGACGCGTTTTTTTACATGTTCCGCGCTGTCGTTTATGATGATGAGCCTCTCGTCCTGAATTTCTTCCCGGACGTGGTGGCAGAATTTTTCGTTGACTTCAAAGGCATATACTTTGGAGTCCGGGGAGATGTGCTTCAGGATCTCTCTGGTGATATTCCCGTGGCCCATTCCGTACTCCACAATTACCTTGTGCTCTCCTTCGGGCAGCCGGCTGCAAATCTCTATTTCCACTTCCCGGCTGGTTTCGGTCAGGGCACCGGTGGTGAACAGGTTTTTGGTGAATTCGAAAGTGGTTTTTAGTTTCTTGAAATTCATCGCATTGTGAGTTTTGAACCAGAACAAAGCATAAAAAGAAAAGAGTTTCCTCTTTTCGAACGCTGGAATATACGGATCAACAGGCACAATATACGAATTCAGAACTGCTCGCCAGGACGAAGAAAAGAACTGTGAAGCCTACGATTATCCTGTAAATACGGCGCCGGCATGGCCCATTGGCCTCGCTTCTGCAACATTCCGCAAAATTATTTTCTCTGGAAATTATCCTTTGGTGTTGCAGTAACCGCCAATAATTATTAGATTTATGCCGATTATTTCAATATATTCGTTGGGCGCCTTTCGCGCCTGCTCTTTCCCCGTTCTTCCGAATCGAAAATGAAGCCCGTTTATTTTTTTTAGCTCCTCAGTTTCTACAGTATTCTTTCCACACGTCTCATCGGAGCGTGAGGCTTTTTAAATTTTGTACACACTCGACAAAACAACTGGCTGAACAACACCAGAAATAGGCTCAAATCCTTGTTTTGAGCTGATATTCAACAGCTTACCGCAAAGGATCGAGAACCCGTATAACTTGGCTGCTACGGTTATGCCCCGTAAGCAGGCTGGATTTTTATTCTATTTATCAATCAAAACCGGATTAGTACATGAAAACACAGCTTACCATCCTGTTCGCCCTCATCTGGGTATTGGCCTTCGGGCAAACCTCCATCCGCCCCTCCGGGCTGGTGCAATCGGCTCAGGAGACAGGCGCGGCGTTCACCCCTGTCCAGTTGTTCCGGGCCGTGCCGGGCGCGTCTCTTGAGGGCGAAAAAGCCCCCAAAGCTCATGACTTGCTCGACATCAGGCAGGCTGCCCTCCAGCAACTGCTCCAGGACGAGCCGGAGAGCATGACCCTCGTGCTGCCCACCAGCTTCCGGGCTGCTCCCATCGAAGTGTTGCTGGTGAAAGTGAATCCTTTTTCCGACGACTTCCGGGCGCACACCAGCGACGGCCAGACGCTCACGGACGTCCACCTGGGCATCCACTACCGGGGCGTCGTCAAAGGAGAGGCTTCCATTGCTGCCTTCAGCTTCTTCCCGCATGACGTGATGGGGCTGCTGAGCACCAAAGGGGAAGGCAACATGGTGGTCGGCCAACTGGAGAAACCCCGGCAGGCCGGGCGTTATATCCTTTATCAGGACCAGGATGTCATCCGGGACATCGGCTTCAGCTGCGACACGCCCGACGACGGCGTGGGGTATACCCGGGACGAGCTGGCCCCGGTAACCGACCCGCGCGCCTTGTCCGATTGCGTGCGCTTCTATTTCGAGGTGGACGACGACGTGGTCTCCAGCAAAGGCGGCGCCGCCGGCGCCACCAACTACGTGACCGGCATCTACAACCAGGTGGCTGCCCTCTACGCCAACGAATCGATCAATACAGTGGTCTCCGAAATCTTCAACTGGACGACGAACAGCCCCTATTCCAGCACCACCAGCAGCGGCATGCTGAGCCAGTTCCAGTCCTACCGCAACAACTGGAACGGCGACCTGGCCCAGTTGCTGTCCTATCAGGCCAGCGGCGGCATTGCCGCCGGCTTCTCCGGTATCTGCGCGTCCAATGAGGACAACAGCATGAGCTTCAGCTCCATCAATTCTACCTACAGCAACTTCCCGACTTACTCCTGGACGGTCATGGTGGTCACCCACGAGTTCGGCCACACCTTCGGCTCGCGCCATACCCACGCCTGCGTCTGGAACGGCAACAACACGGCCATCGACGGCTGCTCCGGCAGCACCGAAGGCAGCTGCCCCCTGCCCGGCTACCCATCCGGCGGCGGCACCATCATGTCGTACTGTCACCTGCAGAGCGTCGGCATCAATTTCAACAACGGCTTCGGCCCGCAGCCCGGCAACGTGATCCGCAACGTGATCACCAACGCCTCCTGCCTGCCCGCCTGCGGCCCGCCCTCCTGTGAGGACGGCATCCAGAACGGCAACGAGACCGGCGTCGACTGCGGCGGCCCCGACTGCCCGGCCTGCCCCACCTGCAGCGACGGCGTCCAGAACGGCGACGAAACCGGCGTCGACTGCGGCGGATCCTTCTGCCCGGTTTGCCCCTGTTTTGACAACCCGGTAACGCTGACTATCGTCCTCGACAACTACCCGGAAGAGACCAGCTGGGAAATCCGTAACGCCAGCAATACCGTCGTTGCCTCCGGCGGCACCTATGGCTCCTCTCCGGATGGCTCCACCGTCGTGGAAAACGCCTGCCTGCCGGATGGCTGTTATGACTTCATCATTTACGACTCCTACGGCGACGGCATCTGCTGTGCTTACGGCGCCGGCTCCTACACCCTCACCGACGATTCCAACGGCAGCACCCTCGCCTCCGGCGGCGCTTTCGGCTCTTCCGAAACGACCAACTTCTGCGTCAGCGGAAGCGGCGGGCCGACCTGCACCGACGGCATCCAGAACGGCGATGAGACCGGCGTGGACTGCGGCGGCTCCTGCCCGCCCTGCCCGGTCACCTGCAATACGCCCGGCGGCCTGTCCGCTTCGCCGACCAACACGGACGCCACCCTGACCTGGAACGCAGCCGCCGGCGCCATCGACTACAACGTCCGCGCCCGCGAGATCGGCACCGGCACCTGGACAGAAGGCTTCAACCTCAACTCTCCGGTGAGCTATACCGGCCTGACGGCCTGCACCGACTACGAATTCCAGGTGCAGTCCAACTGCAGCGGCGGCGTCACCAGCGCCTGGAGCAGCTCAAGCTTCTTCACGACCACAGGCTGCGGCGGCTGCACGTATCAAACCCTCGACTTCAACAACTTTGAGACTACCTGGGGCATCTGGAACGATGGCGGTTCCGATGCCGGCGTTTACAGCACTTCCTACGCTTACAGCGGGTCGAACGCCGTGCGCCTGCGGGACAACTCCTCCTCCTCCGTCATCACCACCGACAACCTCAACCTGGCCTCCTACGACGAGCTGACGGTGAACTTCACCTATGTGGCCTCCAGCATGGACAACTCCACCGAGGACTTCTGGCTGCAGGTATCCACCAACGGCGGCTCCAGCTATACGACGGTAGAAGAGTGGAACCTCAACGACGAGTTCCAGAACGAAGTCCGCTACTTCGAATCGGTCGTGATCACCGGTTCCTTCTCTTCCAACACGCGCCTGCGCTTCCGCTGCGACGCGTCCAGCAATACCGACTACGTCTACATCGACGATGTCGAAATCCTCGGCTGTGCCGGCGGCGGCCTGGTAGAACCCGGCAGCGGCCCGATGATCGTCGGAGAGGTTACGGATGAACTGGAGCGCGTAACGCCTCCTGCTCGGGAAGCTCACGCAAATGCAGCGCCGCTGACGGCCATGAAGCTCTTCCCCAACCCGGTAACCAACGAACTGACAGTTTCCTTCATCCTGCCCGAATCCATGCCGGTGCAATTGCTGGTAACGGACCTCAACGGCAGGGTGCTGAACCAGCAGCCCCTGAACGGCGACGCCGGCCGGCAGGAAACCCGGGTCGACGCCAGCCGGATGGCGCCGGGCGTCTACTTTGTCCACCTGCTCAGCCAGGGCGCGAAACTGACGAAGAAGTTTGTAGTTGTAAGATAACCAGCATTTAGGATATGAAATAAGAGGGTGCCTTCGGAAGGAGGTACCCTCTATTATTGTTGAGGAAATGAGAAATAAGCTGGCATAAATGGAAACAGGTGGAAATATATAGAAATACATAGAAATGGGTGGAGGCCGCCGGGAGGTGCGTGGAGATGCGGATTTTTGTTATCCAAGCGGACAAAGCAGCTTGTTTTCAGAACAATTCACCTGAAAAGGCTGTAATTTCAGGTGACAATTATTAACAAATAATAATCCTGAAATTATGCACCGCACCTTTACTTTTCTCCTCCTTTCATTCTTGTCTTTGCAACTAATCGCTCAGCAGCAAGCCAAGAAGTATATTTTGCTGGAACATTTCACCAACACGCGCTGCCCTATTTGTGCAAGTGGTAACCCCAGCTTTTACAATGCTATCGCAGGTTTCGAAGGAGATTACCACCATATTGCCTATCATCCGCGCGTCCCCTACAGTTCCTGCATATTTTATCAGGCCAATACTGAGGAGAACAGCGCCCGGGCTGAGTACTACAATATTTTCAGCACACCCCGGGTGTTCTTCAACGGCACCTCCGGCACTTCGGCCGGCCAGGTCACCGCTTCCATGCTGGAAAGCCGGGTCGGCCAAACCAGCCCTGTGGCCATACAAGTAACTGAATCCGGTTCTTCCAGCCGGCAAGTGCAAGTGGAAGTCTTTTCCCGGGGAATTCCTCCTTCAGGCGACATCCGCCTGTTCGTCGCCGTTGTCGAAAAGGAAATCCAGTACAACGCGCCCAACGGCGAAACCCTGCACCACGACGTCTTCCGGGACATGCTGACCAGCAAAGACGGCGACCCGGTCAGCCTGGCGGCGGCCGGCGGCTCGGTCACCAAAACCTTCAACTATACCGTGCAGAACAACTGGAATGCGAACCAGGCCTACGTCCTGGCTTTCGTGCAGGATTATGCCACCAAAGAGGTATTCAACTCGGGCACGCCCTTCGACCCTCTGATCAGCCCGGCACAGGAAGCCCGGGCCGGCAGGATGCGCCTTTATCCGAATCCGGCGCAGGAAGAGGCTGTGGTTGAATTTCCGGAGCCGGCCGCCGGCATGCTGACGGTCCGCAGCGGGCTGGGGCAGGTGGTGCTGACGCAGCAAGCTGCCGGCCAGCGGGTCATGCAGGTGAATATCCGGGAATTGCCGGCTGGGGTGTATTGGGTGAGCTTTGAGAGCGGGCAGGGGCAGTGGGTGGCGCCGTTGGTGAAGCGGTGACGGAGTGCCCTCATTTGTGCATTTGGGTTTGTGCAAAAAGGTCAAAAACAGACAGGATTAACAGGATTTACAAGATGTAGCGGCTCGGTTCACAGCGGTGTACATATCCTGATAATCTTGTTAATCCTGTCTATAAATACTTATTTTCAAAAAAAGGTTTTTACTTTAGCGGCACAACTTTTAACCTATTTTTGCGAAATAACCTTACTGTGGGAAACGCCGCCGTTATGAAGCCGGTTTTGCCAAAACCATCAAACAAGAAACCGGGCCGCCGAAAACCGCCATTTCTTTTGGTTCTTTTTTTCGCTTTGATCTTAATGCTCCTCATCCTGGCCGTTGGCATAAAACACGAGGTGCAGATGTCCAGAAAATACATCGAAGGGACGGAAGGGCATGTTTACCTGGATGAAGACGGGAACCCGGAAGTGATTCCGGAAATATACGAAAAGCTGAAAAAACAAAAAAAGAAACGCGTGGACAGCGGCGCTGTTGCGGCAGGCGGCGTGAGAGGGCTGACGCGATAATGTACTTCATTGCAAAAGGCCTTCCATCCCCGACTTGCGGTTGAAACCCACAAAGCCTCACCCTATGTGGCCTATGTGAAAACCCCTATATGCCCTATGTGATAAAAACCCACAGCCCCCCACTACTTCAACCGAAACGCCCGCCTCATCTTCCCGAAAATCTCATTATTCTGGTAAATCCCCATAAACAGCGCCGCCCCCGGCCCGTAGGCGTACACCGGGATCAGCGATGCCGAATGCCCGCCTGTGGAGAAGGTCGGTTTAATGTGCCGGTAGTCCGCCTGCATGCGCACCTCGGCAGCAGAGAGCGACATCCCTCCGGTTTCGTGATCGGCAGTGACGATGACCAGGGTGTTGCCGTCTTTTCCGGCAAAATCCAGCGCAACGCCGATGGCCCGGTCGAAATCCAGGGTCTCCTGTATGACGTAGTCCGCGTCGTTGGCATGGCCTCCCCAGTCGATCTGCGAGCCTTCTACCATAAGAAAAAAGCCGTCCTTGTCCTGGCGGAGGTAGTCCAGCGCCAGTTTCGTTGCTTCGGGCAGGAAATCGCCGCGGCCCTCCTGCATTTTGGGCAGGCCGTCGGGGGCAAGCAGGTAGCCGTATTTTTTTCCTGAAACCAGAGCGGCAGGGCGTTCCAGGTTATTGGTATACATCTGGAATCCGCGTGCGGCCAGGCTGTCCATGTAATTGGCGCCGTCGGTGCGTTGGTTGAAATACTGGAGGCCGCCGCCGGCGAAGAAATCGACGGGGGAAGCCGGCAGTTGGCTGGCGATGTCCTCGGCGTCGTTCCGGTGCGCGGTATGCGCAAAAAAGGAAGCCGGCGTGGCGTGGGTGATGGAGGAGGTGGCGATGAGGCCGGTGCTTTTGCCCTGTTGGGCGGCTATTTCCAGGATGGTCGGGCGGGGAATGGTGTCGCTGTCTACCCCAATGGCGGCGTTATACGACCGGTAGCCGGTAGCAAAAGCCGTGGCCCCGGCGGCCGAGTCGGTGATCAGGGCGTCGGTAGCCGGGTTCTGGTGCAGGCCGATGACGGGGAAGCGCACGAAGCTGGGTTCCGCTTCCTGAAAGTAGAAGGCAGTGGAGGCCTGCGCCAGGCCCATGCCGTCGCCGATGAGCAGGATGATGTTTTTGGCTTTCTTCTCTGCGGCCAGTTGACGGTACTGTTGGTTGCAACTGCTGCTGCCGAGGAAGAGCAGGGCGAATAGCAGGGAGATGGAATAGTTTTTCATAGTGGCGGTGGTTTTGGTTTTGGTTGTCGGTTGTCGGTTCCCCTCGGCTTTGCTCGGGGTAAAGTTGGTTGTTAGTTGTCTGTTGTCCGGCAACTGTCGGGGATGGTTCAATTTTCTGTGCCTCCTGAAAAATGTCCTTTGATTTTCAGGGATTTGCGAATGGCGAACAGCGAATGGCGAATGGCGAACAGCCTCAACGATCAACAAACAACGGACAACAAAGTTACCTCTCCCATCCAAACTGAATGTTAAATCACTCCCCGAATTTCTGTCTCCCATCAGAAAACCAGGGCTGCGTCCAGGCGAAAAACTGCTCGTAACCCCCGTCCGGGTTCCGGCGGGTGTAGCTGAGTTTGCAGCGGACGTAGGCATGTGCCTGATCCAGCTGATGGCTGGCTTTTATGCTCTCCAATTTTTCCAGCACCTGCCCGCCCGGGCCGATGAACTCGATGCGGAAGCCTTCAGCCCCTGTACTGTCCCTTTTGCCGGTTACGAAGGGCGAGGCCAGTTCCCGGAAGGTGAGGGCGGTGTCGATGGCCACCCGGTATAAGCCGCCATCCGCAGAAACTTCCGACAAGATGACGCCGTTGGTGGCGTAAAAATCCCCGTCTGCCATAGCGCGGGTAATGGCGCCGGGCGTGAGGGTATCGCTGCGCACCATGACCCATCCCCTTCCGGGGTTGCTGCGCTCCGGGCCCCATTCCAGAAAATGGTGCGCGTCATCAGACGAGACGCCGTACAGGAGCATGCCGGCGGTGAGCAGGGAGTCCCACTTCTGCTCGGTGGAGGCGTGCTGCTCTTTGCCCCAGTTGTACACATGGGGGTGGCCGTTATACAGTTCAAACAGATGCAGCCGGTTGACGCGCAGGATGTCATGCGCATGGATGCCGGAAGCATAATTAGGGTGGTTCAGGACGGGCGTGCCGCCGGCCTGCCGCACCGAATCGACGTGCATCTGCAGGATGCGGCGTTTGGCTTCCTGCCTTCCCGCCTCGTCTGTACCCATGAAGCCCTCGGGCAGGTGGGCGGGCACAAAGCGGCGGACATTCATGCCGGTGGTGTGAATATCCTCGCGGCCGGTGACTTCCTCGCCGGGGATGAGGATGAAGTCCTCCCGCTTATCGGCCGGCAGCGGGACGGAGTCCGGGTCGATAAAAATGTTGTGTTCGCTCAGGATCAGGAAGTTGTAACCCCGGCCGTGATACCAGCGGGCCACCGCTTCCGGCGTGGTGTCGGCATGGCCGCAAAGCACGGTATGGGTATGTGTGTTGCCTTTATACCATTTGGCGGCAGTAGTCGGTTGTTCTTCCCGGGCGGGCGTGCAGGAAAGCAGGAACAGGATTAAAGCCCGGCAGATAGATTTAGGAACCCCATTTTTTGGAGGCAAAGCAGAAATATTCATTTTTTTGTCATTTGTTTTTAAAACCACGTCACATCTACGTTTCTGAATGCTTTTATATTCAGCAGGAAGAAGTCAACTTGTTAAGCTTTGTTGATCCCCCCCTTTTTTGGCAAGCAAATATCTTTTTCTTTCTCGGACTCAACGAATAAACACGTTAGTAGTGATTAAAAAGCATTTCATGCCCACAGTATAAATAATTGAAGGCGATTTTTTCATACTATTAAATCATATCCCATGTTAAGATTTTGTACTCTTTTGACCCTTTTCTTTTCTTTTGTAGCCGTTTGCCATTCCAGCTCCTGCCCCATGGAAATACAGGGAGATTTTTGGATTTGCCCCGGCGAAGCTACAGTGCTGACTGCCGCCGACGGCTTCAGCGAATATTACTGGAACAACGGCAGGAAAGGCCGGTCGATCACAGCCGGGCCGGGCCACTACCGGGTAGTCGGGCGGACGGAGGACGGCTGTATTGGCGTTGCCGAATTCCGGGTCAGAGAAAGAACCTTGCCGCAAGCTTTTGATTTTAAAGTGCTGGGTGCCGGCCGGGTGGGTGACAACAACTGGATCGGAAGCCGGTATGCCGTGCATCCCTATCACGATTACCTGGAATATTTCTGGATGCTGGATGGGGATACCCTCGGCCAGGGCCGCGAGTTGGAGATCGACACCCTGCCGATCAGGAGCTACCAACTGGGAGTCAGCGCCTATAATCCCTGTACAGGCCTGTCGGTATCTTCCTTCTGGCCACTGGTGCCCTACGAGGGAGATGCAGGCAACGTCACCGTTTTTTCGTGTTCCCAGGAACCTCCCTACTATTATTTGTCCGTACCCTTGCCGGAGGAGGGCTTGTACGACATATTGGCCGTCAACCAGGTAGGCCTTCAGGTAGGCCTCAGGAGGCACATAGCGGTCGAGCCGCAATATGCAACGTCTTATGACACCATAACCCTCTGCGGAAATACCCCTCTGAATTATTCCGGAACGATAATAAGCCAGCCGGGCAGTTATGCTATTTCCATCAGCAACAATTTTAACTCCGGTTGCCGGGAACTGGTTCACCTGGAAGTGCTGGAACCGCAGGAGCAGCCCCTGTCCCTGGAAACCGTAGAGCATTGCGGCAGCGGCTGGTTCGAACACAATGGCGAATATTACAACGCACCCGGCCTGTATGAGCGGGCCTATCCCCGGGCCAACGGTTGCGACAGCCTGGCCTATACCTTCGTAGAATATACCGACGAAGTGCCGGGAACAGATATTTTTGCAGAAATCTGCCCCGGAGAAATGTACCACCACAATGGGATTTCTTACTCCGAAGCAGGGGAATACGTCCGCACTTATGCCCTGGGCAATGGCTGCGACAGCGTCGTGACCCTCCACCTCTCCATTCGGGAAAACCCCGAGATAGAAACCCACCATTACTTTTGCAACGGAGGAAGCATCCAGGTCAACGGCATGCTGTTGACTGAAAGCGGGACGTTGCAATACATAGCTCCCGGCCAGGGAGAAGACTGCGACAGCATCGTCACCGCCCACGTGCAGGAACTGGCGCCGATCGGGATCGCAAGCCAAATCCTTATCCCGGATGACGGCGGCGAAACCGGCTCGATCGAAATCTCGGCACAGGGTGGCATGCCGCCTTATACCTATGAGTGGTCGAACGGTGCCAGCACCCAAAACATCAGCCAACTGGCCGCCGGACCGTATTCCGTTACCATCACGGACGGCTTGGGTTGTTCCGCCAGTTTCTCTTTCCTCCTGAACCTGTTAACCGGCACGGGCAACGCGGAGGCCGGCCGCGGGCTCACCCTCGGGCCTAATCCCTTTCGGGAAAAATTACAGATGTTCGGCCAGGCCGGCCTGGAAATCCCCAATCCGATGTTGTACCTTTATGACGTTACCGGCCGCCTGGCGCTGCGCCTTCCCTTTGCCGGAGGCGCTGCCGATGTACCTTCCAGCTTGCCTGCGGGCCTGTACTGGTACCGCCTGGAATCCGCCGGGCGGGTGCTGGCGGAAGGGAAGCTCCTGAGGCAATAGGGGCCGGCGAAGAATGACTTCCCCATCTGGTAGTTTAGACTTGAGGTTGTGCAATAAGTGTATACAGACAGGATTAACAAGATTTTCAGGATACGTACGCTCTTGTGACGCAAGCCACTACATCTTGTAAATCTTGTTAATCCTGTCTACTTTCGGCCTTTTGCACAACTCCAAGCCTAAACCGGAAGTTCTTTTTTTAAGACTACTCAGAAATTGCTCACTGCTCCTGGCATGAAATACGTCAACCTCTTCCTGGCCCTGCTCTTCGCCCTTTTCGCCGCCGTGCAGCTCAACGATCCCGACCCCTGGGCCTGGGCCGCCTTATACGGCTTCGTGGCCATCGTATCGGCCTTTGCCGCTTTCGGGCGTTACCACCGATACATCCTGTACCTCGGCCTGGGCGTGGTGCTGATCTGGATGGCGGCGCTCCTGCCCGGTTTCATCCGATGGATCAACATGGGCATGCCGACGATCACCGGCGCCATGAAAGCCGGGTCGCCTCACGTGGAGCTGACGCGGGAGTTTCTGGGGCTGCTCCTCTGCGGCCTGGCGCTGGGGTGGCATTGGCGGGGAGCGAGGGGGTGAGGGGCATGCGCATCAGGAATATGTTAAAATGATTGTAAAACATGCTCTTAACGCCAGAACTGGCCCAAAAGCAAAAAGCCTGCCGGAAGTTTCCCGGCAGGCTTTTTGCTTTCAGGAGAGAACACTTACAAATGCCGTTCTGCATGGTAGCTCGACCGCACCAGCGGCGCGCTCTCCACGAAGGCGAAACCTTTGGACAGCCCCACCTCCTTGTACTCGGCGAACTTATCGGGATGGACGTACTCCGCCACTTCCAGGTGCATGCGGGTTGGTTGCAGGTACTGGCCGATGGTCAGCACGTCGCAGCCGTGGGCCAGCAGGTCATCCATGGTCTTGAAGACCTGCTCGTCGGTCTCGCCCAGGCCGACCATGATGCCGGATTTGGTGCGCTTGCCGTAGTCTTTGGTGCGCTGGATTTGCTCCAGGCTTCGGTGGTATTTGGCCTGGGGGCGCACCTTGCGGTAGAGGGCCTCTACGGTTTCCATATTGTGGGAGACGACCTCCTGGCCGGCGCTGATCATGCGCTCCAGGGCCCACCAGGTGGCGCGCACGTCGGGGATGAGCGTCTCAATGGTGACGTGGGGCGTGCGCTCTTTGACGGCGCGTACCGTCTGGTACCAGATTTCGGCACCCCGGTCTTTGCGCTCGTCTCGGTTGACGGAGGTGATGACGGCGTGCCTGACGCCCATCAGGTCGATGGCCTCGGCCACGCGGCGCGGCTCGTCTTCGTCGTACTCCGGCGGGCGGCCGGTCTTGACGGCGCAGAAAGAGCAGGAGCGGGTACAGGTATTGCCCAGGATCATGAAGGTAGCGGTGCCGGCACCCCAGCATTCGCCCATATTGGGGCAATTGCCGCTCTGGCAGATGGTATGCAGGTTGTAGTCGTCGACCAGGCTCCGCACCTTTTTGTAGTTGGGGCCGATCGGCAGCTTGACGCGCAACCAGTCCGGCTTCCGTTTTCTCGGTTCTTTCTTTTCTACTATTGGCAGTTCGATCATTGTTGCGGTTGTTGGTGGTTGACGGTTATCGGGTACCGGGACAGAGCCGGTTATTGGTTATTGGGCACCGCATGTTGCTTCTGGCGGTGAAATAACTCCTCTGCTATTTTGTGCGTGAGGCACTGGTTAATAACAAGGAAAGAGCTACAGAGTTTAGTTCATATTGAGTGTAAAAGGATTCCGGCGAAAGGGCTGCGATTACAACGAACAACCAATAACGCCATTCCGCCCGCCCGACGCAGGATCAGAACTCACAACCTTCCCCGGCGCCCGCAGGCCTCTACCACCGCTTGCCCAGCTGCAAATTTATGTAAAGGTTGATGAAAATCGACTTGTTTTCCGGTAATTCCGTCAGGCTGGATTCCACCATGAGGGGCACCCGCTGGAAGTAGGCGTCGACCATGACGCCGGCTTCGATTGCCTTGACGAATTCGTCGAAGGCGCCCCAGTCGAAGTGGACGGCGAACTTGCCGTGCAGGCCCGGAATGGCAGAAATCTCTCCCAGCCCTTTGGAAAAGCCCGAAGAGCCGTAAATCCGGCTAATGTCCAGGAAAGTAGCCGCGTTTGCATCAGAGAATTTTTCGCTGCGGATAGTAAAATCCTGGAAAGGGTCGGACTCGGAGCGGACCAGCTCCAGGTAATAAGGTTTGAGCAGGCCCAGGGATGGGCCGCCTTCGTAGCTCAGCCCGACGGCCAGCCCTTTGCGTTTGGCCTTTTCCGAAAGGTACCGCTTCTCCCCTATTCCCCCCCGGAGGACGAGCAGGTTGTTCTGCTTGCCGAAGATAAAAGCCCGGGAGACGCGGGAGGCTGCCGGAGTCTGGAAGTCGAAGCTCTGGCGGAACTCCTTGTCGTGTTTGATCTCGCCGATCTCTATGTTGAAGAAGCGGGTGAGGTAATAGGTTTTGAGGCGGGCGAAGTTGACGCCGAGCGCAAAACCGTTGGTATGCAGTTTCATGTCGACGGTAAACTCGCGATCATAAACGATCCCTTTGCTCTCGTCGTAAATGTTCTGATCCGTATCATAGGTTTGCTGAGCTATTGCGGAGAAGCATCCGAGGCTAAGCAGCAGGAAAAGGTAAATCTTTTGGGCCATGACGTTTTTTTCTTAAATAGTATTACGTTCTCAGGGCATAAAGGTTCAAGCATATTCTGACATTACGTCCTGAATAGGGCAAAACCGCGAAACATTTGTCAATTTAGCAAAATAAATGAATAAAATACAGGCCGGGGAGGAACGTTCCCTCATTCTTCCTGCCTGGAACCCAGCAATTCCCGGCCGATAGCCAGGAAGATATCCTCCACATTCTCGCCGGTCTTTGCACTGGCATACCGCCTTTCCGGGGTTTCGCTGGCCAGTGCCTGCAGTTCTGCCCGGTTCAGCAGGTCTTTTTTGTTGCCGACGACCCGGACCGGGCAGCCCGGCAGCATCCTGCGGATAACGGCCAGGTCGGCCTCCATGCTGTTGCGGCTGTCCGGCCGGCTCAGGTCGAAGACATAAACGGCCGCGCTGGCGCCCAAAAGGTAGGTGCGGGGTACTTTTCCACCGGACAACTCCCCCACCAGGTCCCACAGCACGAGTACCAAAGTCCCTTCCTGAACTTCAATTTCCTTTCGGGCCACTCCCAGGCCGATATTTACCGTGGGGCGCTCGCTGAACGTATCGTGAATGAAGCGGTTCAGGAGGGAAGTTTTCCCGACCGCATGATTTCCGGTGATGAGGATTTTTTTTATGGCCATGGATTAAATTTATGGAAATTCCTTCCACCAATAAAAAAAAGCGTGCAAAACACATTATCTTTCAGTAAAACCTGGCAAAACGCAGGATGAAGATACTCATTTACGTACCCTCTGTGCCCCCCAGGGTCAAGTATGCCTTCCGTTTGCTCTTCCGGTCCTGCCTCAAAGTGGGGTACCAGCTGACCACGGACGAGGAGGCCTATCGCTCTGCCGTTGGCGCGCGGGCTGCCTACAGCCCGGCCCCGCTGGACGAGGAGGGGCTATGGCTCCCCGCCGGGCCGTTGCTTTGGGAGGACGGCCTGCGGCCGCAGGCTCCCGACGTTTTCCGGCATCAGGGGCTGCCCGCCTTTTTCCGGCAGGAAGCGCCCGGTGCCGCTTTCCCTTTCGACCTGCCGGCCCTGGTTTTTTTTCTGGCCAGCCGGTATGAGGAGTACCTGCCCTTTGCTGCTGACAGCATGGGCCGCTTCCCCGCCGCCCGTAGCCTGGCCTACCAGGAGGGTTTCCTCGAACAGCCCCTGGCCAACCAGTGGGCGCTCCGCCTGGCCGGGATGCTGAAGCAGCGCTTCCCGGAATTGCCCATCGGGTATCCGGAATACCGTTTTATGCCAACCTACGATGTAGACCTGGCCTGGGCTTACCTACACCGGCCCTTCTGGCTCAACCTGGCGGGAACGCTGCGCGACCTGGCTACCCTGCGCTGGGGGCTCGTCCTTGAACGCTGGGCCTGCCTGCTGGGCAAACGCCCCGACCCCTTTGACACTTTCGCCTACCTCCGGCAACTCCATCGGGCCGAAGGCCTCTCCGCGCTTTACTTCTTCCTCCTGGGCGATTATGGCCGGTATGATAAAAACATCCCGGCTTCCAACCCCGCGCTCCGGAAACTGGTCGCCTGGGTAGCCGACACGCGCCATGTAGGGCTGCACCCTTCCTACCGCTCCAACTTCGACGAGGCGCAACTACCCCGGGAAGTCCGCCGGCTGAAAAAGATCACCGGCGAGAACGTCCTGCGGAGCCGACAGCACTTCCTGATGCTGCGCTTCCCGGAAACCTACCGCCGCCTGGCTGCACAGGGCATACAGGAAGACTACAGCATGGGCTATGCCGACGCCGCCGGCTTCCGGGCCAGCATGGCCACTCCCTTCCCGTGGTACGACCTGGAAACCGAGCAGTTGCAGCCTCTGACGATCTACCCCTTCGCCGCCATGGATGTGACGCTGCAAAAGTACATGGCCCTGGAACCCAAACAGGCGCTGGGCCGCCTGCAACAACTCTGCCGGTTATGCCGGGAAACCGGCGGCCTGTTCATAACCCTGTGGCACAACAGTTCCTTCGCCGAAAGGCATGGCTGGAACGGATGGCGGGAAATGTACGAAGAGGCGGTAGCCTATGCCCGCACCTCCGGGGAAGGGGAGGTTATGAAGTAGTTATGGAGTCCTCCGTGGGCCCGCTTCCATTATCAGACTTGTTCGGCGGGTAGTATGATGGGCGCAAATTGGCTCTTTTCTTCCCACACTGTGCCTTTTTTCGGCCGTATAGCTATGGCTATGCGGCCGAAAAAAGCCTTCGCGTGGTCGAAAACAGCTCAATTTTCCCACCATCCTACCCCTGCCGAACAAGTCTATTGGTTATCGGCTTCCATACTGCTTGTCCGGATTTCCTCTGTGGCCCTCTATCGCTCCCTGAAGCAGCATTACTCCACCACCAGCCACCAGGTGCCTGCTGCCCTGCCGGCCTGCGCTTGAACCAGGTACAAGCCCGGAACCACGCCCTCCAGGGAGAACGGCTTGTCCGGTGCCGGCCGGCGCCAGCTCCGCACCAGCTGCCCCATGGTGTTCAGGATCTGTACCTGCTCCAGGGGTATCGCCGCGCCGCTCAGCCGGAAGTGGCGGCGGGCCGGGTTGGGCGACAGGCGGAGGCGGCCGGGCAGGGGCTGCTCCTGCCGGCTGCTCAGTACCGGGGCAACGGTAGGCGGCGTGTCGACAGGGAGGGTTTCTTCCTGGTAGTTGATGATGCGCACGTCGCGGATTTCGAACAAGGCTTCGAGGTCGAGGTTCCGGGCCAGGATGTCGTCTTCGATGGTGATGAACAGGTCGCCGATGGGGCCGTATCCGCTGGCGTCGATGCCGTTGATGCGGGTGATGCCGGCGTCGATGCGGCCGGCGCCGTCGTCCCGGCGCTGCATGTAGATCAGGTTCTGGGCGGGGTCGCCCAGCCAGGAGTCGGACAGCACCAGTGCGGCGCTGCCGTCCTGCACGACCGATTCGTCGAAGTAGAGGCTGAAGGCCAGCCCGTAGACGCCGGCAGCGGGCGTTTCCTCCGTGCCCAGGATGAGGGGCAGTTGCATAGTAGCCCCTTCGATGAGGGTGTCCGGATGCAGGTAGAAGGGCGGGCCGCCGGCGGTGGTTGGGGAAGGGTTGCCGCCGGGGCGCCCGTTGCCGTCTTCCCATGCCAGCCCCCAGTTCTGGCTGATGGCGAGGGTGTCGCCGGTGTCGATGGTGCCGTCGCCATCGGTGTCGGCGTGGCGGTAGTCAATGGCGGAGGCGGGGGTAGATACTCCCCATAAAGGGGCAGGCTGCCCTTGCCATTCCAGGCTGGCGTTGGGGCGAACCGGCCCGGCAGCACCGTAGCCCAGGCCAATGTTGAGCAGATCATACTGATCGACCAGGCCGCTGGAATCGGTATCGCCGGGCCATACCAGGTTTTCGGTGACGGTGAGGTAGAGGAAGGCCTCCCAGCAATGGGCAGTATCGATCAGTTCGCAGATGGTGAAGCACAGGGTATCCTGGCCCGGCGCCAGGCCTGTGTAGGCAACGCAGAGCCCCAGGCTGTCGACGTCGATGCCGGCAATGCCCGGCCCGCTGCCGCACCCCAGTTCGGTAATGCCATAAGGGATGGGCGAGCCGAACTGGCTGGCCACGCTGCACCACTGCCCTGATTCGCCGATGGCCAGGGTGTCGCGCCACTCCTCCCGGCACGGTATGCCCGCAAGGACGGCTACCTGCACGCTGTCCGTGCCCATGCAGCCTTCATCGTCTACTACCGTGAGCACATAGGTGGTGCTAACCGCTGGAGATGCCAGGGTACTGAGCTGATCCGGAGCGGCAAGGCCGGTTGCGGGCGACCACTGTGCGGCCACCGCGCCGGGCGCATCAGCCTGCAGCAGGACCAACTCGCCCGCGCAGATGACGGTGTCGTTGGTGATGGCGTCGATGGGGCTGGTGGAAATGACGACGGGATATTCAGCGGTGCAGCTATTGGCATCCATGATTACCAGGCTGTAATCATCAACTGCCAGCGGGAAATCTATCTGGGGGTACTGGATTCCGTCGAGGAAATAGGTATAAGGAGGCGTGCCCCCCAATACGGAGTTGATGGTGATCCGGCCGTCGTCCTGGCTGATGCAGGAAGCGTTGGCGATGCTGATGTCGGCACGGATCGGTTCGGGCAGCGTTACGTCGATGGGGTAGGCGCTCTGGCAGCCGGCATCGTCCCGGATAACAACCGAAGCCGTCGTCGCCGGAATTGGCCAGGGCACGTCGAACGTCGGCTGGAAAGTTTGCCCCCCGTCGATGGAGTAGAAGTACTGCGTGCCGCTGCCGGCCCCTCCGCTGAAGTTGAAGATTTCGATGGTGATGTCGCCGCCGGGGCAAAAGGGGGCGCTGATGTTGAAACTGGCGCTCAGCGGCTCGGCCTCTCCGATCGTGACCTCCAGTTTTTGCAGGCAGTTTTCGTCCATCACCCATACCGGGTAGGCGCCGGCACACAGGCCGGCGAGGGAAGTGTCGGAACTCCAGTTGAGCCCTTCGTCCCAGCTTATCAGGTAGGGCGGCGTGCCGCCGCTGATAGACAGGCTGGCGGCGCCGTCGCACAGGCCGTTGCAGGTGGCAGGGGTGGCGCTGATGTCGGCTGTGAAGGAAGGGAATACCTGAACGTCGAAGGACGCGCCGACTGCACAGCCAATGTCGTCTACGATATCCAGCGAATAGGTCCCGGCATCGGCCAGGCTGACATCGGGGATGATGGGGAAGGGAGCTGTGGAGAAAACCACCTGGTTGGGATCTGCCCAGGCGTAGGACTGCCCGCCGATGACGTTGGGATCGAATACCAGGGTGTCTCCTTCGCAGACGGGGCTGTTGGAGAAGGGCAGCAGGCCGAAGTCGAGGTAGTTGCGCACGAAGACGTTGATTTCGGTCGTTGTCTCGCTTCCCATGGCGTCCGTCGTGGTCACCACAAAGGTTTGGTCGCCGAACAGCGGTTCGGTGACGGGGTTGGGGCAATCGCTGCAGCTGAGCAGGAAGGCGGGTTCCCAGGAATAACTTACGGCATCCGGGGCGTCGGCGGAGAGTTGGAGGCTGTCGCCCGGGCAGATGGTGGTGTCCTGGTTGGAAACCGCGGCATTTAAGGTGATCCCTTCGATGAGGGCGGCGCAGTTGTCTCTGTCTTCTACCCGGACGCTGTAGGTTCCCGGCTCCAGGTTTTGCAGGAGGCGGTGGTTGCCGGTTTGGAAAACCGTGTCGGCGCGGAACCATTCATAGGCATGAACCGGCCTGCCGTCGGGTACGGACAGCCGGATGAAGCCGTCCTGGCTGCCGGGAAGGGTAGGGGGAGAGGCTTCTTCTACCGACGCGTTCAGGGGCGTGCCGCAGTTTATGCGGACGGCATTTTCCCGGAAGACGAGGATTTGCTGGCCTGCGGGGGAATCATAGCGGTTCTCCAGAGGGTATGGGCTGTTCCAAAGGAAGGCGTTGCCTTTGTCTGCCAGGATTTCAAAGCAAACCTGGTAGGCTACGGTTGGCGTGTCGAGTGCCAGCGGGGCGCCGGCATATTCCCAGTCGATGCCGAGGTGGGGGTAGAAATCCCGGTAGAAAACGGTGTTTTCGAAAGCGGGGTCCACGATTTCTATGCTTTGGTATTCCAGCATGGAGGGGTCCCAGGAGAAGCTGAAATGGAAGCTCTCCAGTTCCGCTGTTCCGCCTGCCTGTATCGGTACGCACACCACTTCTCCCTGGCTGCCGGTCGTGGCCAGGGCGCTCATGCTGAAGGCGGCCTGGCCCGATTCCGGAGCTGCCGGGGGGTTATCCGCAGGCGGGGCGCCGGGGCCGTTTTCCGGCCCGGAGAGGCATTCGGCGAGGATGGGGGCCATTACCTCCTGGCATCCCAGCATGTCGGTTATGGTGACGCTGTAGGATTCTCCTTCTGCTGCCAGGATGGTGGAATGGAATGTGCCGGAATCAATTTCATAACCGCCGCTCCAGTCGAAGCGGAACGGCGGGACGCTGCCACCTCCGCCCCAGGCGACTGCCATGACGGTGAGCTGTTGCCCGCCGGGGCCGGATGTGCAAACTACGTTAGGCGTGGTCTCTATCGGTTCGTGCCCGAAGGCAAAGTTTTTGGTTCCGGAGCATCCGGTGGCCGGGTCGTAAACGCTGACTGAGTAGTTGCCCGGGACCAGTCCGGCAAGGTCTTCCGTGGTTTGGAAGTTGCTCCAGGCGTATTCTATAAAATTGCTCAGGCGGGGCGTCGCCAGGTCGATGAAGCCGGAGGGGTTGATGCAGTTGAGCCACTGGCTTGCCTGCTGGGCATTCAGGTGGAGGCCGTCCTGGCGGGGAACCTCAAAAACCCGGGAGCGGCTGCAGCCGGCGTTGTTGGAAACGGTGACGGCATAGCTGCCGGGGGCGAGGTTCTGCCGGCTGGCGCCCAGGGCGCCGTTGCCCCATTCGTAGATCAGGCCGCTGGCGTCCGGCCCGCTGACGCTGAGGTTGATGGCGCCGGAATTGGTTTCGCTGCAGACTACGGGCCGGACCGTCGATCCGGTGAAGTACATGGCTGCCCGCTGGCCGACCTCTGCGGATGCTGTTGCTGTGCAGCCGGTCGCTATGGAGGTGACGGTTACGAAATAACTGCCGGCGGCTGCGTTTTCCAGTTGGGGCAGGGTACTGCCGTCGGACCATGCGTAGGCCAATGCGCCGCCGCCCGTATCGGAAACCTGCAGGCTGGCGCTGCCGTCGGGCGGGCCGGCGCAGGAGGCCGCTGTCACCTCGGGGCGGACGAGGAGGGCGTCTGCATACAGTCGGGCGCGGCCGGTGCGGGCAGGGCCGGAAGGGCCGCTTATTTCCAGGAAGTAAGCGCCGGCCGGGAAGTTGCCGGGAGACAAGCCGGTGGACAGCAGGTTGGAGTCATCATCGGACCAGGCAACGGTGCCGGGTTCTGCGCCCGGTTCCGGAAGGAGGCTGATGGCGCCGCTGTTGGGGTCATTGCAATCCGGGCGGTTCAGGCAGGCGCCGGCCAGGCTGGCTTCCGGCAGGGAATTGCCGTTGGCGCCGATGCCGCCGTCCAGCAGGAAATAGGAGGCAGGGACATAGCTGAACCCCAGTGCGCCAACCAGTTCGATTGGCGTGGTGCCGTCAGCAAAGCGGACCGGAGACCAGGCAGTTGAAGCGAGGACGGCAAACCGGATGGTATACAGGGTGTCTCCGTCCTGCAGGCCGGCGACGGGTTCCAGGCTGTCGGTATAGCCAAGAAAGGAAACCCTTGGGGTACCCTGGGGTTCGATGGCGGCACCAAAAACATTCTCGCCGGCCAGGGCGGGGTGTTCTCCATCCACAGCAATGGGCTGCAAAACTGCCTCGTCGTAAGTTACGGAAAAGCCGAAACCGACGAACGGCACGCTGCCGTGGTAGGTCAGGTGGATATCGGCCGTATCCCCGGCCCGGGCCTCAGCCTGGGAAAGGCGCAGCATCAGGCATTCCTGGGCTTCGGCAGACAGCCATAGAACAGCGATAGAAACGAACAAAGAGAATAGCTTTTTCATGAAACTCGGGTTTTCTTTTTCATGGGATGGGCGGGGGCAGCCTCATTTACAACCTAAAAATAGGCCAATTCAAGGGTGGAGGAAAGTACAATTTTTTAGATTTCTAGGATTTTTAGAAGCAATAATTTGGAATAAACTATTATCATTAGGCTAGTTTGATTTATTTTTCTGGCTTTTTTCAGGCGCTGAACCTGTATCGGATTGCGTTAAGGTATAAAAGTGCAAATTTCTGAAAATGTGGTGGGCCTCATCCCAGGATCGTTATTTTTATAATCGTTATAAAAGTAACGGTTATGAATATAACGATTCTTTAAATAACGATTATATTTATAATGATTATAAAAATAACGGCCTTTGCCCTCCAGGCCATCCCAAACCGCCGCTTGTCATGCACAACGCCAGCCTCATCGGCCTCCTCCGTACCCTGAGTGCCCGCGAGCGCACCCGCTTCGGCCATTATGCCTGCTCGCCCTTTTTCAACCGCCACGAAAAAGTGGTGGAGCTATACAGCTGGCTAAACGGTTTTGCGCCCGCTTTTGATGCGGAGGAAATGAGCCGAGCTGCCGCCTGGGCGGCCCTGTTCCCGGACGAACCTTACAACAACGCCCGCCTCGACAATTTTATCAGCGACCTGCTGCAGTTGCTGTACGGCTTCCTGGCCTACCTGCAGTACGAGCGGCGGCCGGCTGCGGAAAAGCGCCTGCTCATAAACGAGCTGCTGGAGCGGGACGCCGATAAGCACATCGTGCGCAATGCGCGCCGCGCCCGCCAGCTGCTGCTGCGGCAGGCTGGCCGCAGCTACGAGTTCTTCCTGGAGCAGGCCCGGCTCGAACAACAGCTGGACCTCTGCGAGCTCAACCGGCAGCAGCGCCGCTTCACCGCTCACCTCCAGCAGGAGAGCGACGCGCTGGACCGCTACTACTGGTGCAACAAACTACGCATCGCCTGCGATATGGCCAGCCGCAATGCGGTGATCAATGCCGGCTATAATTGCCGGTTCCTGGAAGACGTGCGGAAGGTTTGCCGGGAGAGCGGCGCCCTGCAGGAGCAGCCTGCCCTGCACCTCTACTACCAGGCCCTGCTGATGCTGGAGCAGCCGCAGGAGGAAGCGCATTATTTCGGGCTGAAAGGCTTGCTGCTGGAAAAACCGGAGGTAGTCACTGCCGACGAGTTGCGCACCCTCTACCACTATGCCCTCAACCACTGCATCCGGCAGATCAACTCGGGCAGCGGAAGCTACTACGCCGAGGTGTTCCGGCTCTATGAGCTCATGCTGGAGCGGGAGTTGCTCTTCGTCCACGGCCAGCTCACGGAGTGGTCGTTTAAAAATATTGTCACCACCGCCATCCGTACCCGTGCCTTCGAATGGGCCGAACGGTTCATCCGCCAGTACCAGCCCTTCCTGCCGGAAGACGGCCGCCTCAACGCCGTGGCCTACAACCGGGCGGCCCTCTGCTACGCCCGGGCGGAGTACAAGCAGGCCCTTTTGCAGCTCCAGGATGTGGAATTCACCGACACCTCCTATCATCTCGGCGCCAAGATCATCCAGCTGAAGAGCTACTACGAGCTGGACGAGCCGGAGGCCTTCTTCGCCCTGGTGGAGGCGTTCAAAAAGTATCTGCTGCGCAACCGCGAGATTTCCGGTTACCGCAAATCGGCCAACGCCGCCTTCCTGAACCTGGCCAGAAAGATCTACGAACTGCGCCTGGAAGCGCCCGGGCTGCGGCGGGAAGCCCTCGCCCGGCGCATCGGCGCCCTGCGCAGGGAAGTGGAGGGCAGCCAGGCGGTGGCGAATAAGAGCTGGCTGGTAGAGGTGCTGGAGAAGGTGGGGTGAGGGGCATGCGCATCAGGTTTGAATGTTATACTGACGCACGGCAGGTTTTGTCGACTGCAAAACCCGCCGGGTCAGTATATACTGGCATCGCTGGTTTTGTTCCTGACAAAGCCACGCGTTCGCCAGTATAAGATCATGCTTTAGAGAGCTTGCCGGGCTACCCGTCTGATGTTTGGACACTCCATGCCTCCTGCACACGCTCGGCCTCGACTCCTAGTGGGCTGCCCTGCATAACCGGGGAACTGGCGTTTGATCCCGTGCCGGCAGAGTTCGCGGCCGAAGAGGGCGGCCGGCGGGAGGCCTGGCTGGTGGAAACGGACTACGATATCGCGACAACCGTCACGGATATAGGCTATTGCCCGCCCTACTGCTGCGATGTTACCGATACGGTGGAGGCCGTCATCTGCCGGGGAGAGGCGCACTATGGGCACAGCGAACCGGGATATTATGTCGACACCCTGGCCGTACCCGGGTACGGGCCGGATTCCCTCCGGCTCTCTCCCAACCCGCACCTGGAAGGCCTCGGGGGCGGCCGGCACACCCTCTTCATCCGGGACGAAACGGGCTGCACCGCAACCCTGGACAGCCTGTTCCTGCCGGCAGGTTGCTCCATCTATATCCCCAATGCTTTTTCCCCCAACGGCGACGGGCGGAACGACCACTTCGGCATCTTCGCCCATCCCGGAACCGTTTCCGAAGTGCTGGAATTCAAAGTGTTCAACCGCTACGGCGGACTGGTATACGCCGGCGCGGCCACTATCCCGCCCCATGCGCCCTGCACTATGTGTCCTATGTGAAAACGCCTATGTGCCCTATGTGGTAAAACCCATGCCCCCCGCCCCATGCGCCCTGCACTATGTGTCCTATGTGAAAACGCCTATATGCCCTACATCGGAAGACCCACGTGTCGGGACACAATGTACATCCCGTGTGTTGACTTCAGATCAAAAGCAGAAGTACCTACATTCAGAAACTCCTCTCCTCCCAGACATCAGCACCATGTCCCTATCACAGAGAAAGCAAAACCGCATACAAAGGCCACTCATCTATCACATCCT